>NZ_CP155619.1:4368348-4680372 GCF_039697315.1 Pseudomonas abietaniphila | reverse complement strand
CGCCGAATACCTGCAGCGCTGGCTGGACGCCGGTTATCAAGTGCTGGTGACCGCCGACCATGGCATGAACAACGACCGCTCGCACAACGGCATCCTGCCCGAGGAGCGTGAAGTGCCGCTGTTCGTGATCGGCGATGCGTTCAGCCTCGATCCCGAAGCGTCACCCAGACAGACCGACCTCTGCGGGACGGTCTGCGAGCTGCTTGGCGTGCCCCACGACAAACCCGTCTGCAGAGAGGTGCTCAAGTGAATTCACAGAGTCGCGGCAAATGGCTGGGGCTGTTGTGCCTGGTGCCTTTTGCCCTTTTTTTCATCGCGTTTCAGATCGCCCCGCTCGCCTGGGTCGCCATCAACAGCCTGTATTCGGACGCCGGTTGGGGTGTGGACAACTTCATCAAGGCCTTCAACTCGCGCTTCTACCGACAGGCCATGCAGTACAGCCTGGAGATCAGTTTCTGGTCGAGCCTGATCGGCATCGTCATCGCGATCCTCGGCAGTTACTCGCTGCGCAAGGTGCCGTCACGGCTGCGTGACTTCGTCAGCGCCTTCGCCAACATGACCAGCAACTTTTCCGGCGTCCCGCTGGCGTTCGCGTTCATCATCCTGCTGGGCTTCAACGGCGCGCTGACGTTGATTCTGAAGCAGGCCGGCATCATCGATGACTTCAACCTGTATTCGAAAACCGGGCTGATCATCCTCTACACCTACTTCCAGATTCCGCTCGGTGTGCTGCTGCTTTACCCCGCGTTCGACGCACTGCGCGAAGACTGGCGCGAATCGGCGTCCCTGCTGGGCGCCAGCACCTGGGATTTCTGGCGGCATATCGGCATTCCGGTGCTGACGCCGGCCCTGCTCGGCACCTTCGTGATCCTCCTGGCCAACGCACTGGGCGCTTATGCCACGGTGTATGCGCTGACCACTGGCAACTTCAACGTCCTGCCCATCCGCATCGCGGCCATGGTCGCGGGCGATATCACGCTGGACCCGAACATGGCCAGCGCCCTGGCGATGATTCTGGTGGGCATGATGACCCTGGTCACCATCGTTCATCAGTGGCTGTTGAAGAGGAGCTACCATGTCTCGCGCTGAACGCGGCCCGGCCGGGCTTTACCACCGCGTGGTGGTGTACATCCTGTTTCTGATCCTGCTGGCGCCTCTGCTGGGCACCTTCGTTTACTCCATTGCGACCAGTTGGTCGGCCACCATTCTTCCCGCCGGCTTCACCTACAAATGGTACGTGGCGCTGTGGAGCGACCCGCGCTTCCTGATGGCGTTCGGGCAGTCGTTGCTGGTGTGTGTCGGTGCGCTGATCCTGTCGGTGGTGCTGATCCTGCCGCTGTTGTTCGTGGTGCATTACCACTTCCCGAAACTCGACGCGCTGATGAATATCCTGATCCTGTTGCCGTTCGCCGTGCCGCCGGTGGTGTCGTCGGTCGGGCTGCTGCAGCTCTACGGTTCCGGGCCGCTGGCGATGGTCGGCACGCCGTGGATCCTGATCGGTTGCTACTTCACCATTGCCCTGCCCTTCATGTACCGGGCGATCACCAACAACCTCCAGGCGATCAACCTGGTCGACCTGATGGACGCGGCTCAGTTGCTCGGCGCCAGTACCTTTCAGGCGGCGTTTCTGGTCGTGCTGCCGAACCTGCGCAAAGGCCTGATGATCGCCCTGCTGCTGTCGTTCTCCTTCCTGTTCGGTGAGTTTGTGTTCGCCAACCTGCTGGTCGGCACCCGCTACGAAACGCTGCAGGTTTACCTGAACAACATGCGCAACAGCAGCGGACACTTCAACAGCGCGCTGGTGATCTCTTATTTCTTCTTCGTATTGCTGCTGACTTGGGCGGCCAATCGACTCAACAAGGACAAAGACTGATATGAGCTTCGTCAGTGTCGAAAACCTGCAAAAGAACTACGCCAGCACAGCGGTCTTCAGTGACATCAACTGCGTGATCAACAAGGGCGAGTTCGTGACCCTGCTCGGCCCGTCCGGCTGCGGTAAATCCACCCTTTTGCGCTGCATCGCCGGGCTGACCTCGGTCACCAGCGGGCGGATCTTCCTCGACGGCAAGAACATCGTGCCGGTGTCGCCGCAGAAGCGCGGCATCGGGATGGTGTTCCAGAGCTATGCGCTGTTCCCCAACATGAACGTGGAGCAAAACGTCGCCTTCGGCTTGCGCATGCAGAAGGTCAGCGCCGATGAAACCAGACAGCGCGTGGCCGAGGTGCTGAAGCTGGTGGAGCTGACCGAGCTCGCCAAACGTTATCCGCACCAGATGTCGGGCGGCCAGTGCCAGCGTGTGGCGCTGGCGCGCTCACTGGTGACCCGCCCTCGCCTGCTGCTGCTCGACGAACCGCTGTCGGCGCTGGATGCACGCATTCGCAAACACCTGCGCGAACAGATCCGGGCGATCCAGCAGGAACTGGGCCTGACCACGATTTTCGTGACCCATGATCAGGAAGAGGCGCTGACCATGTCGGACCGGATCTTCCTGATGAACCAGGGTCGGATCGTGCAGAGCGGCGATGCCGAAACCCTGTACACCGCGCCGGTCGATGCGTTCGCCGCCGGCTTCATCGGTAACTACAACCTGCTGGAACCCGACGCCGCCAGCCGCCTGATGCAGCGCCCGATCAGCAGCCGTGTGGCGATCCGGCCAGAAGCCATTCAACTGAGCCTGACCGGCTCGCTGGAAGGCGAAGTGCGCAGCCACAGCCTGCTGGGCAATGTGATCCGTTATCGTGTCGAAGCGCGAGGTGTGGAACTGGTGGTCGATGTGCTCAACCGTTCGGCCAATGACTTGCACCCGAACGGCCAGCGCGTCACCCTGAACATTGAAGATTCGGCGCTGTGTGAAGTGGCCTGAATCCAATGTTGCACGACCTTTGTCGACGACCGCGATCCTGTAGGAGCGTGGCTTGTCCCGCGATCTGCCGGGAGCCGGCAGCAAACCCGACAGACACGGTCTTTCAGAGCTAGCCGCTTCTCAGGTTTCACGGCGGGTTCCCCGCCGATCGCGGGACAAGCCACGCTCCTACAAATGATTGCGTAAGTATCAAAAAAGAGGACAGCGGTAATGGCATTAGCAATATTCGACCTGGACGAAACCCTGATTCATGGTGACTGCGCCAGCCTGTGGAGCGAGCAGATGGGCCGTCTGGGCTGGGTCGATCCCGAGTCCTTCATCAAGAAAGACCATGAACTGATGGAGGCTTACAGCAAGGGCGATCTGGCGATGGAAGACTACATGGCGTTCAGCCTCGAACCCATGATCGGTCGCACGCCTGAAGAAGTGGATTTTCTGGTGGGGCCCTGGGTCGAGGACTTCATCGAACCGATCATTTTCAGCGACGCTACCAAAGCCATCGCCGAACACCGCGCGGCCGGTGACCGCATCCTCATCATCTCGGCGTCCGGTGTGCATCTGGTCAAACCCATTGCCGAGCGAATCGGCGTCGATGAAGTGCTCGCCATTGATCTGGACATCGCCCACGGCGTCTACAGCGGCAAGACCCAAGGCGTGCTGACGTACCGCGAAGGCAAGATCACCCGTTTGATGGAGTGGCTGGATCAGGAAGGCGAAAACCTCGAAGGCGCCAGTTTCTACTCAGACTCACGCAACGACCTGCCACTGTTGCAGAAGGTCGATTTCCCCCACGTGGTGAACCCCGATCCGGTGCTTCGGGAGGCCGCGCAGAAGGCTGGCTGGCCGATTCACAGCTGGACGTGAGCCAAAAAAAGCCCCTCGCGAGTGAGGGGCTTTTTGAGGATGGCGCTGACGCTAGTTACCAGCTGTAGCGCACACCGAGATTGGCGCCCAGCGGCTGCTCGATGTTCTCGCCATTGGCGTAGTCGAAATCCGCATGCATCTGCAGGTTCTGCGAGAACGCCACGGCAACCCCTGCGCCCAGTTCGGCTCGCGATCCCGAGAGGTCGTTATTGAAGGTATTGTCGTTGACCACCACCCGGTTGTTCTTGGCGAACTCGTGAGCACCCGCCACCTTGACGTAAGGCTGCAAGACACTGCCGTTGTCCAGCGCGAAATTGCGCCCTACCGTCACACCGACCTTGCCCAGCAATGAGCGGGAGCGGTCACCGTCGGCCTGCATGTCGTTATCGAGGGTGAAGCCCTTGCCCTGAATCACCACAGCGGACAGTTGGGTGAAAGGCTCAACGAAGTAGCCGTCGTCCAGTTTGATATGGCGTCCGAACTCCAGCGAACCGCCAGCGCCCGAGTTATCGTAATTGCCCTTGGCGCGGGTACCGTCGCTCATGCTGACCTTGGCATCGTTGCGAAAGCGGTTGAATTTGAGTACGCCATCAAAGTAATAACCACTGTCTTGATCAAGCCAGGTGGTGTACACACCCGCGTAATAGCTTTTGACAGAACCGGACGTGCCGCGACTGAGATCAAGACTGGAATTGCTCTGGCCCGCCAGCACCCCCACCAGCCACTGACCGTCACCGACCGGCAACGGCGCATCCGCGCCCAGTGAGAAGCCATATTGGGTCTGCTTGTAGCCCAGACCGGATGACTGACTCACGTCATACTTGTTGCCGTAAGTGCGCATCCAGACGCCGGTGTCGCCCTTGTTGAGCCGCAGCTCGCCCATCCGGCTGCGCAACGAGGTGAGCTCGCCGTACCAGACCGTCGGCGCCGTATTGAACAAGGCCAATGCAGAGGCCGTCCCGGGGCTGATGGTTTTGCTGGCCGGGTCGAGGAACCAGTCAGTTCCGCCCGAACCATTGCTGGCCGACGCCAGGTCATATGAAAACGTCCCCACGTCCACCGCCCGTCCACCGGCCAGTGCGAAGGTGGCATCGCCTGCGGCGGTCTGAACGACCGTCAGTTGCTGCGGTGAAACCGGGTCGACGCCGGAGCCGGCAATCAACAAGGTATGATTGCCCGTTGCGGTGCCGGTCACGTTCAGTGTGTCGTGCTGATTGGTGGCGTAATCGACGTCCATGATGAACGTGCCACTGCCTGAAAGGTTCGCCACGTTCAGTTGATAGAACTGATCGGCGCCTCCGAACTTGACCGCGCCGCCATTCATCGCCAGAGAACCAATGGTGTTGGACGCCACCATGTTCCAGGTGGATTGATCGCCAATGGCAACGTTGTCGACATTGATCAGGTTGCCGGTGAACGTTGCCTGATTTTGCAGGGACAAGGCGCCCTGGCTCGTGCCATCGACCACGATGTCGCCGGTCAGGGAGCCCTGGTTGACGGCCAGATTAGTGGTGCTGTTATTGGTGACCTGAACGTTACCGACGATCGTACTTCGTTGTACCAGAACATTGGCGACGGCTGAATCAGTCACCTCCAGTGCATTACCGTTGCCGCCGGTCAGCGTGGTGCCGTTGAGCAGGTTGAGGTTGAACTCCACCGGCACTCTCCTGCCACTCAGAAGAATCGCTGAACCGCTTTGCCCCTCGACATGAGTACCGTCCAGGTTAGTCGTGCCGACGCGGGTGGTGGTCCCGGTACCGCGATAAACGATGCCGTTGAGGCCACCGGTGATGGTGCTGTTGCGCAGGGTCATGTCTGACCCGAACGCGAGCACGCCGTAACTGGTTGCACCTGTTCCTGTGACCTGAGTGCCATCCATGTCCAGGGTGCTCTGCTCTGAGAGCGTGATCCCGCCCAGGCCGCCGCTGACAGTCCCGCCGAGGATGCTGAAGCGACTGCCAATTTTCGTGGTGCCGTCCTGAGATCCACTGATTCCGACACCGTTGGCATTACTGACGTTGGTATTGGTCAGCGCAGCTGAACTGCCGGTTATCGCCATACCAAACGACTGGCCAGGAGCAGCACTGACGTTCGAATCGCTGATGGTGACCACAGAACCCTCGAGCACGCTGATCGCCTGCGTGCTGCTTCCAGGGTTGATCGTCACGGTGGCAGCTGGAGCAGCGGTGATGGCGAGGGTCTGAGCGCCGTTGACGATCAGGCTGGAGCCTGAACCCAGGGACCAGCGATCAACAGCATCGCCCGGGCTCACCACGGCGGAGTCGCCAGGGTTCACATTCGCCGCGTGGGCGGCGCTGACGCACAGGGTGGCCAGTGACAGAAAACATGAGGGTTTGAATATCCTTGATACACAGACAAGTGATCCACTCATCGCAACGCTCCATGGCATTAAAGGAAAATCCCACGGTACTGCTGACGTCGCCGAAGGAAAGGGCCGTGAAGACTACTCACGTCTGGCGCGCTGCTCTGTAGGACGTGTCCTATAATTTTGAGCGTAGCTTCCTACAATTACGGAGCTTTACCGTTCGTCCGCGTCGTCCGGCACGCGTAATCGAGAAAAAGAAGGCCGCCCGAGGGCGGCCTTCCTTTGACTGGGTATCGCCGTTAACTGCGGGTTTATCTCGAACGCAACGACTAGGGCTTGAACTCGCAATAGCCTGCCGCATCCCACGCTGATGCCCGAATAAGTGCCTCTCCCGAGAGTGGAGGGGTCGTATCTGAGACATAGGTCAACCGAACCGCACCGTTTTTTTCGACAGGCTTTATGTAGTCATCGAAAGGCCCCACGGTAAAAGTGAAACCGTCGGCAACTTCAGTCGGTGTAACCGTTTTTGACCACTTTTGTGGCGTTCCTGCTTCGTCCCCAGCCAATCCGTCACGCTTGTCGTAGCACTGCCAGGTAAAATTCAGTGTTTCCCCGCCTTTCAAATGGGGGCTGTTGCCGGGAATGAAGACGGTGACCTCTTGATCGGGCCCCATGAAGGAGGAGCAGTTGAGTATCGGGTCACCCGTGGCGGTGCTGCCTGCGTCGGGAAACTCCGGTTCAGCCAGTTGCACGGTCACCGCCGCCGACACATCCACCAGGGTGGGTTCGCACATTTCCTTGTTACCGCCCCCCGATTCAAGATCCACCGTGTAAAAGACCGGCAACGGCACCGCGCTGGGCTGTGCCGCGATAGCCGCCCAAGGCACGTTGAACTCGTAATCCTGGCCTTCCGATCCCGAGGCCGGGAGATACCGTGCAACGGACTTATCAGTCGAGTTCCAATACAGCTTCATCCGTTCACCGGAGCCGATCGGGTTGTACAGTTTGAGCGATACCGTGGCGTCCAGCCCTATATCATCGGCCGTCAACACGTTGTCCGGAGAAGTCCCGCTCCCACCCTTCACCGTCACCGGCGGCAGCTGCTTGTTGATGGGGTCGGGCCGGTCCGGATTGACAGGGCCGGGTACGAAAAGGTTCACGTTGATCGTTTCAGGAGGCGCATCGAACGTCCTGCTGCCGCGTTGAATGACATAAGACACGGTCGTTGGCTTATCGCCTGTCAGTGTCCCGTAGTCTGCCGCGATAAGGCTGTAGGGGACCTCGACCACGATAGGGTCACCAGGTACGGGCCCCAACGTATGGTCGATAGATTGCGCGCCGCCCCATGTCAGGATCACCGTATCTTTGGGCTGCCAGTTGTCATAACGTTTGATGTGCACCGGAACCGAAAGAGCCCGCGATGCCGGGGGCAGGATCGACCGGATATCCTCAAGGTCCAGCAACCCGTCACTCGCCAAGGGCACCACCGGTTTATCCAGCCCCGTGGGCAGCGGTTTGATCAATAGACTGGTTTCGGTAAGCTGAGAATCAGGGCCATCATTACCGGCTTTATCGACCAACTGGTATTTGAAGTCGATCTTGCCATCGGTCAGCCCGTTAAATGCCTCCTTGGGAATCAATACCTGATTGCTCGTCAACTCGTCGTCATACACATAATTGACCGGCTGCTCTTCGACCGTATACGCATAGACCCAAATGCGATCCCCCCTTTGCGTGTCGTAATAGGAAGGGATCGTTACCTTCAATCCGCCATTGGCCTGAAGGTAAGCATCGGTAATACCTTCAGTCCCCACGCTCGAGTCAACGAATGTCAAAGCACTGGGTTTTAAATTGTTGTGAGGTGGCGTTTTATCAATAATAAATGGGGTGATTAACGAGATATTGAGCTCACCAATGAAAAGTTTCACTTGGTAACGCAGCAAAAATTTCCCTTCTTCTTTGAAGATGTCGTTTGTCAGGCTGATGGGGATAGGGAACTCGCCAGGATCTCTGCCACCGTTAATGGGTATCTCTTGAAAGACTGTCCAGCTCTCGGTCGACTCCCGGCACCATTCGAAGATCAAGGTATCGTACTCATCGGTGTAGTCGGTATAACCTGGCCAGATGTCGATTTTAACCTCCATCGCCTCTTCCTGCTGATCTCGCGGCACCAGCCCGGCAAACTCAGGATCACCCGACCACCAATCAGGCAATGTCGGCGCCACAAGATCCGCCAACGCACCGGCCTTTCTCAGGTGGCCGGTCTTCCTGACGTATTTCGCGACGGCCCTTGCGATGCTGTTCCTGTCCGAAACATTCCTATTCATGCTCAAACGCTCCTTGATATGGGTCACGACGAGGTGATCCGACCAACTGAACACCTTTGATCCGCAACGCTGGCTGGCAGGTCATCGCCAACCCCTGAAAAGGGCTGACCCCAACCTGACCGGCGGGCAGGTGCTTATTGAGCGTCGAATTACCGAACGTGCCTACTATCAGAACTGATAGGCAGAGCAGACTGTGAACCCACGGGACTGCGGGCTACGAGAAGGGGGAGGACAAGAAAACAAGGATGTGTCACAGGCCTGCGTCACTGACCGGTCATACTTGGTCATGACGCAGGCTGCCAAACGATTTAACTTAGCGTTGGATCGATCACCAACACCACTTTGCCCGACACCTGATTGGTCGCCAGTTCGGCGTAAGCCTCTTCCGCTTCAAGAATCGGGAAACTGCGAGCCAGTTGCGGCTTGAGCCGGCCTTCAGTAAACAGCGGCCAGACGTGCTGACCCAGGTCGCTGAGCAGGTCGGCCTTGAACTGATCGTCACGGCTGCGCAGGGTCGAGCCCAGGATCTGGATGCGCTTACCCAGCACTTGCGCGAAATCCAGTTCGGCCTTGCGCCCGCCCATCAAACCGATCAACACCAGCCGCCCGTCAGTGCCCAGCACTTTCAGGTTCAGGGCGGCATAGTTGGCGCCCACAGGATCGAGAATCACGTGGAACGGGGCGAAATCGTTCAGACCCTCCAGACTCTCGTTACGGATCACACCGCCCTGCGCGCCGAGTGCCTCGCAGTACGCCAGTCGCTCAGCCGAACCGACACTGACCCAACACGGGTTGCCAAACGCCTTGCACAGCTGAATGGCGGCTGAACCAACGCCACTTGCGCCGGCGTGCAGCAACACTTTTTCGCCGGGCTTGAGACCCGCCAACTGAAAAAGATTTAGCCAGGCCGTTGCATAGACTTCCGGAATGCCAGCAGCTTCATGCAAAGACATACCCGCTGGTACGGGTAAAACATGCCGTGCGTCGACGACCACTTCTTCGGCCATCGCTCCGCCTGCAACCAGCGCACAGACTCGGTCTCCGACCTTCCATGACGTGCCGGACCCCACCTCGGCGATCACACCGGAACACTCCATTCCAAGGATTTCCGTGACGCCTGGCGGTGGCGGATAAAGCCCCGCGCGTTGCAGCAGATCGGCGCGATTAAGCCCTGCCGCAGCGACCTTGATGCGAACTTGCCCCACATCGAGCGTCGGTGATGGCTGTTCAACCCATTCCACGTGACCTTCAACGCCTTGCAATGCTTTCACGGTGCCTCCATAGTGAGTTCTGACTGAGCCAGCGTGCAGAGAAGCATTCTGGCTTTCTTGCATTATGCGACCGAGTTTCGGGGTCAGAATCGTGAAAGCGTCACGAGCGAAGGCAAGACAAGGCAAAAACAGGCGGGAAAGCGGAGTCTAGGTGTTCTAAATGAGCATTTCCCGCCTGTTTTTAACGCAGTATTGTCGAGCGCAGTAGCTTTCACGAATCTGAACGGAACCGGCGACCTCTAAGACGGCCTACTATGCGTTATCAATTGTCCCCGCGTCGAATCAGCATGAAGCAATTATTGCCCAGCACCACCCTTGCATTACTCATTGGCCTGGCCGCATTGCCGATGTCAGCCAGCTCGTTCGCAGCCAACAGCTGGGACAACCTTCAACCTGATCGCGATGAGGTTATCGCCAGCCTGAACGTCGTGGAGCTGCTTAAACGCCACCACTACAGCAAGCCGCCGCTGGACGACAAGCGCTCGGAAATCATCTATCAGAGCTATCTGAAACTGCTGGACCCTGCGCGCAGCTATTTTCTGGCCAGCGACATCGCTGAGTTCGACAAATGGCGTTTTCAGTTCGACGACTTCCTCAAGAGCGGCGACCTGAACCCGGGATTCACTATCTACAAGCGCTATCTGGACCGCATCAAGTCGCGTCTGGACTTCGCCTTGGCCCAATTGAGTAAAGGCGTCGACAAGATCGACCTCAATACGCAGGAAACCCTGCTGGTTGATCGCAAGGACGCCCCTTGGCCGAAGAACGAAGCCGAACTGGATGACCTGTGGCGCAAGCGCGTCAAGGACGAAGTTCTGCGCTTGAAGATCGCGGGCAAAGACCCGGCGAAGATTCAGGAAACCCTGACCAAGCGCTACAAGAACCAGCTGGCGCGTCTGGGTCAGACCCGCAGCGAGGACATCTTCCAGGCGTACCTGAACACCTTCGCGATGTCCTACGATCCGCACACCAACTACCTGTCACCTGACAGTGCGGAAAACTTCGACATCAACATGAGTTTGTCGCTGGAAGGCATCGGTGCCGTCCTGCAAAGCGACAACGACAACGTCAAGATCGTGCGCCTGGTTCCGGCCGGCCCTGCCGCCAAGACCAAACAGGTGGCAACCGCTGACAAGATCATCGGCGTCGCCCAGGGCGACAAAGAGATGGTCGACGTGATCGGCTGGCGTCTGGACGAAGTGGTCAAGCTGATCCGTGGTCCGAAAGGCTCGGTGGTGCGTCTGGAAATCATCCCGGCGAGCAACGCGCCGAACGATCAGACCACCAAGATCGTGTCGATCACCCGCGAGGCCGTGAAGCTTGAAGAGCAGGCAGCCAAGAAGTCGATCCTGCACCTGAACCAGGATGGCAAGGACTACAAACTCGGCGTGATCGAGATCCCTGCGTTCTATCTGGACTTCAAGGCTTACCGCGCTGGCGATCCTGAGTACAAGAGCACCACCCGCGACGTGAAGAAACTGCTGACCGAGCTGCAGTCGGAGAAAGTCGACGGCGTGGTCATCGATTTGCGCAACAACGGCGGTGGTTCGCTGCAGGAAGCCACCGAGCTGACCAGCCTGTTTATCGACAAAGGCCCGACCGTGCTGGTGCGTAACGCTGACGGCAAGGTCGACGTGCTGGAAGACGAGAACAGCGGCGCGTTCTACAAAGGCCCGATGGCGCTTCTGGTCAACCGCTTGTCCGCTTCGGCTTCGGAGATTTTCGCCGGCGCCATGCAGGACTATCACCGCGCGCTGATCATCGGTGGCCAGACCTTCGGCAAAGGCACCGTGCAGACGATTCAGCCGCTGAACCACGGCGAACTCAAACTGACATTGGCCAAGTTCTACCGGGTTTCCGGTCAGAGCACCCAGCATCAGGGCGTTCTCCCTGACATCGCCTACCCGTCGATCATCGACACCAAGGAAATCGGCGAAAGCGCGCTGCCTGAAGCGATGACCTACGACACCATCAAGCCTGCCATCAAGCCGGCAGTGGACCCGTTCAAACCGTTCCTGGCCCAACTGCAATCTCGCCACGACGTACGTTCGGCCAAAGACGCCGAGTTCGTGTTCGTCGAGCAGAAGCTGGCGCTGGCCAAGAAACTGATGAGCGAAAAAACCGTCAGCCTGAACGAAGCCGAGCGTCGCGCGGAGCACGCCGACGTCGAGAGCAAGCAACTGGTGATGGAAAACACCCGTCGCAAAGCCAAGGGCGAAGAACCGCTCAAAGAGCTGAAGAAAGAGGACGAAGACGCACTGCCCGTGGATGACGACAAGACCAAACCGGAAGACGACGCTTACCTGTCGGAAACCGGGCGAATCCTTATCGATTACCTGGGCCTGAGTGGTTCCGTCGCAAAAAAGTAAAACCGTGATCGGCTCGTCATGAAAGATGACGAGATGGTGGCAAATCGTCATCAAACAGTCATGAATCTGTCGTGAAATACGGGGGCTCGGCGCTACAGGCGTCGAGCCCCTTTTTCTTGCCCCGAGATTGCCATGACCGTGACCGAACAGCTGAGCGCTTTGAGTGCAATTCTGACTCACCGCGACGTGTACAGCCTGTTCCAACCGATTGTGTCGCTGTCAGACCGCCGCATTCTGGGCTACGAAGCCTTGACCCGTGGTCCGTCCAACAGCGCGCTGCACTCCCCTGTCAGTCTGTTTGCCGTGGCCCGCCAGGCCGGTCGTCTGAGCGAACTGGAACTGGCCTGTCGCGAGTCCGCCTGTCGTCGCTTCAGCGAGCAGAAGCTGGAAGGCAAACTGTTCCTGAACATCTCGCCCGAATCGCTTCTTGAACCTTCGCACCCACCGGGGCGCACGCTTCAGCTGTTGCAGCGCTATGGCATTCCGCCGAGCCAAGTGGTGATCGAACTGACCGAGCAGACGCCCACCGACGATTTCGGGCTGCTGTACAACGCGCTCTACCATTACCGCGACATGGGGTTTTCGATTGCGCTCGATGACCTGGGCGCCGGCTACTCGAGCCTGCGGCTGTGGTCCGAATTGCGTCCGGATTACGTCAAGATCGACCGCCACTTCATCGACGGCATTCATCAGGACGCGGTGAAGCGTGAATTCGTCGGCTCCATGTTGCAAATGGCCAAAGCTTCGCGAGCGCTGGTCATCGCCGAAGGCATCGAGTTGCAGGAAGAGCTGGCCGTCTTGATCGACATGGGCGTCGAACTGGTCCAGGGCTATTTGCTGTGCCGCCCGCAAGAGCACCCGCCCCGTGATGCCCGTGCGCTACTGCCCAAGATCGACCCCACGGCGGTGGTGCTGACTGAAGAAGGCAGCGACCTGAGCGCGCTCCTTAACTCGGTGCCTGCGGTGCAGCAAACCACGCCGACCGCCGCAGTGCTGGAAGCCTTTCGCAAGCAGGCGAACCTTAATTCTCTGGCGGTGCTGGATGACCAGCAGCACCCGATCGGCATCGTCCACCGTCACACCTTGTCGGACGTCCTGCTGCAGCCGTTCGCGACCGAGATCTACGCCCGCAAGCCGATCAGCCGGCTGATGAGCGACGATTTCCTTGCGGTGGAATTGAGCCAGTCGTTGCAGCAGGTCAGCCGATTGATCACCAGCCGCGCGCGGCAACGCATCGAAGAGGACTTCATCATCATGCAGCACGGCGTGTACCTGGGCCTGGGCCGGGTGATCGACGTCCTCAAACTGATCACCGAGCTGAAGATCCAGCAAGCACGCTATGCCAACCCGTTGACCCTGTTACCGGGCAACGTACCGATCCAGCAGTGCCTGACGCGCCTGCTGCAACAGGGCCGCGAATCGATGATCTGCTACGTCGACATCGACAGCTTCAAACCCTTCAACGACCTCTACGGCTATGGCCGTGGCGATGAAGTGTTGCTGTGCCTGGCGCAATGTCTGAACGACCGCATCGACCCCAGCCGCGACTTCGTCGGCCACATCGGGGGCGACGATTTCCTGATGGTGCTGGGCTCCGAAGACTGGCGCAAACGTTTGAACCTGCTGCTGGAAGATTTTCAGAACCAGTGCCGACGCTTCTACCGCGCCGAGCATCTTGAAGCGGGCTGCTTCATCGCCCTCAACCGCCAGGGTCAGCGCCAGGAATTTGCGCTGCTGTCGTTGTCGATAGGCGTGGTGCACCTGCACCCAGAGGTCTGCAGCAGCCTGGACGCCAGCCAGCTCGCCGAACTCGCCTCACAGGCCAAGCACCACGCCAAAGACGTGCTTGGCGCCAGCGTGCATGTGATCGACACGCGGGAAGCGGAGGTGATGGTTGCGTTGAATCAGGCGATTTCGGGGAGCTAAATTCCATCGTCGCGCGGTGTCAGACACTCTATACGTTCCAGCGCCACCGCATTCGTCCGAACGCAGCCGCACCAAGCCGGCTCCCACAAGTTCCGAGGTCTGGACATAGGTTCGTGCATCAACCCGGTCTCTGTGGGAGACGTCCGAGGTTACGAGGGCAGCGAATGCGGTGACTCAGTCACCATGGATGCCCCTGACCCACCGCATTCGTCCGAACGCGGCCCGCACCAAGCCGGCTCTCACAAGGTCGGTGCCTGCCCCAGATTCCCGGAACACCGATAATCCCTGTAGGAGACGTCCGAGGTTACGAGGGCAGCGAATGAGGTGGCTCAGTCACCATGGATGCCCCTGACCCAACGCATTCGTCCGAACGCGGCCCGCACCAAGCCGGCTCCAAAGAACAGCGTAGGATCCGCCAGTTTGCGTAGGCGCAGACGATAAATTTATTCCGGCTTCGCCTCTTCCGGATACTCGAACTCGAACACGCGGACCACTTCAGAGGCATGCCAAGAGGCTGCAGCAACCCCGTCGGAGGGGCCGGAAAAACGACCGAGGCGTTCGGCGCATTCGAAGAAGCCCGTGCGCGGCAGCCGGCTGGCGCCCTGGCTGATGACCAGCGAACTGCGCAGCGGTTGCTCGGCCCGGGCATCGATGGCGGCGAGGTGCTCGAGGGCTGCGGTCAGGGTTTGCATGGCCGGGCTGGGGAGTTGCAGGCGCTCCAACAACGCGCGATAAGTGACCAGATGCCGTTGCCGACGCGCCAGATCCAGTTCAGCCAACAGCGCTTCCCAATGCTGACGGCTGATGCGCACGCTCACGGCTCACCTCGCCAGCCAGGGACGCCTAACTCCCAGGCAAGGCTTCGTCGAATAGCCGCGTCGGGCTGCCGCGTGCCATTCTCGATCAACTCCAGATACGAAGGGCTGATGCCCACCGCGCGGGCGAGTTGCGCCAGCTCCAGCCCCTTGGCCTGACGCAGCGGGCCAATCTGATCAAAAGCGGGGTAATCGTGAGAAACAGAAGCGGGGAAATCGACAGGCTGAGCAGCGGATGCGGCATTCTGAGGCTGAACGCCGCCAGCGGCCTGCAACAGCGCCTGATATTGCGCCCAGGGCAGCACCGCGTACTCCGGCTCTCCGTCGCGAGAAATAACCTGAAGATCCATACCACCCCCTGTAGGACAAAAAAGTCTTTCTTGTAGTCTTTTTCTCTGTATTGGCGGCATCTTAACAGTGGATGGGTAGAACTTGCGTGCGCCTGATCGACACGGCTTTCTCAGATGCGACTTTTCCCGGAGGTTTTCTGGCTCAATCCTTCTTTTCTTTCTCAAGCAACCTGGGTGTTGGCGGCAGCCGCTCGACCACCGCGAGTTTCTCGGGGTTTTGGCGAGCACGCCAGGCGCGGAACGCATTGAGCTCGGCCTCAAGATTCTTCATCACCCAAGCCAGAACCGCGATGTCATCAAGCATGCCCAGACCGGGTATCCAGTCCGGAATCGCATCCAGCGGGCTGAGGAAATACATCAGGCCCGCCACCACCGACAAGATCGCCTTGCCGCTGATGGCACGATACTCACCCCGCCAGTAAGCCAGACAGAGCGCCTGAAGCAGTTTCAAATCATCCTTGAGCTTGCCTAGTCGATTGCCTTCACTGGCAGCCTTGCCCGCCACGGCGAACAACAAGGCGGGCAACCGGCCTGCCGCCATGAGCCGCTTGGCCATGGGCAGGTAACGAATGAAGTTCCAGGGTGCTTTCATATTCACTCCCGCGATATCGATAAAAATCGACCTGACGGCCAATCGCCTCGGTTGCAAGCCGCTCAACCGCATGCACAGCCTCACGCGCACAAGGTTATCCACACAAATTGTGGATAACCTTGTGAACAGACCCGCTTTTCGGCGCTGGAACGCCCGTACCATAAGGGTTTTGCTTAAATCGCGCGTTTTTTACTCACATCACCCAACGCAAAAACCGTTGACTCAGGTGGATGTCGACGCTCCCGACGCACGCTTCAAACCTGTCCGCACCGACAAAAAATCTCGACATTTGCCCGGTCTGCCAACGGTATTGGGACTCTACCTACCCTGCCCGGTTCGATTTCTTTTCAACAAAAATGAAAATGCCCCGTCGAGACGGGGCATTTCGTACAAGCGGCAATCGAGGTATCGATTACTTCTTGGCTGCAGGCTTCGCAGGTTCTGGAGCCGGTGCAGCTTCTTCTTCCTCGTCCGCGCCAGCAGCGCCGCCAGCGGCGTCGTTACCTGCAGCAGCCGGATCCTTGATACCCAGCAGTTCCAGGTCGAAGACCAGTACCGAGTTGGCCGGAATCATCGGGCTCGGGCTCTGCGCGCCGTAAGCCAGTTCGCTAGGAATGTAGAGCTTGATCTTCTCGCCGACGTGCATCAGTTGCAGGCCTTCGACCCAACCCGGGATCACACCGCTGACCGGCAGATCGATCGGGCTACCGCGCTCAACCGAGCTGTCGAACACTTTGCCGTCAGTCAGCTTGCCTTCGTAGTGAACGGTCACGACGTCAGTTGGCTTAGGAACTGGACCGTCAGCTTTCTTGATGATTTCGTATTGCAGGCCGGAAGCAGTCGTGGTGACTTCCTTGCGCTTGCCGTTTTCTTCGAGGAATTTCTTGCCAGCGGCTGCCGACTCTTCGCTCATTTTGGCCATGCGCTCTTCAGCACGCTTCTGCAGCTCGCCGAAGGCTGCTACCAGCTCTTCGTCTTTGAGCTTCTGCTCTTTCTTGCCGACGGCGTCTTCGATACCCAGCGCTACGGCTTTGGAATCCAGATCGTCCATGCCTTCCTGAGCCAGGCTTTTGCCCATGTTCAGGCCGATGCCATAAGAGGCTTTTTGTGCCGGGGTTTTCAGCTCAACGGTGCTGGCTTGCTTATCGCAGCCCGCGAGTACCAGACCGACCAGGGCAATCGCCGCTGCCAACCGATGCTGTTTCATCCTGTTTCCTTGTTCATGCGCCAATAGGGCAAACGAGTAAAGCCGCGAGCTTATCAGGCCGCCGCGATCAATGGCTACCGGCATGAGAGGGGGAAAAGGCAGATAAGTTCAGGTAACCAAAGGTTTTCTTGTTTCATCGAGAAAACCGTTCAGTTTCGGTTCAGGCCACTGTCAGAAAAAAGCAATTCGTGCGCAGGGAATGTCCGACGGCGGCAAACGCAGGAGATGCCGTCCCGGTTCACAATTTCGCAATAAAGCACTTTTCAGCCACGCATTTATGCCCTCTTCGCGCATGGACAAGCCAGTACATTAAGTGAGCATGGTCCCGCAGAGCGACCGATAACAAAACCTCCAGCTCGCTTATGAAATCTGCCAACCATCCGGAGTCTTCACATGAGTAAAACGCGTAGCAAAGTTTTCAGACTGGCGAGCCTGGCGCTACTGATCGGTGGCACCTCCCAGGCGTTTGCCGAAGACATCACATTCGTGTCCCAGGGTGGCGCATATCAAGAAGCCCAGAGCAAAGCGATCCTGGAACCTGCGGCCAAACGATTGGGGCTGACCCTCAAGCAGGACAGTTCGCCCAAGGCCTACCCCGTCATCAAGACCCAGGTGGAAAGTGGCAAGGTCACGTGGGATGTGGTGGACCTGCCCACCGGCGACTGCATTCGCGGCGAGGCTGAGGGACTGTTCGAAAAACTGGACCTCAGTCTGATCCCCAATGCGGCGCAGTTGCCCGCCACGCTGAAAGACGACTACAGCGTCGGCTACATCAGCTATTCCACCGTGCTCGCCTATCGCACCGACGCGTTCAAAGGAAAGGACGTCCCCAAGACCTGGGCCGATTTCTGGGACACGAAAAAATACCCGGGCCAACGCTCGCTGCGTAACTTGCCTCGTCCTACGCTGGAAATAGCGCTGATGGCCGATGGCGTATCCGCCGACAAACTCTATCCACTGGACGTTGACCGGGCTTTCCGCAAGCTTGAGCAGATCAAGCCGGACATCGCCACCTGGTGGACGTCGGGAGGTCAGTCGGCACAACTGATCAGCGACGGCGAAGTGGACATGATCCAGGCCTGGAACGGTCGCATCAGTGCGGTACAGGCGGCGGGCGCGCCGGTCGCCTTCGATTACAACCAGGGTGTGCTGGAAACCAACTCGCTGTGCGTACTCAAAGGCACCCCTCACAAGGCAGCGGCGATGAAGTTCGTCAATGAAGCCATAGACGCCAAGCTGCAGGCCGCGCTGCCGATGATCATCGATTACGGCCCGCTGAACCCGGAAGCATTCAAGACCGGCGTGATACCGGCCGAGCGTGAAGCCAAGCTGCCGTCCTCTCCGGAAAACCTGTCGCGTCAGGCGCTGCTTTCCGCGCAGTGGTGGGCGTCGGACGCAGGCGTCAAAGCCGAAGAGCGCTGGTTGTCCTTCGTTCAGAAAAAGTAATGGGAGGATCTATGTCCAACGCGTATCTCGCCAAATCCCTGCCTGACTCCAGCGATCAGCTACCGCCGCCGTTGACCAACGAGCACGCGCTGGCACGTGAGGAGCGCAAGGAAAACACCTCGATGCTGTTACTGCTCACGCCAGCGCTGGTGATGGTCGTGGTGCTGCTCATCATGCCGCTGTGCTGGCTGGCTTTTCAGTCCGTTCAGACCGAAGAGGGATTCTCCCTGGCCAACTACGCCAGGATCTTTCAGGAGACGATTTACTGGGACACGTTTGCCCTGACCTTCAAGATCAGTTTCCTGGTCACGATTCTGTCCATTGTGATGGGGTTTCCCATTGCCTATGCCGCGTCGCGCCTTCACGGGTTCTGGGCCAACCTGGTGCTGATCTGCGTGATCCTGCCGTTCTGGACCAGCGTGCTGGTGCGCTCTTACGCCTGGCTGGTGCTGCTGCAGCGCCGCGGTCTGGTTAACCAGACGCTGATCGACCTGGGCATCATCGACCAACCCCTCAACCTGATGCACAACACCACCGGCACCGTGATCGGCACGCTGCATGTGATGCTGCCCTTCATGGTCCTGCCGCTGTACTCGGTCATGAAGAAGATTCCCCAAGACCTGATGCAGGCCTCCGAGAGCCTGGGCGCCAAACCCTTCTATACCTTCCGCCGGGTGTTCCTGCCGATGGCCGCTCCGGGGATCATGGCGGGCTCGATTCTGGTGTTCGTGATCTGCCTCGGCTTTTTCATCACCCCGGAACTGCTGGGCGGTGGCCGCACGATCCTGGTGTCGATGCTGGTGCAACGCAACGTCGAGCTGTACCACGCCTGGGGCGCGGCCAGCGCAGTCGGCCTGGTGCTGCTGTTCGTGGTGTTCCTGATTTTCTGGGGCATCAACCGCTTCATCCCCATCGAACGCATTCTGGGAGCGCGCTAAATGAACCTGCTTGCCAACCTGCGTCACCTCAAACTCTCGCACCTGCTGTTCACCGTGGTGGTGGCGGCGATCCTGCTGTACCTGATCATCCCGGTGCTGATCGTCGTCCCGATGTCGTTTTCCGAAGCGCGCTTTTTGCAGTTCCCGCCCAAGCAGTGGTCATTCCACTGGTACGAAGCGTTCTTCAACAGCGTGGAGTGGATGTCCGCCGCACGGGTCAGCCTGATCACTGCGTTTTTCACCATGGTGATCAGCCTGCCCATCGGCATGGCGGCAGCGTACGCCATCAATAACTCGAGCCTGAAGATCGTGCGCACGCTGCAGATCATTCTGCTGCTGCCGATGATGGTCCCCATCATCCTGATCGCAGCGGGGGTGTTCTTTGTCTACGCACGGGTCGGTCTGATCAGCACCATGACCGGGTTGGTGCTGGCGCACATCATGCTGGCATTGCCTTACGTGATCATTGCGCTGCTGGCAGGGCTGCGTAACTTCGACATGTCTCAGGAGATGGTGGCCCGCAGCCTGGGCATGAACCGCTTTCGGGCCTTCATGGCCGTGACCCTGCCGCAGATCAAACCGAGTGTGGTCTCGGCCACGCTGTTTGCCTTCATCACCTCCCTGGATGAAACCGTGGTGGCACTGTTTATCTCAGGCGGCGACAACCAGACCTTGACCAAGCGTATGTTCACCGCGCTGCGCGACGAGATCGACCCGACCATCGCGGCCATCAGTTCGATCCTGATTCTGGCGTCGCTGATTCTGGTGGTGATCGCGGGCCGCAATAAGCAGGGTTGAGAACCTCGCAACCGTAGGAGCGCGCTTGCCCGTGATTGCGGTGTGTCAGTCAATCTTTTCTCGCTGACACGCCGCAATCGCGGGCAAGCGCGCTCCTACAGAGGCCGTCGTGTTTCGCACCCCAGCAGAGCCTGCCGTCAATCCTCGCAATTCAGCATCAATCACCCGCTCAACCCTTCATCTCGGCATCGGCCACTGGGCGGGCGTTTTTACAATGAAGCCATCGTTCGCACCCTCAAGGCCCCAGATCATGTTGAAAAGCCAACTGCGTGACCCTTCCCTGCTTGTCGAGCGCGCCTATGCCAACGGCGCCTGGATCGAGGCCGATGACGGCGCAACAATCGACGTGACCAACCCCGCCGACGGCAGTGTCATCGCGCGCGTTCCGGCGCTTCAGGCAAGCGAAACCCGCCGCGCCATCGAAGCCGCCGAGGCACGATTCGCTTCATGGCGTGAAGTGCCGGCAGCAGAACGTGCGCGCTACCTTGAGACCTGGTTTGCGCTGATCATGGAAAACCAGGAAGACCTGGCGCTGATCATGACCGCCGAACAGGGAAAACCGCTGGCCGAGTCTCGCGGTGAAATCGCCTACGGCGCCAGCTTCGTCAAATGGTTCGCCGAAGAAGCCAGACGCATCTACGGCGACACCATTCCCGCGCCGGCTGCCGATCGACGCATTCTGGTGCTCAAGCAACCGATCGGCGTGGTCGCGGCGATCACCCCGTGGAACTTCCCCAACGCGATGATCACCCGCAAATGCGCCCCGGCGCTGGCGGCAGGCTGTACCGTACTGGTCAAACCTTCGGACATGACCCCGCTGTCGGCGCTTGCCCTGGCGGTGCTCGCCGAGCGCGCCGGGATTCCTGCGGGCGTGTTCAACGTGCTGACCGGCATGCCCGCAGGCGTCGGCGGCGAGATGACCGCCAATCCCGCCGTGCGCAAGCTGTCGTTTACAGGCTCCACCCGGATCGGCCAACTGCTGATGAGCCAGTGCGCGGCAACCATCAAACGTCTGAGCCTTGAGCTCGGCGGCAACGCCCCTTTCATCGTGTTCGACGACGCCGATCTGGATCTGGCGATCGCCGGTGTCATGCAGAGCAAGTTTCGCAACGCCGGACAGACCTGTGTCTGCGCCAACCGGATTCTGGTGCAAGACGGTATCTACGACCGTTTCGCCGAACGCTTGAGCGCTGCGGTGGCCGAGCTGAAAGTGGGTGATGGCCTGCAAAGCGGTGTCACGATCGGGCCGTTGATCAACGCGGCGGCCGTCGAAAAAGTGGCCAGGCACATCAACGATGCCCTGGAGAAAGGCGCCAGCCTGGCGATCGGCGGAGCCCCTCAAGGTGAAGGGCTTTACGTGCAGCCCACGGTGTTACGCGACGCCAACCCCGAAATGTTGCTGGCCACTGAAGAAACCTTTGGCCCCGTCGCGCCGTTGTTCCGCTTCAAGGACGAAAACGAGGCACTGGCGCTGGCCAACGCCACGCCTTACGGGCTCGGCGCCTACTACTTCACCCAGGACATGCGCCGCGCCTGGCGCGTCGGCGAACGTCTGGAATTCGGCATGGTCGGCCTGAACACCGGGATCATTTCGATGGAGGTCGCGCCCTTCGGTGGCATGAAGCAATCAGGCACCGGTCGCGAAGGCTCAAAGTACGGACTGGACGAGTTCCTGGAAGTGAAGGCCTGGCACATCGGCGGGTTGGGTTGATTGCCTGACTGACTGACACCCTACGCGTCGGACAGCAGATCCTGTCGGTCCGACGCCCCAATACGGCACGAATCAGGTTTGGGCCTGTGTTCAGATGACTGGCAGACGGTTCGGGTAATCCCCGGCTCTGCAGAGGAGGATGCTTAATGAATTTCACTGAAGGTTTTGAATCGGTCAGCGTGAACAAGGTGTGCAAACACTACGGCAACCTCAAAGCGCTGAACAATGTGGATCTCAAGGTGGAAGCCGGGGAGTTCATGTCTTTGCTGGGGCCTTCGGGGTCGGGTAAGACCACGTTGCTGAGCATTCTTGGCGGCTTCATTCGGGTTAGTTCCGGGAGCATTTTCTTCGGTGAACGCGACGTCACCTTGATGCCGCCGCACAAGCGCGAAATCGGCGTGGTGTTTCAGAACTATGCGTTGTTCCCGCACATGACCGTCGGCGAGAACGTCGCCTTCCCGCTGCGCGCACGCGGTGAAAGCGCGAGCAAGAGCCGGGACAGGGTCAAGAGCGCCCTGGCGACCGTCGAGCTGTCGGGCTACGAAGACCGCAACATCGCAGCGCTCTCCGGCGGCCAGCGTCAGCGCGTGGCCCTGGCCCGCGCAATTGTCTTCGAGCCCAAACTGATTTTGATGGACGAACCTCTGTCGGCACTGGACAAGCAATTGCGCGAGATCATGCAGATCGAACTGCGCGCCCTGCACAAGCGACTGGGCGCGACCATGATCTACGTGACCCACGATCAACGTGAAGCCCTGACCATGAGCGACCGTATCGCGATCATGCGCGGCGGTGAGTTGGTGCAGGTCGATACGCCGCGCCGTCTGCACGATCATCCGGCCAATGATTTCGTCGCCAGCTTTATCGGTGAGAGCACGCTGGTGCCGCTGCAACGTGGCGCCGACAACGGTCTGACGCTGGGCGCCACTGCGTTGCGCACCACCCGCCCGATTCCCCCATCCGGGGATGTCTTCCTGGCGTTGCAGTCAGAAAAACTGCTGCTGGATAACGACAGTTCCGGCCCCGAGTGGAATCGCCTGCGCGGCCGGGTTTCCGACATCGTGTTCCAGGGTGAAAGCCTGAAAGTTTTTGTCGACCTGGAAGGCGGCCCTACCGTCAGCCTGCGCCAGCCGAGCCACCACGAAGGCAACCTGTCGCTGCCCCCGATCGGCTCGCCGATGATGATGCGCCTGCACCCGGAAGACACCATCGTCGTGCCACGGGCCGGCGCCTGATGCAATTGGCCGTGGCTCACTGATCGCGCCCACGCTTCGCGTGGGTCGATCATTCCTCCTCCATCCCCGCCAAAAACACCGCAGCGAAATATGTCGTAACACCCCCTCAAAACAGTCGATCACAGCGCCGCCCGCCCCAAGTTCAGCGCTTGTGGTTCCGGCCAATCCTTATCCTGATCACATCAACCGCCAACTCGGCGTTCACGGAGATCGAGATGAATTCTGCACTGACTGAAAACCAACGCCTGCTGGCCCTGCGTGAACACAACGTGCCTCGCGGCATCGCCACCGCTCACCCCATCGTTGCCGCAAAAGCGCAAGGCGCCGAGTTGTGGGACGTCGATGGCAAGCGCTATCTGGATTTCGTTGGCGGTATTGGCGTTCTCAACGTTGGCCATAACCATCCCAAGGTCGTTGAGGCCGTAAGGCGTCAGGTCGGTGAGATCTCTCACGCCAGCTTTCAAGTGGTTGCCTATGAGAACTACATTGAGGTCGCCGCCCGGCTGAACAAAATGATCGGCGGCGACGCCCACTACAAAAGCGTGTTGTTCACCTCGGGCGCCGAAGCCGTAGAAAATGCCGTCAAAATCGCCCGTGGTTACACCAACCGGACCGCTGTGATTTCCTTCCGTGGAGGGTTCCATGGGCGCACGTTGCTCGGCGTGACCCTGACCGGCATGAGCCAGCCCTACAAGCAGAACTTCGGCCCCTTCCCCGCCGAGATCTACCACGCGACCTACCCCAACGCCTATCGCGGCATCAGCAGCGACGACGCGCTGGCCGAACTCGATGAACTGTTCGCCACCGACGTCGCGCCGGACCGTGTGGCCGCCATCATCATCGAGCCCGTCCAGGGCGACGGCGGCTTTCTGGCCGCACCCAAGGCATTCCTGCAAGCCCTGCGCGCACGCTGCACCCAACACGGCATCGTGTTGATCCTCGATGAAATCCAGGCTGGATTCGGGCGTACCGGCACGATGTTCGGCTTCCAGCATGCTGACATCCAGCCTGACCTGGTCACCGTCGCCAAGAGCCTGGCCGGCGGTATGCCGCTGTCCGGCGTGGTCGGTCGCGCCGACATCATGGACGCTCCAACGCCCGGCGGTCTGGGCGGAACTTACGGCGGCAACGCAGTGGCTTGTGCTGCGGCACTGGCCGTACTCGATCTTTTCGAAGAGCAGGATCTGCTGGCGCAAGGCGAGAGACTGGCCGCGCAGCTCAGCGAAGGTTTGCAGGGCTTGCAAAAGCGCTACCCGAGAATCGGCGACGTGCGCGGCCTGGGCTTCATGCAGGCCATCGAAATGGTCGCCGACGATGCCCATCAGACCCCTGATGCGGCGCTGGCACAGAAGGTCATCGACGAAGCCCGCCACGCCGGCTTGCTGGTGATCAAGTGCGGTGTACACCGTAACGTCGTGCGTTTCCTCGCACCCTTGGTGACGACGCCGGAACAGGTGGCCGAGGCGCTGCAAATGCTGGAAAAGGCATTGGCGGCCGCCTGCTGAACGAGGTGTCGGCCCGACCTGCGAATGCACTGTCGGGCCTTGGGCTTGAAGGTTAATGGATGCGCGAAAGCCTTACTCTGGAGCAGATCATGAGAGTTACGCAGTACAAGGCTTTGGGCCTGTCATTCGCCACCCTGGTTGATCGTGAACGGGGCATTCTTGAGGGCCTGCGACCGCTGGCAGTGCAAAGTGAATCGGTGACCAGTGATGCGCAATTGCTGAGCACTTATCGACAGGTGGCAGAGGAGCTTGCCGCACGGGCGATGCCGGTGAGCGCGACAGCTTTTCACGGACAGCTATACCAACGGGTGGCGCAACAATTGCAAATCATCCCGGGCTGGGATGAAAGTGTGGCGTTCAGTAGCTCTTGCGCCCAGTGGCCGATTTTCGAGGATGCTCCTGGTGCCCTTCAGTACCTGAGCAAGTTCTACCGTTTGATACTGATCGCCCCACCCCATGGGATTGATGTGACAGCGCTCAGCCGTCGGCTGCCGGTGGAATTTGATGCAATCATCGAACCCCGTGACGACGACTGGCACCGCAGCCTTGAACGCGAGCTGCACCGCCTGGGCCTGGAGCGTTCAGCGTTGTTACCGGTGCGCAGTACGGAAACCGACGACCCGTGGACCGATCGGGTGGATTTTCCGGTGTGCACCTTACGCCGCGGCCACAACCTGCCGTGGAACCATTCGCCTCAGGCAATGGATGGCAAGCGCTGTGAGTACGCCAGCCTTGCCGACCTTGCACATGCCCATCAAAAGGCATTGCACGCCTGAGACCGACGGCCCGGATTTGACATTGCGAGGACTGATCAATGGACGCTGCAACCAAGCTCGATCGTATCGATATCAACATTCTGGTTCAGTTACAGAAAGACGGGCGCATGACCAACGTCAGCCTCGCCGAGGCCGTCGGCCTGTCGCCCAGCCCCTGCCTGCAGCGTGTCAAACGTCTTGAATCTGCGGGTTATATCAGCGGCTACGAAGCCCACGTCAATCTGGCCAAGTTTGCCAACTCAGTGACGGTCTTCACTGAGATGACCCTCTCAGATCACAAGCGCGCCGACTTCGTGAAATTCGAATCGAGCATTCGCAATATCGACGAGGTGCTGGAGTGCCATCTGATCAGCGGCGGTTATGACTACCTGGTGCGCTTCCTGTGCAGCAGCATCCAGCACTATCAGGAGCTGATGGAGTCGATTCTGGACAAGAACATCGGCATCGAAAAATACTTCAGCTACATCGTGATCAAGTCGCCGGTGGTCAAGAGCACAGTGCCTTTGCGGAGCCTGGTCAGGGCCGTTTGATTCCTTCCGCTTATCGCATCGCGCTTCTGCCCGAAAGGCGAGGAAGCGCGGGTGCCCGCGATCTGCCGCCCAGTGACAGTCAAACCGTTCGGCGTTTCTGTATCAGCGCAACCACGCACGAGCGCGATCACCCCAGAATGCAAAACACCTTGCGCACGGTTTCCTCGCTGGCCCATGCGTTGGTCGCGCCTCTGGGCACCACAACAACTTCCCCCGAACGTATGACATGACGCTCGCCCTGGTCGGCGGTCAGGGTCACTGCGCCTTCCAGGATGAACATCAGTTCGGTGTAGGCCGGTTCAACTTGCCTGCGCGCATACGGCTCGCATTGCCACAGGCCAATCCGCAGGCTGGCGACGCTGAAGAGCGTCTCGCTCCAGGCTTTTGGCGTCGGCGTCAGCAGCACGCTGGCAGCTGGCGGACTGGCTTCGCTGAGGGGTTGGGACAGATCGAGCCGGATGGGCACCTTGGGCATGTCCGAGCAGGCTTCAAGGCCTGGAAACGCCATGAACAGTCGACGTAACGGCCCCCGGTGATGCCACCGGACGTGAACGCCTCGCGGCACCACGAAGCAATCGCCGGCACTGAGTTGAAGGTCGAAGCCGTCGCCCTGCAAACGCAACTCGCCCGCTTCGACAACCCCCAGTTCGACCCAGGGAAAATCCTCGATCAACAGGTTCGCGCCGACGCTGATACTGCTGCCTGCGGCATACCCCTGTAAAGGATCGTGGAAATGGATCACACGCCCCGCAGCCAGTGGATCGCCGTGCAATGCAAACGCCGCGCAAGGCATCTGGCGCTCAGCATGGGGATGGGTGTAGTGCAAAATCGGTGGCATACGCTTAACGCTCGCTCATCGTCCGATGACATCAAGAAATTGCTGCCAACCCGCCGCCAAGCGAACGCCGGGCGCACGAAAGGCATGCAAGGGAATCGGTTTGAAATGGTCGCCCGCCAACAGACCGAGATCGACCTTCTCGCCCGCCGTCATGGCAGACAGTTGCTTGCCCATCCACGTCGACATCGCCACTCCGCCGCCGTTGTAGCCGATGGCGTAGAAACTGCGGTCGTCCAGCTGCCCGGCGTGGGGCAGATAGTCCAGCGTCATGGCGACCAGGCCAGACCAGCGATACGCGATTTTCTGGTCACGCAGGACGGGAAAAACCACCCCCATGCTGCGTTGCAGATCATCAAAAGCGCTCTGTGAATCGTCTTTGCCAAATGCACCCCGTCCGCCGAAGATCAACCGATCGCCGATCACCCTGAACCAGCGCAGCATGCGCTTGGTGTCGCCGCACACCTGGCCGCCCGGCATGATCGTGGCAAGGACAGACGCAGGCAGCGATTCTGTGGCGATGATCGCACTGCGGAACGGTATCAGGCGGCGGTGCAGCGTGTCGGTTACCCGGGTCTGATCCGAGTAGCCGTTGGTGGCGTAGATCACTTGCCGGGCGCTGATGCGTCCCTGTGGCGTCTGCACGATGATCCGCTCACCTTCGCGACGGACCTCCTGCGCAGGGCTGTTGATGAACAGTTTCACGCCCCGGTCGACCAGATGCTGCGCGATCCCGCGGGCGTAATTAAGGGGATGGATACCGCCCGCCCGAGGCGTCAGCAGGCCACCGGCAAAAATCGTGGCGCCGGTCATCTCGCAGACCTGGTCGGCGGATATCATCACCGACGACTCGCCGCCGGTTTCGCGCTTGATCCACTGAGCGGTCGATTCCAGGCCGCCGAGCGCATGAGCGTTATGGGCGGCAGCGATATGCCCTGCCATCTGCAGGTTGGCCGCCGTCAAGCCAAGGCTCTCCACCGTTTCGACCAGGCTGTCCACCGCCGCGTAACCGGTACGGTACATCTGTAAGGCCGTGTCGCGACCGAAGCGCGACATGAGGGTGGAGAAACCGACTCGAAACTTCGGTGAAACCACACCGCCGTTTCGCCCGCTCGCACCCCACGCCAGGGTATTGGCTTCGACGATCAGCGGCTCGCGGCCGCTCTCAGCGATGTGACGCGCCGCCGAGAGGCCGGTGTAGCCGGCACCGATGATCACCACGTCGCACTGACGCTCGCCTTCCAGCGATTGCAGCGCAGGTGCAGGTTGGGCGGTGGCCGCCCATAAGCTCTGAACAGTCATGCCAGCGTCTCGGCTAAATGAGGACTGGCGCCCATGGCCAGGGTGAGCAGGCCCAGAGCGCCGCGGAGATCAACCCAGCTCTTTCTCGACTGCGTCGGCCAATTGCGCCAGCGAAGTGAAGTGGTAATGCGGTTCGGTGCGCTCAGACTCCAGCGTGCCGCCCGTGCCCTTCTGAGCGAAACGGCGCTCGATCCAGCACGTCTGGTAACCGAGACGCATGGCGACGCCGATGTCGTGGTACTGGCTCTGGGCAACGTGGAGGATGTTTTCGAACAGGATGCCCTGGGTCGCCAGGACGCCACGGGTGTAGGCAAAAAACTGCGGATCGGGCTTCTCGAAACGCACATCATCGACGGTCACGCGGACGTCAAACGGATGATCCAGCGTTTCGGCCATATGATTGAGCGCCCAGATCTGCGAGTTGGTCGTCGCCACCAGCTTGAAGTGTTTGCGCAGGCGTTTGAGGGCTTCAACCGAATCAGGAAATGCAGGGAAATTTTTAACCGACTGCGCCAGGCCTTTGGCGTAATCATCGTTATCCGGCAGCCCGAGCCTGGAAGCGATGACGTGGTAGCAACGCTCCAGATCATCGGGCCACCAGCCGGAGTCGGTGGAGGCGCGTGCTTCACGGTAAGCTTTCAGGATGTCGTCGTCGGTGCAGGCTTTGCCCGCGTCACCCGCGACTTCTCGCACATGGGCGAGGATGCCGGCTTCGAAATCGATCAGGGTACCGACGACGTCGAACGTCAGGGCTTTGAACTGCTTGAAAGACATAGGGCGCTCCGCAAGAAAAGTCGTGAGGGTGAAACTGACTGGACGGACTCATTATCTGCCCGCTCTCTCGCGCAATATTCTGTTTTGCCCTGCCCTGGAGGCATAACCTACTGTTTTTCTACTCGGGGTGCGGTACCTGTGCTCAACGGTGGGATTCGAGGATCGATCCCAACCTCAGATGAGGGTAGAGCGCGTCGATTTCGAGCATGTCCGCGCGCATTTCTTCGATGATCCAGTCGCGTACATTTTCCACGATCGGCCGGACCGGACGATTGGCCGGCACCACCAGACAGCATCGACGGGAGGTGACCCGGCACGCATCGATCGCGGGCACCAGTTCGCCTTTGCACAGCGAGTTCGAGATCACATTCAGCCAACCCAGCGCCATGCCCTGGCCGAGCAACGCAGCCTGAACCACCACGGCATAATCGGAAAACACCAGGGTGTTGACCGTACGGCCCGCCGTTTCAAAAGCCGAGGCCCATTCGCGTTCCTGGTTGTCCATGCTGATCAGGGTCGGGGACCGTTTCTTACCCTTTCCTTGCAGCACATCAGCCAGGTATTGAGGGTTGCAAACGGGCAGCGTTATTTCGGGAATGACCAGACTTTCCGTGGGTTTCAGGCTTCCGACGTCGAGGTAGCGCATGCCCAGATCAACGTCCACCAACGGGCCACCGATCCTGCCGGACATCAACTGATATCGCATGTCGACAGTGGGGAACCGCTGACTGAACCGGCTCATTCGAGGCATCAGCCAATGGGTGGTGAACGCGGTTGACACCGACAACGTGACGGTCTCGATGCCCGTCGCTCTCGCTTCGATTTCACTGATCGCCGACTCGATGGTGCTGAACCCTTCCTGCACCCGACGATACAAAATGCTGCCGCTCTCGGTCAGCCGCGCACCGCCACGAACCCGCTCGAAAAGCTGTACGCCCAGGTGCTCTTCCAGGCGCGACAACATGCGACTGACCGCCGGCTGACTGACGCACAATTCATCCGCCGCTCGGGTGAAGCTGCCACAACGGGCGGCGGCTTCAAAGACGAACAACGAACTGGAACTGGGGAGCTTTCGACGAAGAGTAGACATGACCTGAGCTTATGCCTCTCACAACTATTAGTAAATTGCCGGCTGAAAAAAACCGGGGCTATTCTTGCGAGCGACCGCCCGCAGCTTTTCGGCCACCGGCCAGCCGATGTGCGCCCCTTCTTCATACTCCCCACGAGACTGCCCCGATGATGCGAAACGCCCTGAAGTTTTATATCGATGGCCGCTGGGTCGAACCCTGCAGCAGCACCCGCCTGCCGGTGATCAACCCTGCCACCGAGCAGGCGTTCGGCGAAATCGCCTTGGGCAATCTGGACGACGTGGAAGCCGCCGTGATCGCAGCACGGCGCGCGTTTCCCTCTTTCGCGGAAACATCACCGGCTCAGCGCACACAGCTGCTGCAAAGCATTCTTGCCGCCTTCATGGACCGCTACGACGAGATCGCTGACGCCATCCTGCAAGAGGTCGGCGCGCCAAAGGCGCTTTCCCACGACTGGCAGGCCGGTATCGGCAAGCGTCACCTGGAACAACTGCTGCGCACTCTGGAGACCTTCGAATTCGAGAAAAGCCGGGGCACCACCCTGGTCCGGCAGGAACCGGTAGGGGTCGTCGCCCTGATCACTCCCTGGAACTGGCCGATCAACCAGATCGTCTGCAAAGTGGCTCCCGCATTGGCGGCCGGATGCACCATGGTGCTCAAGCCCAGCGAAATTGCCCCGATCAACGCCTTGCTGTTTGCCGAGGTCATGCATGACGCGGGTGTCCCGCCCGGGGTATTCAACCTGATCAACGGTGACGGCCCCCTCGTCGGCGCAGCCCTGTCGGCTCATCCTCAGGTGGACATGGTGTCGTTCACAGGTTCCACTCGGGCAGGTATCGAGATCGCGAGGTTGGCCGCGCCGACGGTCAAACGCGTGCATCAGGAGCTGGGGGGAAAATCCGCGAACATCCTGCTCGACGACGTTGACCTCGTGTCTGCCGTCACAGCCGGCGTGGACAGCTGCTTCGGCAACAGCGGCCAGTCCTGTAATGCCCCGACGCGCATGCTGGTGCCGGCGGCCTTGCATGATCAGGCCGTTGAGATCGCTCGCCGCGCTGCATTGGCTCACACCCTCGGCGCACCGGAAGACGCGTCCACCCGTATGGGCCCGGTCATCAGCGAGCGGCAGTTCAACGCCATTCAAAAGATGATCGGCATCGGCATCGAAGAAGGCGCGCAACTGGTGTGTGGGGGCTTGGGTCGGCCGACGCATTTGCCCAAAGGGTATTACGTCCAGCCAACGATCTTTGCCAACGTCACTCAAGACATGACCATTTCGCGGGAAGAAATCTTCGGTCCGGTGCTGGTGATTCAGCCCTACGACGACGTGGCACACGCCGTGAGCATGGCCAACGACAGCGTCTTTGGTCTGGCCGCCTACGTGCAGTCGGCAGACCTGGCGCGAGCCCGAAACGTAGCGCTGCGGATGCGCGCGGGCAGCGTCTACATCAACTACCCGAACTGGGACGCCGGCGCGCCGTTTGGCGGGTACAAGCAATCGGGCAACGGTCGCGAATATGCCGAGTGGGGCCTGGAGGCGTTTCTGGAAACCAAGGGCGTGGTGGGATGGGGCGTTTGAGAGAGGCCAACTGAGTCATCCCAGGCACCCACCGGCATGACCGGTGCGTGCCCCTACGCCCTGCTGCGGCGGAGCTCAGAGGCAGGATGGCGTAACGCGCAATCCGGCATCTGCCGGTTCGGCCGCATCAACAGCGTCACCCCTGATCAGGTCGGCAATTCGCTCAGCGATCATGAGGGTCGGGACGTTGGTGTTGGCGCAAGGAATGGAAGGCATCAGCGATGCATCGCACACGCGCAAATGTGCGACACCGATCACCCGCCCGTCCCCCGTGGTCACGGCCAGCGGATCATCAGCACGACCCATGCGACAGGTGCCGGACGGATGCCAGGTGCCGCCGACATTACGCAGTACAAAGTCAGTCAGTGCCGCGTCATCGGACACGAGTTTTTCGACCGTCACCCCTTGAGTCACCAACCGATGAATCAGCCATCCGCGCAGGGGTCCGGCGACGTCCAGCAACAGACTCAACACCCCACGCTGCACCGCGTTGAAGGCACCGGGCATGGCGACCCTGGCCACCCGTGGCGAATAGCTGGAAGGGAAAGCCACACTCCGTTCCCCCGCCAACGAATCAGCCGACAACGCCAGAGCGCCGAATCGCAACGCGTGCTTCAAGCGTTCGAGATCGCGTTCATCGGACAGCATGTTGAAGCTCACCTGAGGCTCATCATGGGGATCGGCAGACGCCAGCCGCAGGCGACCTCTGGAATACGATTTGTTGACCCAGAAAAAGATCGTTCCCAAGCGATACCCGACCGAATGCCAGCCCGAACGGGACAGGATCGCGCCATGCATGTCGCAGGGCACCGTGCCGGGCAGCCCTGATGAGAAACGCACGACGGCCTGCTCGTGATGCTCCTCGGGAAACGCAGTCCGCCCTCTGCGAGTCAGCAATGCAGACACGGCAATCGACGGATGCTCCATCAAGTTTGCGCCTACGCCCGGCCGATCAACGACCGGCGTGATCCCCAGCGAAACCAGATCATCCGCCGGACCGATTCCGCTGCGCATCAACACGGCAGGGCTGTGAATGGCCCCGGCAGACACGATCACTTCCCGGGCCATCAGCGACTCGGCTTTGCCTCCTGGTCGCAAAACCCGGGCGCCCACCGCAACTCCGTTATCGATCAGCACGCGATCCACCACACAGTGGGTCACGATGGTCAGATTACTGCGTCGTCGCACCTCATCGGTGAGGTAACACACCGAGGTTGGAATCCGCTCGCCTTGCTCACTGACCCCAATCGCCCCGACAAACACGCCCTCTTCCCACGGCCCGTTCTGATCGAGTTTGTGCGTCAGGCCCTGTGCGCCGAAAACCTTCATCACGCCTTTGACAAACGGCGACAGTCGCTCGGCAGACGTGCGTCGAATCCTTACCGGACCGTCATGGCCATGTAAGGCAGCATCCTCTGGCTCACTGAAATCCGTGTCGGTTTCCAGCTTGCGAAAGTACGGCAGGCAAGTCCTCCACTCCCATCCTTCAGCACCCAACGCCTGCCACTCGTCATAGTCGGCAGGCGCGCCGCGGTTGGTCATCAACGCGTTGATCGCCGACCCTCCTCCGAGGATGCGAGCCTGCTCGTAACGTCGTGTCGCATGAGCGCGGTGGCCCATCAGGGCGGTCAGCCGCTGCCAGATATTGCTGACGTCCAGATAGGCACGGCCGGGGTAGCGGCTGCGAATCGCCGGCGGCATGGTCTGCGCAGAAATGTCGCGTCCGGCCTCGATCAGGTACACCTGCTTGTCGGGGTCCTCCGAGAGCCGGGCGGCAAGCACGCAGCCGGCCGATCCCCCTCCCAGAATCAGGTAATCGATCATGTCGTCGTCCCGGCGTTACTGAACAAATTTAAGCCAGCGATCCTTGGCCGCGATGCCGGCTGCCGAAGCCCACCACTCCTCTGACATCAAGGCCTGCCTGGCGGCGTTATCCGGCGAGCTAGGTAGCTCTTTGGCGCGCTCGGCGGTAATTTTCCCCGTACCAAACGCTGCCGGATTTCCTGGGCCGTAATCGATGTAGAGCGGCAGATTGGCTTGCAATTCAGGCGACACCGCTTCATTGACGAACTTCACCGCCGCCGCGTAGTTGGGCGCGTTCTTGAGGATGCACAGCTGGGTGTTCTGCAGGAGGCCGTCGTTGTAGGTGAACGCGACGTCCGGGTTGCTCTTCTGCACGGCGCTTGCGCGGCCGTTCCAGATCATGAGCATGTCCACCTCACCATCGGCGAGCAACTGCGCCGACTGACCACCTGAGGTCCACCACACGGCGATATTGGGCTTGATCTGCTCCAGGCGTTTGTAGGCCCGATCAACATCCAGCGGATACAGTTTGTCGCGAGGTACACCGTCCGACAGCAAAGCAGCTTCCAGCGTGCTCATCGGATCGTTGCGCAAGGCACGAGTGCCGGGGAAGTTCTTCACGTCCCAGAACTCAGCCCAGGTCTGCGGAATTTTTTTCAGGGACTTCTTGTTGTACCCGATCACCGACGAATAGAACTCATACGCCACCGAGTACGGTGTGCGGTAGGTTGCGGGCATGCTTTGCACGTTGGGCATCTTGCTCAGGTCGAGCGGCTCGATCAGCCCTTCATTACCCCCACGCACACAATTGGAAGGCGGTGTATCAATCACGTCCCAAACCGGTTTCTTCGCCTCGCCCTGCGCCTTGACCATCGGCCAGGCATCCGGGGCGCTGTCCTGCTTGATGGTCATCTTCAGATTTTTTGCAGCGGGGTCCAGAATCGCCTTGGTCTGGGCTTCCTGGTAGGAGCCCCCTTGGGAGACGAAAGTGATCTCATCGGCAATGGCCGGCGTTGCGCACGCGACAGCCAGACTCAACAGGGAAATGACGGAACCGACAGCTGCAGTGACAGACAAGGTTTTCATGGCAAATCATCCTGGACGTAGATTAATTCGGCAGCGTTAAAACCTCGACTGAACACCCTGCACCGCAGTGCTTTGCTCAGGTTTGATTTTATTGTTCGACCGAGCGGGACATTTCGACGTTACAAGAGCATGACATCGGGGGGCAATGCACGATTAGTCAGGCCGACCATAACCTGGAGTCATACGCACGCGCGCTGCTCCAGGTGATGGCCAATCACTCACTGAATCGCCGCGAACGGCAAGCGCTCGGCCAGTTCCTGCGCCAGATATCGGGCAAACACCGAGATCCGTTGCGGGATATGCCGACGGTGCTGGTACACCGCGAAAATATCGGCCGAGGGTGCTTGATAATCGGTGAGTACCGCCTGCAGCAGGCCTTTCTCAAGAGACGCCTGCACATTCCAGCGCGAACGCAGGATCAGCCCATGCCCATCCAGCGCAAGGCTCAGCGCGACTTCACCATCATTGCTCGACAACGTACCGCTGACCTTGTGCGCGTAATCCTGGCCGTCCTTGCTGAACCGCCAGATGGCGTAGTCGCTGCCGAATTGCCTCAGCACGATGCAGTTGTGCTGCGCCAAATCAGCAACTCGAGTCAACGCAGGCATAGCTTCAAGGTATTTCGGAGACGCGCAGAGGATGCGTGGATTCTCCAGGAGGCGAACACCGATCAGCCGGGAGTCAGGCGGTTCACCCATGCACACGCCGATATCGAACTGGTCATCCAGCACGCTCAGCGGCTGGCTCGTGAGTTCAAGGGAAATCTCAAGTTCGGGGTGCAGGCGAGCGAAGCTGGACACTACGGGCGCCAGATGTTGGCGGCCGAAGCCCAGCGTTCCGTTGATCCGTAACCGCCCCTTCAGAGTGGGTTGACGGCTATCGAGCGCACTCTCGAGTTCTTCCAGCTGACGCAGGATCGGCCGCCCGCCTTCCAGGTACAACGTCCCTTCCGGGGTCAGCGACAGACGTCGGGTGGTGCGCTGGAGCAACTGCACGCCCAGGCGCGCCTCCAGTTGGCTCAGCCGTTTGCTGACCGCAGGCAATGACAGCCCCAGATGACGCGCGACTTCGGTCAGGCTGCCCCGGCTCGCCACCTGCTGAAAGAAACTCAGGTCGTCGATCATGCTCACGGATTCTTTCCTTAAAACTAAGAATAGCTTTCGAACAAGACTAATTATTAATCCAGAAACGCGCCATACACTGGAACCGTTCCTCAACAATCCCAGGAGTCGAATTCCATGAGCAAACCCCGGTACAAAATTGCAGTGATCCCCGGCGACGGCATCGGCAAGGAAGTCATGCCTGAGGGTGTTCGCGTGCTGGACGCGGTGGCGGCCAGGCACAACCTGGAATTGCAATGGGACTGGTTCGACTTCGCCAGCGCCGATTACTACCTGGCCCACGGCAAGATGATGCCCGACGACTGGTTTGACATTCTCAAGGGGTACGACGCGATTTACTTCGGTGCCGTCGGCTGGCCTGACGTGGTGCCGGATCACATTTCGCTGTGGGACTCGTTGCTCCAGTTTCGCCGAGAATTCGACCAATACGTCAATCTGCGCCCCTGCCGTCTGATGCCCGGGGTCAAGGCGCCGCTCGCCAATCGCAAGCCTGGCGACATCGACTTCTGGGTGGTACGGGAGAACACCGAAGGCGAATACTCCAGCGTCGGCGGCAAGATGTTTCCGGGCACGGACCGGGAGATCGTGCTGCAAGAAACGGTCATGACCCGCGTTGGCGTCGACCGTATCCTGAAGTTCGCTTATGACCTCGCGCAGAGTCGGCCAAAGAAACACCTGACGTCGGCCACCAAGTCCAACGGCATCGCGATTACCATGCCGTACTGGGACGAACGCGCTGCCGAAATGGGCAAAAAGTACCCTGAAGTGAACGTCGACAAGTACCACATCGATATCCTCACCGCGAACTTCGTTCTGCACCCTGACTGGTTCGACGTGGTGGTGGCGAGCAACCTGTTCGGCGACATCCTGTCGGACCTGGGCCCGGCGTGCACCGGTACGATCGGCATCGCGCCATCGGCCAACATCAACCCGGAACGCAACTTCCCGAGCCTGTTCGAGCCGGTGCACGGTTCGGCGCCCGACATCGCCGGCAAAGGCATCGCCAACCCGATCGGCCAGATCTGGTGCGGGGCGATGATGCTTGAACACCTGGGTCATCCGGAAGCAGGGGCAGCCGTACTCGCCGCCATCGAAACCGTGCTGGCGATGGGGCCTGAGCACGCCCCGCTCACGGCGGACATCGGCGGGACCGGCAATACCGAAGCCTTGGGCAAAGCCATCGCCGCTGCTGTCTGACCCGGCCAGTTGCGCGCAATCTCCTGTCTGCGCCCCATGATTCGGGAGATTGTTGCGCCGGGCTCTGGCATCGTATGAACACCCTCCCCTCAACTGCGAGTTCCCCATGGCCCTGCTGTTCAAAGTTGACGACTCACGTGGCAGCGTCTGGAAATCACTGTTCGAACAGCATGCACCGGACATCGATGTACGCCTGTGGCCGGACATGGGGGATCCATTGCAGGTGCGTTACTTCGCCGCCTGGCAACCACCGCAAGACTTGCTCGCGCGCTTTCCCAACCTCGAAGTGATCTTCGCCACCTCTGCCGGGGTCGATCAGTTCGACCTTGGCGAACTGCCGGAGCACATCCAGGTGGTCCGGATGCTCGATCCCGGCATTGCCCAAGGCATCGTCGAGTACGCCTGTTTTGCCGTGCTGAGCCTGCATCGGCAGATTCCCCTTTATGTGCGTCAGCAACAGGCGGGGGTCTGGAAAGAACATGCACTGACACCCGCCAGACGGCGCCGTGTCGGGGTCATGGGCCTGGGCAATCTCGGCTTGGCGGTGACGCAAGCCCTGCGCCCGTTTGGCTTTGAACTGCGGGGCTGGTCACGGTCACAGAAACACATCGACGGCGTGCAATGCTACGCTGGCGATGATCAACTCAAGCCCTTTCTCGCCCAATGCGACATTCTGATCTGCCTGCTCCCTCTGACGGACGACACCCGTGGTGTGTTGAATGCGCAGACCTTCGCTGCCATGCCCAAAGGTGCCCAACTGATCAACCTGGGACGGGGCGGACATCTGATCGAGCGCGACCTGCTGGATGCGCTGGACAGTGGGCAACTGAGTGAGGCCGTCGTCGACGTGCTTGAGGACGAGCCGCCTTCGACCGATCATCCGTTCTGGCACCATCCCAACATCTGGCTGACACCTCATATCGGCGCAAACACCTCTCCCGACACCGCTTTCGAGGTATTGCTCGGCAACCTTCGTCGCCACCAGCAAGGGGAAGCGATGCAAGGCGTGATCGCCCGGCATCAAGGCTACTGAGGGAACGGTACGGCCAGCGCCCCTGTATTGGGCGATCCGATGACCGGGCTTAATAAACGTCCCGCACATAGCGCTTCTCGCCGGCCATCACTCGCAGATGCTCGGCGGCACGCTCTGTGCTCATCCCGCCATGGGCAACGATGACCTCGCGCAATGCCTGATCAACGTCACTGGCCATGTGCGTCGCATCCCCGCACACGTAGATGCGCGCGCCGTCCTGCAACCACCGCCACAGTTCCGCGCCCTGTTCGCGGATGCGATGCTGGACGTAGATCTTCTCGGCCTGATCACGGGAAAACGCCAGGCTCAGGTGCGTGAGCAAACCGTCTTTTTGCATGCCTTCGAGCTCGTCGCGGTAGTAGAAATCCGTGGCCGCATGCTGCTCACCGAAGAACAGCCAGTTGCGTCCGCGATCGGCACGCATGCGCCGCTCCTGCAGAAACGCCCTGAACGGTGCCACGCCAGTGCCGGGCCCGATCATGATCATCGGCACGTCACCCTCGACCGGTACGCGAAAGTGCTGGGTCGGTTGCAGGAAAATCGGCACCTCGCCGTCACCGGCACGGTCGGCGAGAAAGGTTGAGGACACGCCCTTGCGCTTGCCGTATCGCACGGCAGAAACCGTCAGATGAACCTCATCGGGATGTGCCTTTGCGCTGGATGCGATGGAGTACAACCGGGGCTGAAGCGGCTTGAGGTGGTCCAGCAACTCCTGCGCTGAACAGCTCAGCGGAAACTCCCGAATCACGTCCGCCAGTTGCCTTCCCCATAGCCAGTCCTTCAACTCGCTGTTGAACGGCTCGGTCAGCAAGGTTTTAAGCTCGCTACTGCCGCTGCGCTCGGCAATGAAACCCAGCGCTTCTGCCGTGGGTCTTGCGATTTCGAATTGCGAAGTCAGTGCCTGTGACAACGGCATTTCCCCCACCTTGCCGACACTCACGGGCTGGTCGCCCCGCAGGCCCGTCAACGCGAGCACTTCATCGATCAATGCCGGACAATTGCGTGGCCACACGCCCAGCGCATCGCCTGCCTCGTAAGCCAGACCCGAGTCGCCCAGCGTCAGCGCAAACTGCCGTGTGTCCTTGCTCGCGCCCTCGCCGTTCAAGCGTCGGTTGATCGACAGCCTGGCGTTATGAGGGTGCGCACGCGACGGTTGGCTGCTCGACGTTTGCGGGGTCATGTCGATGGGAGGAAGATCCAGCGCCTGTTGCAGCGCCATGAACCATCCATCGGCATGGTCCTGAAAATCGCCGTCACAATCGACACGAGGCATCAACGGCGAAGCCCCTAATGTCAGCAGTCGCTGATCGAGATTTTTGCCGTGCTGGCAGAAGCGGTCGTAGCTCGGATCCCCCAGCGCGAGCACGGCGTAACGCAGCGACTCCAGCCGCTCCTGGCGTTCGCTCAGCGACTGCCAGAACCGCTGACCGTTGTCGGGCGAGTCGCCGTCGCCAAAGGTGCTGCTGATCAACGCGAGATGGCTGACATCGCTCAGGCGTGCCACCGGAAATTGGTCCATCGCAGCGACCTGCACTGGGATGCCTGATGAGCGCAGGTGCGTGCCGAAGCGTTTGGCGAGTGCCTCTGCGTTGCCGGTTTGCGAGGCCCAGAGCAAAGTGAGCAGCGGCTCCCCTTCGGACTCTTCCAGCGTCTGCGCATCGGGCTGTGGCACATCAAGAAAACGATGGCCGATCAGCTCAACCTTGCGCAGCGCGACTGCGCAGAACTTGAATTCGGGCTGCTTCGAAACCGGATCGACGGCGTCACTGGTGACAGCGTTGATCGCCAGGTGCTCACCGTAGACATCGTTCCAGTGAAACGGCGCAAAGCAATTACCCGGTCTCACCCGGTCGGTCACCACGGCTGGCAGAACCGCCTGACCGCGCACCGACCGGATTTCCACGGCGTCCTTGTCGCGGATGCCCAACGCCGCTGCGTCGACCGGATGGATCTCGACGAAAGGACCGGGATTGAGCTTGTTGAGGGTCGGGACTTTTCCGGTCTTGGTCAGCGTGTGCCACTGGTGTTGCAGGCGACCGGTATTCAGCACCATCGGAAACGCATCGTTTGGCATCTCGGCCGGCGGCAGGTGTGGACGCGGCAGAAAAACCGCCTTGCCGTGGTCCGTCGCGAAAACGAGCCTCGGGCGCTCTGACGGTTCGCCACTTTTATCGAGATAGCGAATCGGGTGACGCGTGCCGGTGTCGTCAGGGCCGCAAGGCCATTGCAGCGACTGATCGCGAAGACGCCCATAGCTGGCACCACGAATGTCGTAACCGGTTTTCGGGTTCCAGGCCTGTTTGATTTCTTCGAACACGTCCTCGGCCGAGGCGTAGCTGAAGCTTTCGGCAAACCCCATTTCGCAGGCGACCCGGGCGATGATCTGCCAATCAGGCAACGCCTCACCCGGCGCATCGACCGCCTTTTGAGTCAGGGTCAGATTGCGCTCCGAGTTGATCATCACCCCTTCCGCTTCCGCCCACAGCGCACCGGGCAGGAGAATGTCCGCGTAGCGATTGGTTTCGGTGTCGAGAAACGCGTCCTGAGTGATCACCAATTCAGCCTTTTGCAGTGCCTGGATCACTGTCGAGCGATTGGCGACGCTTGCCACGGGGTTGGTGCAGATGATCCAGCAGGCCTTGATGTGCCCGTCACGCATCTGTTCGAACAGGTCGATGGTGCCACCCCCGAGTGTCTGATCCAGACTGCCGCGCGGAATCGACCACAGGTCTTCGATAAAACAGCGATCCGCCTCAACCAGTACCGACCGCTGACCCGGAAGGCCGGGGCCCATATAACCCATTTCCCGGCCGCCCATGGCATTCGGTTGACCGGTGAGCGAAAACGGGCCGCTACCAGGGCGACAAATCGCGCCGGTGGCCAGATGCAGGTTGCACAACGCGTTGGTGTTCCAGGTGCCGTGGGTGCTCTGGTTCAGCCCCATGGTCCAGCAACTCATCCACTCCGGCGCCAGACCGATCATCCGGGCAGCCTGACGAACGTCTGCCTCGGGTAGCCCGGTGATCTGCGCGACGTGAGCGGGCGTGTAATTGGCCAGGAACTCGGGCATCACGTCCCAGCCTTGGGTGAAGGCGTCGATGAAGTCGGTGTCGACATCGCCGTTTTCCAGCAACAGATAGAGCAGGCCGTTGAGCAACGCCAGATCGGTGCCGGGTTTGATGGGCAGGAAAAGGCTGGCCTTGTCCGCCGTGGCGCTGCGCCGAGGGTCCACGACGATCAGCTTTGCGCCCGCCTTGACCCGATCCATCATGCGCAGGAACAGGATCGGGTGACAGTCGGCCATATTGGCGCCGATGACAAAGAACAGGTCGGCCTTGTCGAAGTCGTCATAGGAACCCGGCGGACCGTCCGAACCCAGCGACAATTTATAACCGCTGCCAGCGCTCGCCATGCACAGCCGGGAGTTGGATTCGATGTTGTTCGTGCGCACGAAACCTTTGGCAAGCTTGTTGGCCAGGTACTGCGCTTCCAAGGACATCTGGCCCGAGACATAGAACGCGAGCGCATCGGGTCCGTCACGATCAAGAATGCCCCGCAGGCGGCTGGCCGTTTCCGTGATCGCGGCGTCGATATCACTGCGCACCGGGTCCTGACTACGCTGATGCCGCAGGTAGGCGGACGTCATCCGACCGGATTCGGCAATCGCCTGACCACAGGTAGTGCCCTTGGTGCACAGACGCCCGGAATTGGTCGGATGCGCCTTGTCTCCGCTGACCTTGATCACGCGGTTATTCTCGACCTGCATGACGATGCCGCAGCCGACACCGCAATAAGGACACACGCTTCGTACGCTGTTGCTCGCCATAACCCGTTTCCCGAACCCAAAAAAAGACGCCCTGTTCTCCTCCGTTGAAAAACGGGGAGCACACGGCGCCTTTGTCGTGAAGAGGGCAATCGGCGTTGACTGCCTATATAAAGGATGACTGCAAAGGACAGGCCAGCCTGATGGGAGGCCTTGAAGCGAGTGCGAGTGGCTGGCGGTGGCGTGTACAAAGGCGCTCTGGCTGGAAAGCAAGGCAGCGACCGACACTTGCATTTCGGCCTCGCAATGGGGCGAACCTCACGAAATCGCACCGTTTGCGTGCCATACGCTATCCCTTGTAGGAGCGTGGCCTGTCTCTGGGCCGCATCCGGACGATCTGCCGCGAAGTCAATCTGATTAACAGGGTGTATTGGGCTGACTGCGTCCACAGGCTTCACGACGGGTTCCCCGCCGATCGCGGGACAAGCCACGCTCCTACACTGATCGCACTGCGTCCACAACTGGCACACCCATTGCTTCATCCCTTTCAAGCCCAACCCGAATGCGCGGTGGGCAGCCCTGGTCGGTCAACGATGATCGTCCGCGCCACACGGCGATGGGCTCTACAGGTTGTGCCGACACTGTGGTCGAGTGACAACCCATAAAAGAACAGGCAAAGGCGCCTGGAACCGAACGGTTCCGGGCGCCTTTTTTTTGCTTTCAAAAAACCTGATTGGCCTTGGCCGGGACTCGATATGAACACCACAGCCCCACTTCACGATGTGCAAACACTGATCGTCGTTGGCAACGGGATGGTCGGTCACCACTGCGTCGAACAACTGATCGCCGCCGGTGCCCTCGAGCGCTATCGCATCCATGTGTTCGGCGAAGAAGGCCAGCGCGCCTATGACCGCGTCCACCTGTCCGAGTACTTCGGCGGGCGCGATGCCGAGTCACTGGCCCTCAGCGCTGCTTCTTTATATGAACACCCCGGCCTGACGCTGCACCTGGGCGTACCGGTGCTGGAGATCGACCGCGGCCGCCGCGAAGTCATCACCTCCAAAGGCTGCTTTGCCTACGACAAACTGGTGCTCGCGACCGGCTCTTATCCGTTCGTGCCGCCCATCGAAGGCGCCGAAGGCCATTCGCGTCTTGTGTACCGCACGCTGGACGATCTGGACACCATTCGCGCCGCTGCCACCCATGCCAAACGCGGTGTCGTGGTCGGCGGCGGTCTGCTCGGACTTGAAGCGGCCAATGCGTTGAAATCCCTGGGCCTCGAAGCCCATGTGGTGGAGTTCGCCCCGCGTCTGATGCCCGTGCAGCTGGACGACTTTGGCGGCGCAGCCCTCAAGGCCCGCATCGAAGCGCTGGGCGTCGGCGTGCATCTCTCTCGCGCCACTCAATCAATCAGCGCAGGCGAGGAATACCGCTACCGCATGAACTTCGCGGGCGAGGAGTTCCTTGAAACCGACCTGATCGTGTTCTCGGCCGGGATTCGGCCACAAGACGCCCTCGCCCGCCAGTGCGAGCTGGCGCTTGGTCCGCGCGGTGGAATCGCCATTGACGAACACTGCCGCACCAGCGACGCCGATATCTTTGCCATCGGCGAATGCGCAGCGTGGAACGGCAGCGTGTTCGGTCTGGTCGCTCCGGGGTATCAGATGGCGCGTAACGTCGCGGCACAGCTATGCGATCAGGACGCCGAGCCGTTCTTCGGCGCTGACATGTCAACCAAACTCAAGCTGCTCGGCGTCGATGTCGGGTCTATCGGCGATGCCCATGGCGCCCTGACCGGCGCGCGCAGCTATCGCTTTATCGACGAGGCCACAGCCACTTATCGACGTCTGGTGGTGTCTGCCGACGGCAAGCAGGTGCTGGGCGCGGTGCTGGTCGGAGACAACAGCTTTTACGACACGCTGCTGCAATACGCGCAGAACGGCATCAAGCTCCCGGCCGATCCGTCGAGCCTGATCCTGCCCCACAGCGAAGGCGCGCCAACCCTGGGCGCCGACGCGTTGCCCGCCACCGCGACCATCTGCTCCTGCCACAACGTCAGCAAAGGCGCGATCTGCTCGGCCATCGACAGCGGTTGTACCGACCTTGCCGGAATCAAGGCCTGCACCAAGGCGGCAACCGGTTGCGGCGGCTGCTCGGCCTTGCTCAAAAGCGTGTTCGAACACGAGCTGACCGCACGCGGGGTCGCTGTCGACAAGAGCCTGTGCGAGCACTTCGCCTTTACGCGTCAGGAGCTGTACGCCTTTGCTCGCGTCGAAAATATCGAGAGTTTCGAGGAGATGCTCGTCCGCCACGGCAAGGGGCACGTCGGTTGCGACATCTGCAAACCGGTTGTCGGCTCCATCCTTGCATCGTGCTGGAACAAGCCGATCATGGACCCTTCGCTGGTCCCCTTGCAGGACACCAACGACACTTTCATGGCGAATATGCAAAAGAACGGTACGTATTCGGTGGTGCCACGGATTCCGGCCGGTGAAATCACGCCGGATGGCCTGATCGCCATCGGCGCGGTGGCGAAGAAATACGACCTGTACACCAAAATCACGGGCGGTCAGCGCATCGACCTGTTTGGTGCGCAATTGCATGAGTTGCCGGACATCTGGGCCGAGTTGATCGCGGCCGGTTTCGAGACCGGGCATGCCTACGGCAAGTCGACGCGAACGGTGAAATCCTGCGTCGGCAGCACCTGGTGCCGGTATGGCGTGCAGGACAGCGTGCAAATGGCGCTGACCATCGAGGACCGTTACAAGGGCCTTCGCTCGCCGCACAAGCTGAAATTCGCAGTGTCCGGTTGCACCCGCGAATGCGCCGAAGCGCAGAGCAAGGACATCGGCGTCATCGCCACGGAGAACGGCTGGAACCTGTACGTCTGCGGCAACGGCGGCATGCGTCCACGCCATGCCGAGCTGTTCGCCACCGACCTGGACGACGAGACGCTGATTCGCTACATCGACCGTGTGCTGATGTTCTACATCCGCACCGCCGACAAGCTGCAGCGTACCTCTGTCTGGCGCGAATCGCTGGAAGGGGGCCTGGATTACCTGAAAGCCGTGGTCATCGACGACAGCCTTGGGCTGGCCGCCGAGCTGGAGGAGCAAATGCAACTGGTCGTGGACCGTTATGAATGCGAATGGGCCAACGCACTGAAGAGCCCCGAGAAACTGAAACGCTTCCGCACCTTCGTCAACGACAAGAGCGCCGACCCGGACATTCATTTCGTCAAGGAACGCAGCCAGCGCCGCCCGGCGCGGGCCAATGAACTCAACCTTATTCCTGTTGCGGAGATCGCACGATGAGCCAGGCCAATGCGCTGATGATGGACATGCCTCAAACCCACGCCTGGCGCGCCGTGTGCGCCCGTCAGGACCTGGTCCTCAATTCCGGCGTCGTGGCGCTGGTGGGCAATACCCAGGTGGCACTGTTCTACGTCGCCTCGATCAGCGGCACACCACAACTGTTCGCCGTGGAAAACCGTGATCCGGTGTCGGGAGTGAACGTGATCGGTCGTGGTTTGGTCGGCAGCCTGGCGGGCGATCTGGTGATCGCGTCGCCGCTGTATAAGCAGCATTATCGATTGGAAGACGGAACCTGCCTTGAGGATCCTGCCTTGAAGCTGCGCACATGGCCCGCGCGATTAGCGGGGGACGTGGTGGAGATTGATGTGGGTTGAAGCGCGGAGAGTTTTTCGGGCAGAACCGGGATCGGAAGCACATGCATTCACTGAGTCGCCCCCCCGGATCTGTAGGTGCCGTATGACGCAACATCTGCGCACGGCACGACGGAGAACGGTAGGAGCGTGGCTTGTCCCGCGATCTGGCGCGAAGCGGCAGCAGGACGGTTGAATGCGGTGTGTCAGGTGAAAAACAGGCCGTCAGATTTCACGGCTGCTGAGCAACCGATCGCAGGACAAGCCACGCTCCTACGGCCTATGGCCAGAATCAACAGCAGATTGCGTCGCCCATGCATCAAATCGCGGGCACAAAAAAAGCGACCCTAAGGTCGCTCTTTCTGTCGTTACGAGGAGTTCAAGGGCCTCGTAACTCAATATGGCGCAGCGGACGGGACTCGAACCCGCGACCCCCGGCGTGACAGGCCGGTATTCTAACCGACTGAACTACCGCTGCGCGTAACACTTGAAACGAATGGTGGGTGATGACGGGATCGAACCGCCGACATTCTGCTTGTAAGGCAGACGCTCTCCCAGCTGAGCTAATCACCCTTCGCTTCGGTGTGGCGCGCATTCTACGGAGCGATCCCACCTCTGGCAAGCACTTTTTTAAATAATTTTTATATTCCCGCCAAAGGCTTACGTCAGGGTTGGCCGCAGGGTCGCGGCAGCGAATAATGCCCCCCTTTGTATAAAGGAGAGACGTACCCCATGTGGTTCAAAAACCTGCTTGTCTATCGCCTGACCCAGGACCTGCCATTTGATGCCGAGGCGCTGGAAACCGCATTGGCGACCAAGCCTGCACGCGCTTGTGCCAGCCAGGAGTTGACCACTTACGGTTTCATCGCCCCGTTCGGCAAAGGTGAAGACGCACCGCTGGTGCATGTCAGTGGCGACTTCATGCTGGTGTCGGCGCGCAAGGAAGAACGCATCCTGCCGGGCAGCGTGGTCAACGACGCATTGAAAGAGAAAGTCGAAGAGATCGAGACCGAGCAGATGCGCAAGGTCTATAAGAAGGAACGCGACCAGCTCAAGGATGAAATCATTCAGGCCTTCCTGCCGCGCGCCTTTATCCGCCGCTCCATGACGTTTGCGGCCATCGCCCCGAAGCAAGGCGTCATTCTGGTCAACGCGTCCAGCCCGAAACGCGCTGAAGACCTGCTGTCGACTCTGCGTGAAGTGGTCGGCTCGCTGCCGGTCCGTCCCGTGACCGTAAAAACCGCACCGACCGCCGTGATGACCGAATGGGTCAAGACAGGGCAGACCGCCGAGAGCTTCTTCGTCCTCGACGAATGCGAACTGCGCGACACCCACGAGGACGGCGGCATCGTGAAGTGCAAGCGTCAGGACCTGACCAGCGACGAAATCCAGCTGCACCTGAGTACCGGTAAAGTCGTGACTCAGCTGTCACTGGCCTGGCAGGACAAATTGTCCTTCGTGCTCGACGACAAACTGGGCGTCAAACGCCTGAAGTTCGAAGACCTGCTGCAGGATCAGGCGGAGCAGGACGGCGGCGACGACGCACTGGGCCAGCAGGACGCCAGCTTCACCCTGATGATGCTGACCTTCGGCGAGTTCCTGCCGCAGTTGTTCGACGCACTGGGCGGTGAAGAGATTCCGCAGGGGATCTGACCCCATCTCGAAACTGTGGGAGCCGGCGTGCTGGCGAATACGATCTGTCATTCAACATTGAGTTGTCTGAACTAACGCTTTCGCCAGCAAGCCGGCTCCCACAATTTTGTTCCTTGTTCCAACTCATAAAAAGGAGCAAGCCATGCGTGCACTGGCTGCTTTGAGTCGTTTTGTCGGCAATACCTTCGCGTACTGGGTGCTGCTGTTCGCCGTGCTGGCGTTCCTGTTCCCCACTTGGTTCATCGGCCTGAAGACATTGATCGTGCCGCTCTTGGGGCTGGTCATGTTCGGCATGGGCCTGACCCTCAAGCTTGAGGATTTTTCCGAGGTCGTGCGCCATCCCTGGCGCGTGGCCCTGGGTGTGGTCGCACATTTCGTGATCATGCCGGGCGTGGCCTGGTTGCTGTGCCAGGCGTTTCACCTGCCGCCGGAAATCGCCGTCGGCGTGATTCTGGTCGGCTGCTGCCCGAGCGGCACATCGTCCAACGTCATGACCTGGCTGGCGAAAGGCGATCTGGCGCTGTCGGTCGCCATCGCAGCCGTCACCACCCTCCTCGCCCCGCTGCTGACCCCGGCCCTGATCTGGCTGCTGGCGTCGGCATGGCTGCCGGTGTCCTTCATGGAGATGTTCTGGTCGATCCTGCAACTGGTGATGCTGCCGATCGTGCTGGGCGTCATCGCCCAACGCCTGCTCGGCGCTCGCGTGCAGTTCGCGGTCGACGTGCTGCCGCTGATTTCGGTGGTGAGCATCGTGATGATCGTCTGCGCCGTCGTGGCCGCCAGTCAGGCAAAAATCGCCGAGTCAGGCCTGCTGATCATGGCCGTGGTCATGCTGCACAACAGCTTTGGATTTCTGCTGGGCTACTTCACGGGGAAGGTGTTCAAACTGCCATTGGCCCAGCGCAAGTCGCTGTCGCTGGAAGTCGGCATGCAGAACTCCGGCCTCGGCGCCGCCCTGGCCAGCGCCCACTTCTCGCCACTGGCGGCGGTGCCCAGCGCGCTGTTCAGCGTGTGGCACAATATCTCGGGGGCGTTGCTGTCGACGTACTTCAGGAAGATGGCGCCGGATGAAGGGGTGACGGAAGACAGGCCGGTGGTGGGCTGACGGGTTGCTGGCAATGGGTCAGAACAACCGCTTTATGTGAAACGCCACAGCACTGTGGGAGCGAATTCATTCGCGATGCGGTGGGCCCTCCGACGAAGATGCGTCGGATGTACCTACGTCTCGCGAATGAATTCGCTCCCACAGGACATTGCATGTCATGCCTGCACCGAGGGGCCTCGGTTAACGCACCGCCCCTCTCAACTCCGCCACCCGCTCACGCACCAAGGCGGGTTCGGACTGTTCACTGGCCAACGCCGGCCCTGCCACCAACGTCACCCGCGACCACAATCTGCGGAACACACCCTTCTCGGGATCGCGGCTGAAGAAACTGCCCCACAAGCCCTGCAACGCCAGCGGAATCACCGGCACGTCGGTCTCTTGCAGCACGCGGGTCATGCCGCCTTTGAACTCGTCGATCTCACCGGTGGTGGTCAGTTTGCCTTCGGGGAAAATGCACACCAGCTCACCGTCTTTCAGGTAGTCGGCGATCCGCTTGAACGCCTGGTCATAGATCAACAGGTCCTCACTGCGTCCGGCGATGGGAATCGCGCCTGCGGTGCGGAAGATGAAGTTGAGCACTGGCAGGTTGAAGATCTTGTAGTACATGACGAAGCGGATCGGCCTGCGCACGGAGCCGGCGATCAACAAGGCATCCACGAATGACACATGGTTGCAGACCAGCAACGCAGCGCCTTCTTCAGGAATCTGTTCCAGGTCACGATGCTCGACGCGGTACATGGAGTGGCTGAGCAGCCAGATCATGAAACGCATGGTGAATTCCGGGACGATCTTGAAGATGTAGGTATTCACCGCGATGTTCATCAGCGAGACCACAAGGAACAGCTGTGGAATCGAGAGTTTCACCACGCTCAGAAAGATGATCGACACAATCGCCGACACCACCATGAACAGTGCGTTGAGGATGTTGTTCGAGGCGATGACCCGCGAGCGCTCCTTCTCGGACGTGCGCGACTGGATCAGCGCGTACAGCGGCACGATGTAAAACCCACCGAAGACGCCAATGCCGAGGATGTCGAACAGCACCCACCACGCCTGCCCGTAACCCAGCACCGCCAGCCAGTTATTGGCTTGAACGTTTTGCGGAAACTCGCCCGAATGCCACCACAACAACAGGCCGAATACCGTCAGGCCCATCGACCCGAACGGAACGAGCCCGATCTCCACTTTGCGCCCCGACAGTCGCTCGCACAGCATGGAGCCGGCCGCGATACCGATGGAAAATACCGTGAGGATCAGGGTGACGACGGTTTCATCGCCGTACAGGAATTCTTTCGCGTAGGCCGGGATCTGCGTCAGGTAAATCGCGCCGACGAACCAGAACCAGGAGTTGCCCACGATCGAGCGCGAGACCGCTTTGGTCTGGCCCAGGCCCAGTTTCAGCGTTGCCCAGGACTCGCTGAAGATGTTCCAGTTCAGGCGCATGTCCGGGCTCGCGGCAGCGGCGGGCGGGATGCCACGGCTGGCGAGATAACCCAGACAGGCGACCAGCACCATCGCAGTCGAAACAATCGGTGCGTAATGAGTGGCCGACATCATGATCCCCGCGCCGATGGTCCCGGCAAGGATCGCCAGAAAGGTGCCCATCTCCACCAGACCATTGCCGCCCACCAGTTCGTTTTCATGCAGGTGCTGCGGCAGGATCGAATACTTCACCGGCCCGAACAGCGCGGAGTGCGTGCCCATGGCGAAGAGCGCGGCGAGCATCAAGGACAGGTGATCGAAGAGAAACCCGATGGCGCCGACGACCATGATGCCGATCTCCAGCACTTTGATCATGCGGATCAGCTTGTCCTTGGGGTACTTCTCGCCGAACTGCCCGGCCAGCGCCGAGAACAGGAAGAACGGGAGAATGAACAGCAGCGCGCACAGGTTGACGTAGATCGAGCGGTCACCGTCGATGGTCAGCTTGTAGAGGATGGCGAGGATCAGCGATTGCTTGAAGATGTTGTCGTTGAACGCCCCGAGGGACTGCGTCACGAAAAACGGCAGGAACCGCCGTTTGCCCAACAGATTGAATTGCGACTGACTCATCAAACTTCATCCTGAATGACGCCGGGGTCGGCTTTTGGATTGGAAGACGGGATTCCAGTCCGAGCCACATTGAAGACGTAACCGGCATTTCTGTCGATAGGCGCACACCCTGTGGGAGCGAATTCATTCGCGAAGGGCAGGTACGTCAATACATCTCCATCCTCCGGAACATTTTTCGCGAATGAATTCGCTCCCACCGTTTCATATCGCGTGAGTAGGAAAACCGTTCACTTCTTAAACCCGGCAATACACGGCGAAACGAAGAGCTCTCCTTTATAGGCGCCCACCAGAGTGCGGCGCATGATCACCAGCCATAGCATCGCCAGGCTTGCCACCAGCAGGCTTCCCAGCACCGAAAAGAACCCCAGCTGCAAGACAGCCCCCAGCTTCAGCGTGGTCAAGGCAAACACCCCCAGTGGAAACGTGAACCCCCACCAGCCGAGGTTGAACGGGATGCCGGTGCGCAAATAGCGAACCGTGATCAGCACGGCCATCAGCAGCCACCACACACCGACACCCCACAGGATTATCCCGGCGATCAGGCCCAGCCCCGACGCAATCTCACCTACGCCCCCTAAACCATGGGCGGCAAAGATCGCAGGCGAATCAGCCCCCAGCACCATCAATCCAAAAGCCCCGGTGCTGATCGGCCCCAGCGCCAGCCAGCTTGAGGCGGCCATGTTTTCGTGCGGCAGTTTGTGCAGCGCCATGCGCAATAACAGGATGGTGAGAATGCTGAATGCGACCGGCACCGACATCGCCCACAGCACGTAGCTGGTGATCAGCACGCTGAACTGGCTGTGGCTGTCCGCCAGATGCGGGGCCAGCAGGCCTCCACTGGCCGCCGCCACTTCCGCCGCGACCACCGGCAGCAGCCAGACCGCCGTCATCTGATCGATGCGGTGTTCTTGACGGGTAAACATCATGAACGGGATCACCACGCCACACGCCAGCGACATCGCCACGTCCAGCCACCACAGCGCTTCGGCCGGCGGCAACACGCCCTGCCCCCATCGCGGCACACCGAACGTGAGCAACCCGTTGATGATCGTCGCCATGCCCATCGGGATGGTGCCGAAGAACATCGAAACCGTTGAATGCCCGAAAATCCGCCGCGCTTCATCAAAGAACATCACCCAGCGCGCGGCGTAAAGAACGCTGAAGCTGAGGAACATGACGATGTTCAGCATCCACAACGCTTCTGCGAGCTGAAGCATGCCCGGAATGTGAACGGGCAGCTGCGTGAGCACGGCGGATAGAATGCCGGTGCCCATGGTTGCCGCGAACCAGTTGGGGGTGAATTGACGAATGACTTCCCGCGGATGGCTCAGTTGGCTGAAGGGTCTGCGCGGGATTAGAAGGGTGTGATTCATGGGTCGCTCCTGTCCTCATGTGAGGTGGTATTCATATTACGGCGCGACCCGATATCGATTAAGCGGGTAATTTCTCTATCCCTCATAGATTTAACCGATATAAACGAATTATTGTAGGAGCGTGGCTTGTCCCGCGATCTGCCGCGAAGCGGCAGTGAACCCTGCATCCGCACTGCATCTGACACAGCGCGTTTGCAGATTTAACGGCGACTACGTCGCCGATCTTCCGGATGCGGCCCAGGCACAAGCCACGCTCCTACACCCCACCGCGCACCTGCGACACCGCGCCGCTCAGACCTTGGTCGAGACAGACGAACGTGATGCGGCGTGCGAGACTGTCTGACCGGCGAAGGATCGCCGTCGAATCGTGACCTGTTTGAATCTGGAGTTCCCATGTCGCTGTCCAGCGGACTGATCGCTGCCGTCGCCCTGGCCTATATGGCCATCATGTTCGCCATCGCCTTTTACGGCGACCGTCGCAGCGGCGCCCTGCCGCCTCGATTGCGCGCGTGGGTGTACAGCCTGTCACTGGCGGTCTACTGCACCAGTTGGACGTTCTTCGGTGCGGTCGGTCAGGCGGCCGAGCAGTTGTGGTCGTTCCTGCCGATCTACCTCGGGCCCATCGTGATGATGGTGCTGGCGCCCTGGGTGCTGCAGAAAATGGTGCTCATCAGCAAACAGGAAAACATCACCTCCATCGCCGACTTCATCGCCGCGCGCTACGGCAAATCCCAGTCGCTGGCGGTCGTCGTCGCGCTGATCTGCCTGATAGGCGTCCTGCCCTACATCGCCTTGCAGCTCAAAGGCATCGTGCTCGGCGTGAACATTCTCATCGGTGCCGGCGCCGACGCCGCAGGTACGCGCGCGCAGGACACCGCACTGATCGTTTCGCTGGTGCTGGCGCTTTTCACCATCGTCTTCGGCACACGCAACCTCGACGCCACCGAACACCACCGCGGCATGGTCCTGGCCATCGCGTTCGAGGCGCTGGTCAAGCTGTTCGCCTTTATGGCGGTCGGCGTCTTCGTGACCTTCGGCCTGTATGACGGGGTCGACGATCTGTTCAATCAGGCCATGCTCGCGCCGCGCCTCGAGGAATACTGGAAAGAGACGATCAACTGGCCCTCGATGGTTGTGCAGACCGGCGTCGCGATGATGGCCATCGTGTGCCTGCCCCGCCAGTTTCACGTGACGGTGGTGGAGAACATCGAACCTCAGGACTTACGCCTGGCCAAGTGGGTGTTTCCGGCCTACCTGTTGCTCGCCGCGCTGTTCGTGGTGCCTATCGCGCTGGCCGGGCAAATGCTGCTGCCGAGCTCGGTGCTCCCGGACTCCTTCGTGATCAGCGTGCCCCTGGCCCACGCGCACCCAGCCTTGGCGATGCTGGCGTTCATCGGCGGTGCATCGGCCGCGACCGGCATGGTGATCGTGGCCAGCGTGGCCCTGTCGACCATGGTCTCCAACGACATGTTGCTGCCGTGGCTACTGCGCCGTAAAACCGCCGAGCGTCCGTTTGAGGTGTTCCGTTACTGGATGCTCTCGGTGCGCCGGGTCAGCATCGTGGCGATTCTGCTGCTGGCGTACGTGAGCTACCGATTGCTGGGCTCGACGGCCAGCCTGGCGACCATCGGCCAGATCGCGTTCGCCGCAATCACTCAACTGACGCCCGCGATGATCGGCGCGCTTTACTGGAAACCGGCCAACCGCCGTGGCGTGTTCGCGGGCCTGGCGGCCGGTGTCTTCATCTGGTTCTACACCCTCGTGCTGCCCTTGACCGCGCACAGCATGGGCTGGTCACTGAGCAGTTTCCCGTTGCTGGCCTGGCTTCACAGCAATCCGCTTAATTTGCCGATCAGCCCACTGACCCAAGGCGTGGTGCTGTCGATGGCGGGCAATTTCATCCTGTTCGCCTGGGTTTCGCTGCTGTCGCGCACGCGCGTGTCGGAACACTGGCAGGCAGGCCGATTCATCGGTCAGGAGTTGCAGGCACGGCCCAACAATCGTTCGCTGCTGGCGGTACAGATCGAGGACTTGCTTGAGCTCTCCGCACGTTTCGTCGGCGAAGAGCGCGCCCAGCAAAGCTTCATCCGCTTCGCCTATCGCCAAGGCAAAGGCTTTAACCCGAACCAGAACGCCAACGGTGAATGGATTGCCCACACTGAGCGGCTGCTGGCCGGTGTCCTCGGCACCTCGTCCACCCGTGCGGTGGTGAAGGCCGCCATCGAAGGCCGGGACATGCAGCTTGAAGACGTGGTGCGCATCGCCGACGAAGCCTCCGAGGTCCTGCAGTTCAACCGGGCCTTGTTGCAAGGCGCCATCGAGAACATCACGCAGGGCATCAGCGTGGTGGACCAGTCGCTTAAGCTGGTGGCCTGGAACGACCGCTATCTGGAGCTGTTCAACTACCCGGACGGGCTGATCAGCGTCGGCAGGCCCATCGCGGACATCATTCGCTACAACGCCGAACGCGGCTTGCTCGGACCCGGCGAAGCCGAGGTGCATGTCGCGCGACGCCTGCACTGGATGCGCCAGGGTCGCGCGCATACTTCCGAGCGGCTGTTTCCCAACGGCCGAGTGATCGAGCTGATCGGCAACCCGATGCCCGGCGGCGGTTTCGTCATGAGTTTCACCGACATCACCGCCTTCCGCGAAGCCGAGCACGCGCTTAAAGGCGTCAACGAAAGCCTGGAACAGCGGGTGGCCGAACGCACCCGGGAACTGTCGCAACTGAACCTGGCGCTCACTGAGGCCAAGGCCCACGCCGAAGCCGCCAACCAGTCAAAAACGCGTTTTCTGGCAGCGGTCAGTCATGACCTGATGCAGCCCATGAACGCCGCGCGACTGTTCTCCGCCGCCTTGTTGCACACCGACGACAACGTGCCCGATGAAGCCAGGAAGCTGATCCATCATCTGGACAGTTCCCTGCGTTCGGCCGAGGACCTGATCAGCGACCTGCTGGACATTTCCCGCCTGGAAAACGGCAAGTTCACTCCGACCGTCGCGCCGTTCCCGCTCAATAATCTGTTCGACACGTTGGGCGCGGAGTTCAAGGCGCTGGCGCAGGAGCAAGGTCTGAGCTTCCGCGTGCGCGGCCGTCAGCTTCGGATTGCCAGCGACGTGAAGCTGTTGCGCCGGGTACTGCAGAACTTCCTGACCAATGCCTTCCGTTACGCCAAGGGACCGATCCTGCTGGGCGTGCGACGCAAAGGCGACCATCTGAGCCTGGAGGTCTGGGACCGTGGACCGGGGATCCCCGAAGACAAACGTCAGGTGATCTTCGAGGAATTCAAACGCCTGGACAGCCATCAAACCCGCGCCGAAAAAGGGCTTGGCCTGGGGCTGGCGATCGCTGACGGCCTGTGTCGTGTGCTGGGCCATACGCTGGAGGTGCGCTCATGGCCGGGCAAAGGCAGCGTCTTCAGCGTGACGGTGCCTCTGGCGCGTTCGCAATCGTTGCCGCCAGCCACGACCGCCGAGCCTAAAAAAACCGCACTCAACGGCACGCAGGTGCTGTGCATCGATAACGAAGACAGCATCCTGATCGGCATGAACAGCTTGTTGAGTCGCTGGGGCTGTCAGGTGTGGACCGCGCGCAACCGTGAGGAGTGTCAGGCCCTGCTCGACGACGGCATCCGTCCGCATCTGGCACTGGTCGACTACCACCTGGACCACGGCGAAACCGGCACCGAACTGATGGCATGGCTGCGCACACAATTGGGCGAGCCGGTGCCGGGCGTGCTGATCAGTGCCGATGGCCGGCCCGAGCTGGTGGCACAGGTGCATGCGGCAGGGCTGGAGTACCTTGCCAAACCGGTCAAACCTGCTGCGTTGCGGGCGTTGTTGAGTCGGCATGTGAGCCTGACGTGAAGTCAAGATCGCGCTGATTGATTGCCGACCCCGTGTAGGAGCGCGCTTGCCCGCGAACAGTTCTTCAGCTCACCCTCGCGGTGTCTGGAAGCACGGGTTCGCGGGCAAGCGCGCTCCTACAGAGGTGGGGTCGGCTTCCTGCGATACGGAAACACATCAATCACCGTCCCCGCCCGAATCGCTGCCTGCACGCCCTTCCAGTAATCGGCGTCGTACAGCTCGCCATGCAGGCTGTTGAACAGTCGGCGCTGGCCCGGATCGGCAAACAGAAATGGCGGAAACTCTTCGGGAAACACGTCCAGCGGACCAATCGAGTACCAGGGTTCGGACGCCATCTCGTCCTCCGGTGTGCGCGGTTCAGGGATCCGCCGGAAGTTGGCCTCCGTCAGATAACAGATCTCGTCATAGTCGTAGAACACCACCCGCCCATGCCGTGTGACGCCGAAGTTTTTCAGCAGCATGTCGCCGGGAAAGATATTGGCCGCCGCCAGCTGTTTGATCGCCAACCCGTAATCATCCAGCGCTTGGAGCACCTGCGCCTCGCTGGCGTTTTCCAGATAGAGATTGAGAGGCGTCATACGGCGCTCGGTCCAGCAGTGACGAATCAGGACCATGTCGCCTTCCAGCACGACCGTCGACGGAGCGACATCCAACAATTCCGCCAGGCACTCCGGATCGAACCGGGCGACCGGAAAGCGGAAGTCTGCGAATTCCTGGGTGTCGGCCATGCGCCCGACCCGGTCCACGCTTTTCACCAGCCGGTATTTCTCGATCACCGTGGCGCGGTCGACGTTCTTGGACGGCGAAAAACGGTCCTTGATGACTTTGAATACGGTGTTGAAGCCCGGCAGTGTGAACACGCTCATGACCATGCCCCGCACGCCCGGCGCCATGATGAAACGGTCATCGGTGTCGGCCAGGTGCTTGATCAGCGCGCGATAAAACTCGGATTTGCCGTGCTTGTAGAAACCGATCGAGGTGTACAGTTCGGCAATGTGCTTGCCCGGCAGAATGCCTTTCAGAAAACCGACGAACTCGGCAGGCACCGGTACATCGACCATGAAATACGAACGGGTGAAGGAGAAGATGATCGACACCTCGGCCTCGTCGGTGATCAACGTATCGATCTGCACGCCCTGCCCTTCACGGTGCAACAGCGCGATCACCAGTGGCCATTGTTCGTCGAGGGTGTAAATACGGCCGACCAGGTAGGCGCCTTTGTTGCGATACAGGACAGAGGAAAACAGCTCCAGCGTCAGGGCCGGATCCTTGCAGACCCAGTCGGGAAGCGTTTCACGCAGCAGGGTTTCCAGGCGTTGCAGATCCCCAGCCAGGTCGGCGTAGGCGACGGTGAAGCGGTAGTCGCTGAACACCTCAGCCAGCATGGCTGACAGATCGCCGTTTGGCAGGTACGTGCGTGTTTGCAGCGCGTGTTCATGATGGCGTGACGCAGGCCGGGTGGTGTGGATGAACATGCAGTCGTCGCTGATCAGGTCATGACTGAAGAGGCTGCAGAAGATCGAGTTGTACCAGGTCTCCGCGAGCTCATCGTCCAGGCGCGGCTCGATGCGCTCCATGTACGCGCGCTTGACCTGTGGCCAGCGCGCAGCGTCCAGCAAAAGGTCGCGGGCGAACACCTCGGTCAACCGAGCGGTGACCTCCCCGACCTTCTCCTCATACAGGCTGATTCGTGCCGCCGACGCGGCCTGAGCTTCCTGCCACAGCGCTTGCTCAAAGCGGCTTTGAGCGCCATCGGCGATGCGGCGGAAGTGATCGCGGTAATCGTCAAAACCTTCAAGGATCAGGCGGGCGATGTCGCCGGCAGGCCAGGGCGAGGACATTGAAATATCTCGTGATCGTTCCAGCGCCGAGCTTAGCAGTGGATTGGCTCTGCCACCGAAGCACTTTCATTGGCAACCGTCAGACCGTTTCAAGTCCCCTCCTACTGGGGATCGCGTCGGGCTATTTCACCTGCCTGAACACAAACACCAACCCCACCACAATCAGCACCATTCCCAGCATGCTCAGCCCTGCCAGGCGATTGCCGAAAATCAGGTAGTCCATGATCGCGGTCACCGCGGGCACCAGGTAGAACAGGCTGGTCACGTTCACCAGATTGCCCTGGGCGATCAGCCGATACAGCAGGAAGGTCGCCAGCACCGACACCACCAGCCCCATGTACAACACCGGCACGTAGAAGCCGATGCTGTGCTCGAAATGGAACGGCTGAAACGGCACGAACACCGCGCACACGATGGCACCGGCAAAGTACTGAACCGGCAGCGTGCCCAGCGGGTTGTCGGTAATGCGTTTCTGCATGATCGAGCCACCGGTCATGCTCAGCATGCCCAACACCCCGAACGCCATGCCGGCGAGCGACCCACCGTCGCCAATGCCCTGATAGACCACCAGCACCAGGCCCGCCAGCCCCAGGCAAAGACCAAACATCCTCGAGCCAGAGCGGCTACGTTCGACGAGTACGGCGGTGAGGATCGGTTGAACCCCCATGATCGTTGCCATGACGCCTGGCGCGACTTTCATGTCCAGCGCCAGCAGGTAGCAGATCTGGTAGGCGCCCAATAACACGGCACCCGTTGCTATCGCGTAGAGCATCGACTGAGGCGTGCCGGGGAGCTTGTAGCCCAGGGTCGGGATCAGGATCGCCAAGGCAATCAGCGCCAGCACGAAACGGAAGAACAGAAACGCAAAGGGTGATGCGTGCGCCAGACCCCACTTGGAAACGATTGCCCCGCTACTCCAGAGCAGGACAAACAGTGTGGTCGTGGCCATTGAGGCCAGGGCTTTATTCGCAAACATGGTGTCACCTGTGATTCAGACAAAATCGGACCCGGCGCAAAACCGGATTCACGGATGTTTTGTTGGCGTTTGCAGGCGTGGATCGACAGCCGTAGAGGGGTCGATCAGCCGAGCACAACGACGCCTGGTGGTGCGACGACGCACACGACCGGGCTGCTCACAGGAGAAGGTGGGGGGTAACGCGTGATGAAGGCGATCTGCATGCACCCGCACGGATCAACAGCAGACGAGGCTGCGATGTCGAACACGAACTGAAGGTGGGAAGCAGGCATGGCGCTGATCTTCTTCGGAATAGGGTTGAGTGCTTCGAGAGGTTTCAAAACACCGGCGCCGAATATAACCAGCGCGCGGTGCAGGATGCAACGTTTAGTTATCAGCCAAACAACCAGTAACCCAGCAGGGTCAGCACGATCACCGCCAGCACAGGACGCAGGATGCGGTAGGCCTTGGGATTGGCGCGCTTGAACTGTTTCACCTTGCCGCTGAACGCATTGCTGAAGCGCTTGCTGAAGGCATAGGCCTGGTTGATCCCGCCGACGCGCTCGTCATCGGTATTCTGCGGCGCCGTGGCCCGACCGAGAAACGCACTGACGCTGCGGTTGATCGAGGTCATGAAGCGGTTGCTCAGCGGACGTTCGATGTCGCAGAACAGAATCACCCGGGTGACGTCGGTTTCGTTCTTGACCCAGTGGACGTAGGTCTCGTCGAACATCACATCCTCGCCATCGCGCCAGGCGTAGACCTTGCCATCGACGAAGATACGGCAATCGTCAGAGTTCGGCGTCGAGAGCCCAAGGTGATAACGCAGGGAACCGGCGAACGGGTCACGGTGCGGGTTCAGATGACTGCCGCCCGGCAACAACGCGAACATCGCGCCTTTGACGTTGGGAATGCGGCTGACCAGCTCTACCGTTTTCGGGCACAGAGCCTCGGCGGACGGCAGGGGTTTGTCGTACCACTTCAGGTAAAAGCGCTTCCAGCCTTTCTTGAAGAAGGAGCCAAAACCGGCGTCGTTGTCCTTGGCGGCGGCACGAATATAACCCTCGTCAAACAGGTGCATCGCTTCGTCGCGGATGGTTTCCCAGTTGTCGCGCAGCACGTCGAGCTCGGGAAACTTGCTGCGGTCCAGGTAAGGTTTGGACGGCACGCTGGAGAACATATACATCAAGGCGTTGTACGGCGCGAACAGCGCGGAGTGGTTCACGAACTGCCGCAGCACAGGCAAACGCGCCTTGCCGCGCAAGTGCACGTACAGCGTGCTGCCGAGAAACAGCAGCAGAATCGCCGCTTTGGCAGCAAAAGAAAGGGTCATGAAACTCTCCTTGGAGCAGGCAAATCGCCAAGTGTTGATACGGTGCTGTCGCCGACCTTATAAGTCTGAATCACTGCAGCGTACCGCCGGATGATCTGTGACAAGCTTCCGGCGGGTCTGGATGGCGGCCATCATAAGCCTTAGTCGGCCCGGTAAAAAGCCGAAGCGGCCCGCGATGCGACTATTGGGTCAGCTCCTGTTCAGTGAACAGGTCACTGAAGAGCATGCTGGACAAGTAACGCTCACCCGAATCCGGCAGCACCACAACGATCGTCTTGCCCTGCATTTCCGGCTTCTCGGCCAGGCGAACGGCGGCGTGCATCGCCGCGCCGCAGGAGATACCGCAGAGAATGCCCTCCTCCTGCATCAACCGCAGCGCCATGGCCTTGGCTTCTTCGTCGCTGACCAGCTCCACTCGGTCGACGATGGACAGGTCGAGGTTCTTCGGAATGAAACCCGCACCGATGCCCTGAATCTTGTGCGGGCTGGGGGTGATTTCCTGACCGGCCATGGCTTGCGTGATGATCGGTGAAATCATCGGCTCAACCGCCACCGAAATGATCGGTTTGCCCTTGGTGTGCTTGATGTAACGCGAAACGCCGGTGATGGTGCCGCCTGTGCCGACGCCTGCAACCAGCACGTCGATGGCGCCATCGGTGTCGTTCCAGATTTCAGGGCCGGTGGTCTTTTCATGGATCGCCGGGTTGGCGGGGTTCTCGAACTGCGCGGGCATGAAGTATTGGCCTGGATCGCTCGCCACCAGTTCTTCAGCCTTGGCGATGGCGCCTTTCATGCCTTTGGCGGGTTCGGTCAGCACCAGTTCGGCACCCAGCGCCTTGAGCACCTTGCGCCGCTCGATGCTCATGGACGCCGGCATGGTCAGCATCAGCTTGTAGCCGCGCGCGGCCGCAACAAACGCCAGGCCGATACCGGTGTTGCCGGACGTTGGCTCGACGATGGTCATGCCCGGCTTGAGCTTGCCGCGGCTTTCCGCGTCCCAGATCATGTTCGCGCCGATACGGCACTTGACCGAATACCCCGGATTACGCCCTTCGATCTTGGCCAGAATGGTGACCCCGCGCGGCGCAATGCGGTTGATCTGCACCAGGGGCGTATTGCCGATGGAGTGGGCGTTGTCTGCGTAAATACGGCTCATGACCGGGTCCTTGTGCAGGTTGGGAAAAGCCCAAAGCCTATGCCCTGGGCACATATGGCGTCCAGTCGTAGCGAACGGATGACAACGCCAACAGTCAACAAATCTAGGATACCGGAGAGCGTTGCCATGAAACGTCGCTATAGCTGGCCGCTGTGGACAGTCGTGGGCCTCATCGTCTTGCTGATTGCCATTCACATCGCGCTGCCTTATGTGGTGCGCAATTATCTGAACAACAAGCTCGCCGACATGGGCGATTACCGGGGCCAGGTCACCGACGTCGACCTGGCCCTGTGGCGTGGCGCCTACAAGATCAACGGCCTGAACATCGTCAAGGTCGACGGCAAGGTCCCCGTTCCGCTGCTCAAAGTCCCGGTGATCGATCTGGCGGTCAGTTGGCACTCACTCTGGTACGACCACGCGGTGGTCGCAGAGGTTGCGTTCGTCAGCCCCGAGCTTAACTTCGTCGACGGCGGCCCCGACAAACGACAATCACAGACCGGTGCAGGCACCGACTGGCGTGTTGAACTGAACAAACTGCTGCCAATCACCCTAAACGAGTTACGCATCCAGGATGGGAAGATCATCTTCAACAACTTCAATTCCACGCCCAAGGTGAAAATCGAAGCCGACAAGGTCAACGCCAGCATCTACAACTTGACCAACATCGCAGGCCAGCGCGACGCCCGTTTCGAGGGCAAGGCGTTACTGCTGGGAAATGCTCCGCTGGAAAGCAGTGCCACGTTTGACCCGTTAAGCAACTTCGAAGATTTCGATTTCAAACTGCGAGCTACCGGCGTGCAACTCAAACAGATGAACGACTTCGCCTCCGCTTATGGCAAGTTCGACTTCAATGCGGGCAACGGCGACATCGTCATCGAAGCACAGGCCAGGAAAGGCCAGCTCAGCGGCTACATCAAACCGCTGCTGCGCGATGTGGACATTTTCAACTGGCAGCAAGACGTTGAAAACCGCAACAAGGGTTTCTTCCGCTCCATCTGGGAAGCCATGGTGGGCGGCAGCGAAACCGTGCTCAAGAACCAGCGCGAAAACCAGTTCGCCACCCGCGTCGAACTCAGTGGCAGCGTGCATAACCAGAACGTCAGCGCGTTTCAGGCGTTTTTGCAGATTCTGCGCAATGCTTTCGTGAAGGCGTTCAATACGCGGTACGACAGCGGGAAGAAAGAGGCGGGATGATTGCACCTCCTCCTGTTGACGTGCGCTTGCTTACGAAGACTCAGGAAGCGCCGCTGCCTCTCTAGTGGATGAAAGCCAGCCTTCGTGAGCAAGCGCTGACCCACCACTTAGCCCTGCTCTTCATCCTGTCCATGCTCAATACCGTAAGACGCTCGGTCTTCGGCGAGCAACCGTCCACTCAACTCTCTTCCCTGTAATGCTTCCCAGCCGATACACGCGAGTGCCAGGGTTCGGGGTGTTGCCTCACGCCCATTGCTGTAGCGCGTAATGCTTCGCGTGCTGACGCCCAAGGCTTCGGCAGCCAGCGCCAGGGGCAACCCCGTTCGTGCTCGCCAACCGATGAATATGCGGGTGTTCTCGTCCTTGGCAGCCTGGGCCTGAGCATCGAGATACAACGTGTCCGCACCGATCTGAATGTCCAGATCCACCCACTCCACAGTCCAGCCATCGTCCCCGATTTCTGCCTGCATGAAGGCATCTTCGATCCGGAGTGGTCGAAGACCGGGAAAATTCTGGATGTCCGCGTTCATGTCGAGCACGAACTTTTGATCGTTGATGAACGTCAGGTCCAGCTTGCGCCCCTTCAGCGCCTGGACCGATTTGAGACGTGGTCGCTTCATGGATGCCATCTTGTCCATTCCTCCAACAGTTCTGTCTGGTGGGCCTGTACCCATTCAAGCGCCTCCTTGAGCACAGCGGCCGGTGCATGACCGAGCATGGGTTCAACCGGTTGCAGGCCGATCAACACATCCAAACCGCCCCCGGTGAGATGCACGTGGGGCGGCAGGTGATCCTTTTCCCGCAGCTGAATCCTGTATTTGTCCCTGAATCTATGTTTGGTAGACATCACGGCAATGTATAGCCAATTTGGCGATACCTCAACACGCGTTACACATTTGTTCGAGTCAAAACACGACCCGCCATTCAGCTACTGAATAAAGCGTCTGCGTTCACAGTTGTGCGGGCCGCGCGTTATAGTCGCGCCATGCTCTCTTTCTGATTGAGGCGGTCTGAGTTGTTGCTCAGGCGCCATGTTCGAGGATTTTCCGATGAAGTTCGAAGGCACTTCTGCCTACGTCGCTACCGACGACCTGAAGCTGGCGGTCAACGCTGCCATCACCCTGGAGCGTCCGCTGCTGGTCAAAGGCGAGCCGGGCACGGGCAAGACCATGCTCGCCGAGCAACTGGCCGAATCCTTCGGCGCCAAGCTGATCACCTGGCACATCAAATCGACCACCAAGGCCCATCAGGGCCTGTATGAGTACGATGCGGTCAGTCGTCTGCGCGACTCTCAGCTGGGCGTCGACAAAGTCCACGAGGTGCGTAATTACCTGAAGAAGGGCAAGCTCTGGGAAGCGTTCGAGTCGGAAGAACGCGTGATTCTGCTGATCGACGAGATCGACAAGGCCGACATCGAATTCCCCAACGACCTGCTGCAAGAACTCGACAAGATGGAGTTCTACGTTTACGAGATCGACGAAACGATCAAGGCGAAAAAGCGCCCGATCATCATCATTACCTCGAACAACGAAAAAGAGCTGCCGGATGCGTTCCTGCGCCGCTGTTTCTTCCATTACATCGCCTTCCCTGACCGCACCACCCTGCAGCGGATCGTCGATGTGCACTACCCCGACATCAAAAAAGACCTGGTCAGCGAAGCGCTCGATGTGTTCTTCGACGTGCGCAAGGTCCCGGGCCTCAAGAAGAAGCCTTCGACTTCAGAACTGGTGGACTGGCTGAAACTGCTGATGGCCGACAACATCGGCGAAGCGGTGCTGCGCGAGCGCGATCCGACCAAGGCCATTCCGCCGCTGGCGGGCGCGCTGGTGAAGAACGAGCAAGACGTGCAATTGCTTGAGCGTCTCGCATTCATGAGCCGTCGTGGCAATCGCTAAGCTCTTCGGGATAAGTGCGGGACAACCAACATGCTGCTCAACCTCTTCAACGAAATGCGCGCCGCCAAGGTGCCGGTCTCAGTGCGTGAGCTGCTGGACCTGATCAACGCCCTGAAACAGCGGGTGGTCTTCGCCGACATGGACGAGTTCTACTACTTGTCGCGGGCGATTCTGGTCAAGGACGAGCGCCATTTCGACAAGTTCGACCGGGCCTTCGGCGCCTATTTCAATGGCCTCGAAAAGCTCGACGACCATTTACAGGCGCTGATTCCCGAGGACTGGTTGCGCAAGGAGTTCGAGCGTTCGCTGACGGATGAAGAGCGCGCGCAGATCCAATCCCTCGGCGGGCTGGACAAACTCATCGAAGAGTTCAAGAAACGCCTCGAAGAACAGAAGGAACGCCACGCGGGCGGCAACAAGTGGATCGGCACCGGCGGCACCAGCCCGTTTGGTTCGGGCGGTTATAACCCGGAGGGCATTCGGGTCGGCGATGCGGGCAAGCGTCAGGGCAAGGCGGCGAAAGTCTGGGATCAGCGCGAGTACAAGAACCTCGACGACCAGGTCGAACTGGGCACCCGCAACATCAAGGTGGCCCTGCGCCGCTTGCGCAAGTTTGCGCGTCAGGGTGCGGCGGACGAACTGGACATCGACGGCACCATCGACCACACCGCCCGCGATGCCGGTTTGCTGAATATCCAGATGCGCCCGGAACGCCGAAACACCATCAAGCTGTTGCTGTTGTTCGACATCGGCGGCTCGATGGACGCCCACGTGAAAATCTGCGAAGAACTGTTCTCGGCCTGCAAGACCGAGTTCAAGCACATGGAATATTTCTACTTCCACAACTTCATCTACGAATCCGTGTGGAAGAACAATTTGCGCCGCACCTCGGAACGCACTTCGACCCAGGATTTGCTCCACAAATACGGCGCCGACTACAAAGTGATCTTCATCGGCGACGCCGCCATGGCGCCCTACGAAATCACCCAGCCAGGCGGCAGCGTCGAACACTGGAACGAAGAAGCGGGCTACGTGTGGATGCACCGCTTCATGGCCAAGTTCAAGAAGATCATCTGGATCAACCCCTACCCCAAAGACGCCTGGGCCTACACCACCTCGACCAACATCGTACGGGATTTGATCGAGGATCAGATGTACCCGCTGACCTTGCGCGGGTTGGAGGAAGGGATGCGGTATCTGGCGAAGTAATGCTGAGACTGTAGGAGCGCGCTTGCCCGCGAATGGGTTGTATCAACGACCCCCCCTGACTGACACACCGCAATCGCGGGCAAGCGCGCTCCTACAACGGCAGACCGAGTCGATTCAGACACCCCACCTGCTCCCGATGCGCCATCTCCTGCACCACCGCCCTCATCCGCACCACCGTGCCCGGCAGTTTCTGCGCCAGCCTCGCCAGTGACAGCGGCGTCAGCGCGCCGAGTCGGGGGTAGCCGCCGATGGTCTGGCGGTCGTTGAGCAGGACGATGGGCTGGCCGTCCGGCGGGACTTGGATGGCACCGAGCGGAATGCCTTCCGAGATCATTGGCTTGCCTTGATACACCAGCTCCGGCCCCAATAGACGCATGCCCATGCGGTCGGCGCGGCTGTCGAGTGTCCAGTCGTTGTTGAACGCGTCGAACAGGCTCAGGCCGCTGAACTGGCCGATCTGCGCGCCGAGGACGACATCCAGTGGACGCTGATCGGAGAAGTCGGGGATGAGGTGATCGGGCAGCGCGTGAAGCTCAAATGACGCCCCTGAATAAGTCAGTTGATCGCCTTCAACCAGCGCTTTTCCGGAACCGTCCAGCCCTCCCAGTCCTTCGCGCCCGACAGTGGCGCAGCTGCAGAGGACTTCGACCGCAGCAAAGCCACCCGGCGCGGCGATGTAGGCCCGAGCGCCGGTCATAGGCTGAGCGAAGCGCAGTTGCTGGCCTTTCCTGACGAAGAAGCTGCGCCAAGGCGCCATCGGGCGGTCATCGAGCATCGCGCCCAGATCCGCTCCCGCCAATGCGAGGCAGCAATCGGATTCGGCGATCAGGGTCAGGCCGCCGAGGGTAATTTCGATGACGGCGGCATCCAGCGGGTTGTTGAGCAGTTTGTTGGCCCAGGACATCGACACCCAGTCCAGCGCCCCGCCCTGCGTCACGCCTAGATGACGGACGCCAAACCGTCCGGCATCCTGAAGCAGGCACAGCGGCGTACTGCTTTTTACGGTAAGCACAGTCATGCCAGCGCCTCCAGCGCAGTGTCGTCGCCACCCAGGCGAATGAATTCGGCGTGATCGACAGGTTCGAAACGCACGGTGTCGCCAGGCTGCATCAGGCTGTAACCCTCGATGTCGCGATCGAACAATGTCGCCGGCGTGCGGCCCAGGATGTTCCATCCGCCCGGTGACGCCAGCGGGTAAGCCGCTGTCTGGCGCTCGGCGATACCGACGCTGCCCGCCGCCACGCGTTTGCGCGGCGTTTTGATCCGTGGTGCCGCCAAGACCTCTTCGACCAGCCCCATGAAGGCAAATCCGGGGGCGAAGCCCAAGGCGAAGACCTGATATTCACGCTGGCTGTGGCGACGGATCACCTCATCCACCGGCAATCCACTGCGCCGGGACAGCAACGTCAGTTCGGGACCAACGCTCAGGTCATACCAGACCGGCAACACATGCTGCCGCCCGCTTTGGGCGGCGTCAGGGGACAGGTCGGTCATGGCCTGCGCGATCACCTCACGCGCCTGCCGGGGGTCGAGCGCCATCAGGTCGTAATGCACCATCAAGGTCGTGTACGACGGCACCAGATCAATCAAATGCGCACCGAAGCCCTCGCGCAGACGCAAACTGGCCGCAAGCATCCATGGCATGTTGGCTTCGTCGATGGCATCGAACAGACGCACCATCAAACAATCGATCGCGACCACTTCGATGCGCACATTCATGAGGCGGACAACTGCGCCGGGGTGTTGCCCAAGGCCTGACGGATCCGTTGCACGGCGGCAATGGAACTGGCGTTGTCGCCGTGCACGCAGAGAGTGTCGGCGTTGAGCAGCAGTTCGCTGCCGTCGCTCGCAATCAAGGGGTCACCACGAGACAGGGTCAGTGCCTGGGCAATAATGGTTTCCGGGTCATGGTGGACCGCACCCGGCAAGCTGCGCGACACTAGACGCCCCACGCTGTCGTATGCACGGTCGGCGAACGCTTCGAACCACAGGGTGACGCCGAATTCATCGGCCATCGCTTGCGCTGCGCTGTTGTCACGCATGGCCAGCAGCATCAAGGGCAATTCAGCGTTGTAGCGGGCGATGCCTTCAATGACGGCACGCAGTTGCTCCGGATTGGCCATCATGTCGTTGTACATTGCGCCGTGGGGTTTGACGTAACTGACATGACCGCCCTGTGCACGGGCGACACCGTCGAGTGCGCCGACCTGGTAATGCAGCAGGTCCTGGATCTCTTGCGGCGAACAGGCCATGGAGCGGCGGCCGAATCCCACGAGATCCGGATACGCAGGGTGCGCACCGATGCTCACGTTATGGGTCAACGCCAACGCCACGGTCTTGCGCATGACACTGGGATCGCCCGCATGAAAACCACAGGCGATATTGGCGCAATCAATGAACGGCATGACTTCGGCATCCAGACCCATGGTCCACGCGCCGTAGCTTTCGCCGATATCACAATTCAATAACAGGCGGCCCAAGGCGTATCTCCTGTGCAGAGGAATGTTAAAGACGGGCCTTGAGTCTACGCGTGGGAAGCGTCGCTTTGCAGCGTTGAAACGAGCCTGTCATGTGCAGGCGCATTCTTGGGCGGGAGAGGACGGGGCGTCCAACGAATAAAAGCGAGAGGGGGAGATAAGAAAAAGTGAACGGCTTTCTTCAGCGCCGCAATAGGGGACATCGTTGGTACGGTCACAGGTGCTCTACCACTGTGGGAGCGAATTCATTAGCGAAAAATCAGCAAGACAACACATTCGTGACGGATGTACCAAAACATCGCGAATAAATTCGCTCCCACAGGCCCTGTGCGAAGCGGCTGAACGGTTTCGCTCCCTAGCGCCAGTCGCGATTGATGGGTCGCACGTGATGCCGTCCTACGAACACCCAGTCGATGAGCAGCACAAAGCTTTCGATGACCAGCGAGAACAGCAGCGCGCACACCAGGCCCCAGCCAATGACTTCAGGCGACAACAAGACCTGCCAGGAATACCCGTTCCAGGTTTCCTTGCGGATGTCCGGGTCGGCGGCGGTCAACACATGGTAAGCCCGCATGTACCACGGGCCTTGCAATGCAAGCCATTCGCGGTCGAGGGTTTGTGTCCGCGTCAGCAGGTTATTGATGTTATCGGCATCGGTGCGAAACACCGGGTCATCACTGCTGCGGTAGTGCTGGATCAGCGCCTGGACATCACCCTTGAAAAACCGCTGAGCGGTGTCGTTGTAACCGCCAAGGCTCTTTTGCGCCTCGATCAGGTGCGCTTCCACACGCTTGGTGTAATCGCTGATAAACCCGGGGATCTGCACGCCGATCAACAGGCCCGCCGTGAACAACACCAGTCGCAGATAGCTTCGCAGCATAGATCCCTCTCTGTCAGGTTCGGCCTTCGGCCACGCATTCGCCGCGACGCCACAAGCTCCAGCGGCCAGGTTCGTAGCGATTCCAGGTTTCGTTCTCGGTCAACGGCTCGGTGGCGATGACCGTGACCACGTCGTTCGGGGTGGTTTCGGCCTGAAAATCGACGATCACATCAACATCTTTCAGGCGAGCCGGGCCGAACGGAGCACGGCGAGTGATGTGCACCAGCTTGGTGGAGCAGAAACAAAATAGCCAGTCGCCATCACTGAGCAAGCTGTTGAACACGCCTTTGCTGCGGTACTCGCTGCAGGCTTCGACCAGGGTCGGCAACAGCTGTTCGATCTCGACAGGCTCTGGAAAACCTTCACGCACCCGGTTCAACAAATCGCAGAAGGCCGCTTCGCTGTCGGTGTCCCCCACCGGCCGATAGAACGTGGCGCGGGGGTGAAAATCCGCCAGTTGGCCGTTATGGGCGAAGCACCAGTTACGGCCCCACAATTCACGAACGAATGGATGGGTGTTGGACAGGCAGACCTTACCGACGTTGGCCTGACGTATATGACCGATGACCACTTCGCTCTTGATCGGGTAACGCTGCACCAGTTGGGCGACTTCCGACTCGCTGCTGGCCGCCGGATCCTGAAACAGGCGCAAGCCGCGCCCCTCATAGAAGCCGATGCCCCAGCCATCGCGGTGCGGACCGGTTCGCCCGCCACGCTGCATCAGCCCGGTGAAGCTGAACACGATGTCGGTGGGTACGTTGGCACTCATGCCTAGAAGTTCACACATGCTCGGCTCTCGGTAGGCTTAACCGCAGATCACACGGTAGGCGCGCACTTGCCCGCGAATGCCGTCTGACAGGCAGTCCTGCTTCGCCTGAAAGCGCGCAATCGCGGGCAAGCGCGCTCCTACAGGGAAAAGTGTCATCACAACTTGGGTTCGACCCGGTAGCGGCCACTGCTGCCATTGGCCGGCGCAGCGGGTGGATTGGCGAAGCGGCTCGGACTCTGGTTTGCGAACGGCTCGTCGTCCTGCTCTGCCTGCTTCTGCTCGGCAGCCGCCTGTGCAGCCGCTGCCTCGGCATGAGCCTGACGGGCTTTCTTCTTGCGCAAAAACGGCAGGCGGATCAGCGCGAAGATGACATACAGACCCAGGGCAACGGCGCCGTAGGTGGCCAGATCCAGCACTGCTCGCCAGACGTTGTTGCCGACCTTGAGCGCAAGATCCAGCACGCTGATGGCCAGCGCGGGGGCGTACTTGTCCTTGACCGGATCGATGACGGTCGGGCAGAACAGCAGGACCGCGCCGATCACGCGCAGCGGCTCGCGCAGGTAGCGCCACATCCAGCCGGTCAGCTTGAACCACACCCACAGACAACCCAACGCAGCGAATGCGTAAAGGCCCCAGGCAATCAGATAGTCGTTGTCGGTCATGACGTCCGTGGTAAGGCAGGTAAAGAGGCGCTTATGATAACGACTTTTCGCCAGCCTAGCTTCCCCGGCTTCAGTTATCGGTCCGCACTGCCTTCTACCAGGCAACGCCGGGCCGGACCGTTTAGTCGAGAACGCCCATTGAGAGAGCCCAGCATGCCTTCTTCCAACACTGCCTCTAGCGCTCCGCTGGCCCGCAAGGCCGACGGCGCCGACCCGTATGCCTGGCTGCAGAATCGCGACACCGACGAGGTGCTGGATTACCTCAAGGCCGAAAACGACTATCAGGAGCGCCAACTGGCCGACCAGCAGGCGCTGCGCGAAACGCTGTTTCAGGAGATCAAGGGCCGCATTCTTGAAACCGATCTGTCGCTGCCCTCGCCCTGGGGCCCGTATCTGTATTACACCCGCACTACCGAAGGCGACGAATACGCCCGCCACTATCGCTGCCCTCGCCCCGCAGACGACTCACAGACGGTCGACGAAAGCGCCGAAGAGTTGCTGCTGGACCCCAACGTATTGGCCAACGGCGGCTTTTTTTCGCTCGGCGCGTTCAGCATCAGTCCGGACCACCAGCGTCTGGCGTACAGCCTCGATACCACTGGCGAAGAGGTCTATCAGCTCTACGTCAAAGAACTGAGCAGCGGCAACGTCATCAATCTCCCCTTCGAGGACTGTGACGGCAGCATGACCTGGGCCAACGACAGCCAGACGTTGTTCTTCGGCGAGCTGGACGACACCCACCGCCCCCATAAGCTTTACCGCCACACCTTGGGTAACGATTCTGCCGACCTCGTGTTCAACGAGCCGGACGGGCGTTTCTTCCTGCACTGCTACCGCACCAGCTCCGAGCGGCAACTGGTGTTGGCCCTCGACAGCAAGACCACCGGCGAATCCTGGGTGCTGGATGCGAGCAAGCCGGAGCAGGCGTTTGTCTGCATGGCGCCACGCAGTGAGGGTCATGAGTACTCCGTGGACCATGGCCTGGTCGACGGCACCTGGAGTTGGCTGATCCGCAGCAATCAGGCCGGCATCAACTTCGCGCTGTTCCATGCGCCGGAAAAAACCAGCGGCGTCCCAGAGCGCAAGGACTGGCAAACGCTGATCCCGCACAGCGATTCAGTGATGCTCGATGGCTTCAGCCTCAACGCCAAAGGCCTGACCCTCAGTTTGCGTGAAGGCGGCCTGCCCATCGTCGAAGTTCACCCACAGGACTTGCCGGCCTATCGTGTGCAACTGCCGGACGCCGCCTACAACCTGTATGTGCAGGACACCCTTGAATTCGACAGCGACAAGATTCGCCTGCGTTACCAGTCGCTGAACCGCCCGCCTCAAGTGCGTCAGCTGACGTTGGCCACGGGCGAGCAAGAGGTGCTCAAGGAGACGCCCGTACTGGGCGTGTTCGACGCTGATGCCTACGTCAGCCAGCGCTTGTGGGCGACCGCTGCCGACGGTACCCAGGTGCCGATCAGCCTGGTGGTCAAACGCGAGCTGGCCGGCCAGCCCGTGCCGCTGTACCTCTACGGCTACGGTGCGTATGGCGAGAGTCTGGACCCATGGTTCTCCCATGCCCGGCTGAGCTTGCTGAATCGGGGCGTCGCCTTCGCCATCGCACACGTGCGCGGCGGTGGCGAACTCGGTGAAGCCTGGTACCTCAACGGCAAGCAGGAGCATAAGCAAAACACCTTCAGCGACTTCATCGCCTGCGCCGAGCACCTGATCGCGCAAAACCTCACCACGGCGGACAAACTGGTGATCAGCGGCGGGAGCGCCGGCGGATTGCTGATCGGCGCCGTGGTCAATCAGCGTCCTGACCTGTTCAAGGCCGCCATCGCCGAAGTGCCGTTCGTCGACGTCCTGAACACCATGCTCGACCCTGATCTGCCACTGACCGTGACGGAATACGACGAGTGGGGAAATCCGCAGGAACCGGCGGTATATGCTCGCATCAAGGCCTATGCCCCGTACGAGAACGTCACCGCTCAGGCGTATCCGTCGATGCTGGTGATTGCCGGGTACAACGACAGCCGCGTGCAGTATTGGGAAGCGGCCAAGTGGGTGGCAAAATTGCGCGACACCAAAACCGATGACAACCTACTGTTGCTCAAGACAGAACTGGGTGCCGGGCACGGTGGGATGAGCGGCCGTTATCAGGGATTGCGTGACGTAGCGCTCGAATACGGTTTTATCTTCAAGGTATTGCAACTGGCGTGAGGAACTCCCTCATCGCCATGTGTCATACCAGACGGTCCCCGGACGATGCGTAGTCCAGGGACGTCTTACACATCAGCTGTTATCAGTCTCCATTCTTCACGACTCAACAAGACCATCACATGCCAACACCGTCATCCCTGAACAATGAGATCCGCGAGATGCTGATGGACTGCGGTCTGTTCCTCGCCCTGACGCCCGCCGACTTTTCCGCGGCAGCAGGTTATTTCAGCATCAGCAGCATCGAAAAAGGCCAGCCGATCTTCAACGAGGGCGATGCAGGCACCTTCATGTGCATCATCCATTCGGGGACGGTGTCGGTGCAGAAACTCAATGGAGAAGGCAAGCAGGTCGAAACGGCGATCCTGCGCAGCGGTCGGGCGTTCGGTGAAATGGCGGTGCTGGACGGCGAACGTCGTTCGGCAAGCTGCATTGCAGCGTCGCCTTGCTACCTGCTGAACCTGGGCAAGGACTCACTGGACAAGATGCTCAACGACGCCCCGAAAGTGGCAGCCAAGATCATCCGCGCGATTGCGATCGCGATGTCCAAGCGCCTGCGGATGATGGACGGACAGGTGCTGGCACAGCAGGAATGACGCGTCGCACCTGTACTTGCCCCTGATGAGCTCACTCTGACCTGTGGGAGTGAGCTTGGTCTGGGCCGCATCCGGACGAAGAGGGCCTGGACCTTCGCTGCATCTCTTCCAGCCGGAATACCGTCTTCGCGAGCAAGCTCGCTCCCACAGAGAAGGACTGCCCCCAACACGTTGGATGCCCACTCCCTTTCTGGGGGCCGGTTTCAATCGCGGTAGCCTGAATCAAGGACTGGGCTTGGCGGGCGGCGGCAACCCCGGCAGCGGCTCATCTTCTTTGGGCGGGCCGGGTTGAGGAATCTTTGGCAGTAATGGCGGATTACCCTGGCCTCCCGCGCGCGGCACAGTCGGTGGGGTGACTTGCGGATAAGGCGTTGGGGTGGCCGTTCCCGGCGAGCCGGATGTTGCAGCGATCGGCTCGGGGGTATTAAGGACAGGCTGCAGATTCTCGGCAAACGCCTGTGATGCACCGAGCATCATCAAGGCAATCGCCGCTAGAATGGACCGCTTCATCGTTGGCCTCCACTGCCAATCTTTTGCTGTGACGCTCAGGCTACTCCTGCGCGGCGCTTCGTGCGCTGAGAAATTGATGCGCACACCTTCAGGCTTTCTACCGGGTTCTCCATGAAACGTTTCGTTCTGCTCGACACCACCCCGATTCCCGACAACGGCGGCGCCCTGTGCCTGTTCGAATACGGCGAAGACTTCGTCATCAAGATTCAGGGGGGCGATGGCGGCCAGTTGATGAACACGCGCATGCACGGCTCCGAGGACGCGCTGGCGGAAATTCCCTGCAAGAAAGTCGCCTCTCGGCTGAACCCTCGCGTTTTGATCGGCGGTCTCGGAATGGGCTTCACCCTCGCCTCGGCGCTCAAGCATCTTGGCAAGAACGGCGAAGTGGTCGTGGCCGAACTGGTGCCCGGCGTGGTCGAGTGGAATCGCGGGCCATTGGGTGAGAAGTCCGGCAATCCGTTGCAGGACCCACGTGCCCGGGTCGTCGTGCAGGACGTCGCCCAGGTGCTGAAAAGCGAGCCTCAGGGCTTCGATGCGATCATGCTCGATGTCGACAACGGCCCTGAAGGCCTGACGCAAAAAGCCAACAGCTGGCTCTACTCCGCCGGTGGTCTGGCGGCCTGCGCAAGCGCTCTGCGCCCGAAAGGTGTGTTGGCGGTCTGGTCGGCCAGCGCCGACGCAGCCTTCAGTGACAAACTGCGCAAAGCCGGATTCAAGGCCGAAGAGGTCAAGGTCTACGCCCACGGCAATAAAGGCACACGGCATACGATCTGGATTGCTGAAAAAGTCAAAGCCTGACAGCCGATCAAAGCGCTAGACTTGCCCCATTGCCAACCGCACACGAAACAGGTGACACCATGAGCTCGGGAACCCCGACCAACACTTCCAAGCTGGACCGCATCCTGGCCGATGCCCAGCGTGACCGCGAGATGGGCTATCGCGACAAGGCGCTGCGCATGTACCCGCACGTCTGCGGCCGCTGCGCCCGCGAGTTTTCCGGCAAGCGCCTGAGCGAACTGACCGTGCATCACCGCGACCACAACCACGACAACAACCCGCAGGACGGTTCCAACTGGGAACTGCTGTGCCTGTACTGCCACGACAACGAGCACTCGCGTTACACCGATCAGCAGTACTTCTCCGACAGCTCGACCAGCAGTCCGAAGACCGCGAAGGCCACGCACAACCCATTCGCGGCGCTGGCTGGGTTGATGAAGAAAGACGAATAAGCCTGTAGGAGCGCGCTTGCCCGCGATGCGTTCTTTCAGCCGAAAGATCCTTAACGCCTGATCCGGACAATCGCGGGCAAGCGCGCTCCTACACGTTCGCTGAGCCCCACCTTCCCGTATAATCCCGCGCTTTCTCTGACGAGCACCCTCCCCCGTGGCCAACAAACGCTATGCCTGCATCGGCTTGTACAACCCCAAGTCTCCGGAAAACGTCGGTTCGGTGATGCGCGCGGCGGGCTGTTATGGCGTGGCGTCGGTGTTCTACACCGGCAAACGCTACGAGCGGGCGCGGGACTTCATCACTGACACCAAGAAGATCCATCAGGACATTCCGCTGATCGGCATCGACGACTTGAAAAAGATCATCCCACTGGGCTGCGTGCCCGTTGCCGTTGAACTGGTCGAAGGCGCCCGCGCATTGCCGGAATACACCCATCCCGACCGCGCGATTTATATCTTCGGCCCGGAAGACGGCTCGCTCGACAAAGAGATCCGGGACTGGTGCGAGGACGTGGTGTACATCCCCACCACCGGCTGCATGAACCTGGCGGCGACCGTGAACGTGGTGCTTTACGACCGCATGGCCAAGGGCAACAACACCCGCTCCGGCCCGCAGTTCGGTCGTGAGACCGATCGCACCTGATCCACCCGCAACGACAAACGCATTGAACAGTTTGCGCTCGCGGCAGTCAGCTTTAGGGACCCTACCTATTCATGGAGACCGCATCATGAGCGATACCCCGATCATCAAACGCGTCGAACGAACCGTGCGTGATTATCCAGAGCAGAACGTGCAAGGCTGGGAGCGAATCGGCTCGCTGGCAGGTGGCGTACTGATGATGGGCAAAGGCTTGCGCCGTGGCGGTATCTTCGGCCTGGTGCAACTGGCGATCGGCGGCGCAGTGCTGGCGCGCGGTATCACCGGCCATTGCTCGACCAAGGCACTGCTGGAAAAAAGCCGCAGTGAGATGGATATCGCCCGCTCGCGCATCGAAGAAGCCGGTGCTGAACTGAGCAAGCTCAAAACCAAGGCTGAGGTCGCTGCCGAAGAGGCGGTGGTCACCACCATCGATGCGGTGAAAGGGCCGAAGGGCGTCTAAGCGAAGACCGCGCGCGCCGCCATTTTAGCTCTCTGAAAATGTATCAATGTGGGAGCGAATTCATTCGCGAGACGTCCGTACGGTCGACACATGTGTAACGGCTGTACGATTTCTCGCGAATGAATTCGCTCCGACAGGCTGTAGTCGGCGATCAAGCGAACACCGTTCTGAGGCTGTTATTCATAGGCTGTTATTCAAGCAGGCTGTTGTTCAACACCTTCGACGGCTCTCCCATCACTCCGGCGGTCACCTGCACAAAATCATGCGTGCTGACCGGCCCCATCCGCATCAAACCCTGAGCCACGTCATCCAGCGACTTCTGGTCGTCGGTCCGTTGCCGAATCTCCTGATCCAGCGCAATCAGCAACAGCACTGCCCGGGCCGTGATGGCGGGGTCGACAGGGTCGGCGCGCAGCGTGGTGACCTTGCGGCCGATACGCGTGAGTATCGACTGCCAATCCTGATACCGGTCTTCGCTCATGCCGCCCGCCCGACGCAGCAGCTCGACGGCGTAATACTCGGCCAGGCCTTCGGGTATCCAGTCACTGCGATCACGCGCCTTCACCCGACCGAACACCTGCACCAGCTCGCGCACCAGAGGACTCACGCCGCTTTCGCTAATCAGCGGGCGATTGCTGTTGAGAAAGACCGAGTCATGCCCGGCGCTGGCATTGCGCGCCATAGAGTCAGCCACACCGACCACCAGCAACTTGCCCGGCGTACGCGGAAACACCGCTTGCAGCTTTGGCCAGACGAAGGTCATCAGCGTCAGGGTTTCCATGCGCCGCATGCCCTGCCCTTTCGGCGAACTCACTGTGACCTCGGTGTCACCCAGACGCGCGCGCCGATTGATCAGGTTGCCCGCCAGCATCCACCCGGTCGGGCGATCAAACAGCCGGGAGACGTTGTCGATGCGAAAACGGTTCTTGCCGATGCGGGGCCATGACGTCTCGATGTGCTTCCAGCCGGTCGGTAAATCAAAGGTCAATCGTGCCTGAAGGCGAACGCCATCCTGCTGATCCAGACGCGCGCGGGGCACCAGATCCTCGCCACGAAACAGCGCCCAGTCAGCGGTCATGCGGCTGTCATAGCGCGGCTTCTCCAGTGAAGGGCTCGCCGCGGGGCGACTGACGTGCACGCGGTAGGTCAACGTTGCCTTGCCAGCGCCAGGCCTCCACACGCCACGCAGTCCGCCAGTCTTCGGCCCAGGGACTGTCGTCCACTGCCCGTCTGCGTTGAAGTCGCTGAAATACCCCTGATCGCCCAGATCAAAATCCAGGCTGCGCACCGCAGTCCCCTGCTCCAGCGTCACCCGCACTTCTGCCTGATCGCGTTGCGGGAGCAAGGTGACGTGGTAGTCCAGATCGACTTTCTTCGCTGCCCACACGGGCAGACCGAACAGCAGCAGAACAGCACACAGCGGCAGTTGATAACGCACGGACAGACCACTCCTGTTGCGACAGGCTCAGGGATCGGGTGGCAAACGCCTGCAGAGGCGCGAAAAAATCAGCCCGCGCGGAAGATCAGGTAATCTTCCCAGTCATCTTCGGCGACATTCTTTTCGCTGAGCATGCGCCCCGCCTGGGAAATGCGTTCCTTGTGGACCTGGTCCCGATCACCGCACACCAAGTGATGCCAAAGGGGCAGATCTTTTCCTTCGCTGACCAGACGGTAACCGCACGTCGGTGGCAGCCACTTGAATTCATCGGCCTGGCCCGGCGTGAGTTGAATGCAATCCGGCACCTGGGCGCGACGATTCGGATAATCGGTGCATTGGCAGGTCTTCAGGTCCAGCAACTTGCAGGCGATGCGCGTGTAATAGACGCTGCCATCGTCCTCGTCCTCGAGTTTCTGCAGGCAGCACAGGCCGCAACCGTCGCACAGCGATTCCCACTCGACCGAATCGAGTTGATCGAGGGTTTTACGCATCCAGAACGGTTCGACTTTGGCGGCCATGGTTTCGAGGGATCGGTATCGGGCAATGAAAAGGCCGCCAGTCTAGTGGCACATCGCAGCCGGGCCAAGCGCTGGCGACTGTCGGTAAGCACAGACTTGTCAGCGAAACGCCGGCGCAGTAGTTTTATGCCCTCGCAGGCTGGCGCCAGAGCCTTGCTTGCGACCTGCACATCAACTGTCCTTTTCGACAGCTGTCCGTTCGACGATGCCTGCCGTCCACGGCCCATCTGATTGATCCCGCACGCCGGTTCGGGCGCTGCGGTTTACTCATACTTCAGGATCAGACTTTCCATGAGCGCCAATCCACGCGTTGCCGAATACGCCATTCACCCGCAATTCACCGATCGCTGGTCGCCACGGGCCTTCACCGGCGAAAGCATTCCCCAGGAAACCCTGCTGAGCTTCTTCGAAGCCGCGCGCTGGGCGCCGTCGGCTTACAACTCCCAACCGTGGCGTTTTCTGTACGCGCGACGCGATACGCCAAACTGGGAACGCTTCCTGGGACTGCTGAACGAATTCAACCGTGGCTGGGCGCAACACGCCTCGGCGCTGGTGATTGTGATCTCCAAGACAACCTTTACGGCACCCGGCGCCACCGAGGAAACACCGGCACTGTGGCACACCTTCGACACCGGTTCGGCATGGGGTCACCTGGCGCTTCAAGCCAGCCTCAGCGGCTGGCACACCCACGGCATGGCCGGGTTCGATCAGGAGCTGACGCGCAAGGAGCTGAAAATCCCCGAGGGTTACGCGCTGCACGCTGCGGTGGCCATTGGCAAACTGGGCGACAAATCGACCCTCGCCGAATACCTGCAAGCCCGCGAAACGCCGAGCCCGCGTCGGCCTTTGGCAGAGTTGGCGGCTGAAGGGGATTTCAGTTTGTAAAGCGGTGTGAGCCATTCTTACTGCTGGTTCGAAACGTCAGACTGACGCAGTCTGTGTAGGAGCGCGCTTGCCCGCGATCTACCGCGCAGCGGTAGCAAAATCAGGCAACTCGATCATGCCTGGCACCCCGCATGCACAGGTCTTGCCGCCGGTTCCCGGCAGATCGCGGGCAAGCGTGCTCCTACAAGGGCGAACCGCTCACGCTCAATACCCCTTCGCGAAATCCACTTCCCCGCGCAACGCTTCCCCAGCGGTATAGGCTTTCAGGTTCTCAACGAACAGCTGCGTCATCGCCGATGGCGAGGTCGGTGCAGAACTGTGACCGGTGAGCAACAGCCCCCAGGCCGTCCAGAACGGATGGCGTTGCGGTAATGGCTCCTGGCGGCAGACGTCAATCACCGCGCCCGCCAGATGACCTTCCTTCAGCGCCTGGACCAGATCGGCATCGACCACTGCCACGCCGCGCCCGACGTTGATGAACAGCGCCGACGGTTTGAATTTGGCGAACAGCTTCGCGTCGTAGAGATCGTGAGTCTGAGGCGTATTGGGCAGCAGATTGACGACGAAGTCGACCTCGGCCACCAGACGTGGCAAATCCTCGAGCGCCCCCACTTCAACGAATGGCGCCTGTGTGCGCGCACTGGACGCAATGCCATACAGCTCAACGCCAAACGGCACCAGAAACTCGGCAACGCGGACACCGATGTCGCCAGTACCGACGATCAACGCTTTGCGCCCGGCCAGACTCTGGCCCATCCGGTCGTCCCATTTGCGCTCGACCTGACTCACCAGCCGGGCCAGCACTTCACGCTCATGCACCAGCATGTAGGTCAGGACGAACTCCGCCATGACCTGACCGAAAATGCCGACTGCGCGAGTCAGGCGGTAGTCACGGTTCAACCCAGGCGCCAGCAACGGCGTAATGCCTGCCCAGGTCGATTGAAGCCATTGTGGTGTGTGACCCTGGCGCAGCAGGTTGGCGAGCAGGTCGGGCTGACCCAGCCAGATCGAGGCCTGCGCCGCCATTTTTGACAGCTCGGCAGAGTCGCCGCTGCTCAGTACTTCGATATCTGGAGCGGCCTTGCGAAGTAACTCGGTGTAAACAGGGTAATCGTGTTCGGCAATCAGAACGCGCATGGATTCAAAACTCAGAAAAGCAGGACATGCGACCGCAAGGCTCCTGGCGCCCACCGTTTTCAGAAACGCCGGGGCGAGCAGAGGCTGACAGCGGTCCGGTAAACCCCCGTGATGAATGACGGGGTCGAACGTCGGTCAGACCGGGTCGTTGCGGCGCAACAACTCTTCGGGCAAATGCTCGATGTACTCGTCTTCGGCAGGCGGCATCTGCAGGTGATACCCCTGTTTTTCAAGGTTCGCGAGCACAGTGTGGATGTCTTCACGGGCCAGTGCGCGCTCGGGCGTCAGGACCAGGTCGAACGCGTGCTGCGGCTTGCCGAATGCGGTGAGCAGTTCGACCGGGACGCGTTCGAGCGCATCGCTCTTGAGCACGTAGAGGTACATTTCGTTCTTGCGAGGACTGCGGTAGATGGAGCAAATACGTTTCAAGGCTGTTCTCCGGCATTGGCCAGGCTGTCGAGCAGCATCTGACCCATCAACTCGCGACGCCAGCCACGCAGCGAGTCGGGCAGTTTATAGGGACCGTCTGGAAAACCGGTCTTGAGCAGGGCTTCGAGCGTCTTTTTGCGCAACATCAGTTCCGGCGCCATGTCCAGGCGTTCGGCTTGCTGCTGACCAATGGCACGCAGGCTCTTCAGCACATTGGAGGCTTCTATTGGGAGCGACTCCGGCAACGCCGGGGGCCACTGATCCTGAGACACACTGCCGGCTTTCTTGATCAGGTCGAGCAGAAACTCGCCGTCCTGACGCACGGTCTTGGGGTGCATGTCTTCGATTTTCGCCAGTGCGGCGAGGTTATCCGGCTGGGTCTTGGCCAGCGGCCAGAGCGACTGCTCGCGTAATACCCGATTGCGCGGTTGATTGCGCAGGCGTGCCTGCTGCTCACGCCAGGCGCACAGCTCGCGCAGCACGTTCAGTTGCGCACGGGACAGCTTCCACGCCAGCTTGGCTTCGCGATACACCTCATACGGGTCGGTTTCACGACGCAGGTTGGCAACCAGTTCGGCACCGTCTTCCAGGACCCAGGCGTATTTGTCGTCAGACAGGCGCGGGCGCAGCAGGCTGTAGACTTCAGCCAGATGCACGGCGTCTTCGGCGGCGTAGCTGATCTGCGTCTCGGACAGCGGTCGTTGCAGCCAGTCGGAACGGGTCTCGCCCTTGGGCAACTCGATGTTCAACACTTCCTGCACCAGACGCGAATAGCCCATCGAGAACCCAAGGTTCAGGTAGGCAGCAGCCAGTTGGGTGTCGAACAGAGGCGCAGGCAGGCTGCCGGTCAGGCGCAGCAAAACTTCCAGGTCCTCACTGCAGGCGTGAACCACTTTGATGACGTCAGTGTTTTCCAGCAGCGCAGCCAGCGGTTTCCAGTCATTGATCAGCAGAGGATCGATCAGGTAGGCGCGCGAGCCATCGCCAATCTGCAAAAGCGCGGCAATGGGATAGAAGGTGTCGACCCGCATGAATTCGGTGTCGAGCGCGACAAACGGCAGCGTCTGCCACTGTGCGCAATGTTGGGCGAGGCTGTCGTCGTCGCGAATCCAGTGAATATCGATGGCCACACGGCTCTCCCTTGAAGAATGGCGCGCAGTATATATCGCTATCAGCGTTTACCGGGCATCCGTCCTGCAAGTCTTGAACAACTTCATCTTGCGTGTTTATCGATAGGGCACTTCCAGGCGACCACTCATCGGATCACTCGCCCTTTTTACGCAGCACATAAACGCGCCACATGGCGTAACCCGGCAAGAAGTCGTGATAACCGACAACGCGGAATCCGGCTTGCGCAAACTCCGACTCAATGTCGGAACGGCAGACCACAAAGCGATTGCGCACGGTCGGCGCCCCACTCGCATCCAGACGGCTGCCCTCCTGGCGCTTGCGACGCCAGGCCTTGAGGTTGCCATCGACCCACAACGCCACAATCGCGGTATCGCGGGTCACGCGGTGGAATTCCTCGAGAATCGCCATCCGCTTCTCGCTGTCGGCGACGTGATGAAACAGCCGCATGCAAAAGATGCAATCCACGGCGTTGGCCGACAGGCCAATGGAAAACGCCGAACTTTGAAAGGTGCGGATGCGCTTGCGAACGTCCGCGGGTGATTGCGCTTCGGCGATTTCCAGCATGTCAGTCGATGGGTCGGCCGCCAGGATCACGCGGTTGCTGTGTTCGGCCAGCACCGGCCAGAACCGCCCGGCCCCTGACGGCAGATCCAGTACCAGGCCGGGCTCTCCGGCGTCACGCAACGCCTGACGCGCCAGTTGCGCATCGCGCCACAGGCTCAAGCGTCGTGCCAGGCCCTGTTCATGATGCTGAACGTAGTGCTGGGTCTGGCGTTTATCGGTCGCCTGCTCACTCATTCGCCAGTACCCCGTCCGTATATATTCCCCGACAGCCAGCGAACATGTCCAGCGCCGGGTTATAGACGCTGGTGTGGACCTGCAACAAACCGAGCATGGAGTGGAACAGGTTGTCCTGGCTCAAAGGGGCGTTGCGTTCATTTTGCAAACAATGAGTGTCGACGGCGAAAGACTGCTGATAGTTATCCGAGAACCAGGCAATCATCGGCACATGCTTCTGTTGATCCGGCGCCAGCATGTAAGGCGTGCCGTGCAGAAACAGGTTGTACTCACCCAACGATTCGCCGTGGTCAGACAGATACAACATGGCGGTATCGACCTTGTTCTGGTTGCTGCGCAATATATCGATCAACGAGGCCAGCACATGATCGGTGTACAGGAGCGTATTGTCATACCCGTTGACGATACTTTCCCGCGAACAGTTGTTCAGCGCATTGCTTTCACACACCGGCGTAAATTTCTCGAACTCTTTCGGGTAACGCTTGAAATACTCGGGACCGTGGCTGCCCATCTGGTGAAGTACCAGCACGGTGTCCTTGTCCAGGTGGTCGATGAAGTTCTGCAGGCCCTGCAACAGAATCTCGTCGCGGCATTCATTGTTGGCGCACAGGACAGGATCCTTCAGGTTGCTGACATCCTGCAGGGTCACACGATCGCATGTGCCCTTGCAGCCGGACTGGTTGTCACGCCAGATGACGTCGAGACCGGCGCGCTTGAGCACGTCGAGCATGCCTTCCTTGTTTTTCGCCGTGGTAGCGTCGTAATCCTTACGCCCCATGTTGGAGAACATGCACGGTACCGAAACGGCCGTCTCTGTCCCGCAGGAGTGCACGTCGGTGAACGTCAGCAGGCCGCGTTCTTTCTTCAGTTGAGGCGTCGTGTCGCGGTTATAGCCAAGAATGCCAAAGTTCTCGGCGCGAGCGCTCTCGCCGACTACCAAAACCGTCAGCGACTTGCGCTTGTGTTGTTGCCACTCGGTAGACAGCGTCGCGTCCTTCCCGATACTCACGAACGGTTGTTGTGCGGACTTGACCTGCTCACTCAGGTAGCCCACCGAGGCACCAATATAGTTACTCGGGACCACCATCAAGCGCAGCTCATGGTGATTACGAAACAGTGAAGACAAGCCTTGATAATTGATGAGCGCCACACCGCCGATCGCCGTCGCGCACACGGCACCGACCACCACCTTGCTCAATACCTCTCGAGGCCAACGGCGGTAATTGATGGGCGTCTTCCACAGAATCACCGAAGGCAAAACGCCGAGAAATAAAACATACGCGGCAAGTTTCAACGACAATAGGTCGCGCACTTCCGTCGCATTGGTTTCGGCGAAGTTACGAAACATACCCGCATCGATCATGACGCCATACTGGCTCATGAAGTAAGCAACACCCGCACTGATTAGAAACAGCATAATCAATACCGGCTTCAAGACTTTCTTAAAAGCAAACAACGTCAGAAAAATATTGAAGGCACAGAACACCATCAGCGCAAAAGCACCGCGCAACAGGAGCCCCTTACCGTTGAAGTCGGTAATGGCGAAAAGGTGCTGCCAGAGCGTCAGATTGAACCCGAGCAATAAAAAAATGCTGGCGAGCGCGGTCACGAGCTCCGGACGAACTGCTTTTATGTTCGGCATGAGGGTCTGCTTGACTGAAGAAAGACACCGTCGAACAGGAGAAATACAAACTCCTTCGACGTCGCAAACTTTAGGCAGCGTGCCATCAATTTTTTGTGAAAAGGATGAGAACAAAAGGTGTGGCGCTGACTTCTTTTTCTGTAGGAAGAGTCTGCGCAACAGATCGTGGCAAAAAACCGTGTGAGCGAGATCGACGGCTTGAGTAAGGTGGGCACTCAGATCATAACCATAATCGATTTGCGTATACTTCTATGGATGCTGTATTTTTTGAAACGTCGACATTCAGTACCTTCCGCCCTGAGTACATGAATGAAGAGGATTACCGATCCCTTCAGACTGCGATGCTTGAAAATCCTGTCGTCGGCGATCTCATGCCTCGGACCGGTGGCTTCAGAAAGCTGCGTTGGCCCGACGCACGAAGAGGCAAGGGTAAGCGCGGAGACCTGCGAGTCATCTACTACTGGTTAGTGGGCGCCGGCCAATTCTGGATGTTTTCCATCTACGACAAGGATGAGCTTGAAAACCTGACCGCTGATCAAGAGCGACAGCTGAAAGTGGCGATCCACGTTGAGCTCAAGAAACGAGGTATGCAATGAGTCGAAAGCGCGATCTATTCGCGGAAATGATGCAAGGCGTGGAAGAGATGGCAGCGCATCGAGAAGGAAAAATCACGCTTCGCAGCGATACATTTGCGGAAAAACCAGCGCCTGACGTTTCGGCTCAGGAGATCATTGCCCTGCGAGAACGTCTGCAAATGTCACAAAACGTCTTCGCCAAGCGAATCCGCACAAGCGCGAGCACCTTGCGCAATTGGGAACAAGAAAAGTCAAAACCCAATGCCCAAGCGGCGCTGCTGATCAAACTCGTCGAAAAATTCCCGGACATGGTTGATCGCTTGAACGCGGTGTAGTGCGAAGGGCGTGGACGGATCTACATTGGAATGTGCAGTCCAGCCACTATCCGCCCATCTGCCCCTTTGTTCACAAGCTTCTTCGCGCAGACCGTCGGGCGTTCAATCACCCGGTTAACGCTTGCGCCGCAGATTGCGGACCGCTTGCTTTCACGCACGTTGACTCGTTTTTCAGCGCATCTTCAATAATCATCTGCGCAGCCTTCTCGGCAATCATCACGGTAGGCGAACACGTGTTGCCGGAGGTGATGGTCGGCATGATCGACGCATCCACCACCCGAAGCCCTGTCACCCCATGAACACGTAGCCTTTCATCGACGACCGCGTCGCGTCCCTGCCCCATTTTGCAGGTGCCGACCGGGTGAAAAATCGTGGTGCCGATATTACTCGCGGCCTGGCGTAACTCTTCATCGGTTTGCAGGCTGGCGCCGGGCAGATACTCCACCGGTTCGAAACGCGCGAGCGCAGGCGCTGCTGTGATGCGGCGCGTCAGGCGAATGGCATCCGCTGCGACCTTGAGGTCGGTCTCGTGGCTGAGGTAGTTGGGACGAATGATCGGCGCTGCGTCGGCCAGGGCCGAGCGGATTTCCACGGTGCCGCGACTCTGCGGGCGCAAATCACACACCGACGCGGTAAACGCCGGGAAGCCGTGAAGCGGTTCCCCGAAGCGTTCCAACGACAACGGCTGTACGTGGTACTCCAGATTCGCGGTCGCCTGCTCCGGCCCTGAGCGGGCGAATGCGCCCAGTTGGCTCGGCGCCATGGCCAGCGGCCCGCTGCGATTGATCGCGTAACGCAAGCCCATGTTCATCTTGCCCCACAAGCTCCCGGCCATCTGGTTCAAGGTTTGCCCGTTGCTGACTTTGTAGATCAACCGCAATTGCAGGTGATCCTGCAGATTGGCGCCGACGCCCGGCAGCTCATGACGCACGCCGATGCCAAGCTTTTCCAGCAACGGGCGCGGCCCGATCCCGGACCGTTGCAGCACCATCGGTGAGCCAATTGAGCCACAGCAGAGGATGATTTCACGCTTGGCATTCAGCCGCCGCGCTTGCGGACCGACGTTGGCGAGGACCGCGCTCGCCCGGCCGTTTTCGAACTCGATTCGTGATACTTCGGCGTTGGTCAGCACCGTCAGATTCGGGCGTTGAGCAATCGGGCGCAGAAACGCCTTGGAGGCATTCCAGCGCACGCCGCGCCGCTGATTGACCTGAAAGTAGCTGCAGCCCTCATTGTCGCCACCGTTGAAGTCCGGAATCGAGGCAATGCCGGTCTGTGCAGCCGCCTCACGAAAGGAATCCAGCAACGTCCACTTCAGACGCTGCTGCTCGACCCGCCATTCACCTTGCCCGCCGTGCAGCTCGGAATCGCCGGCGTAGTGGCTTTCCGAGCGCTTGAAAAGCGGTAATACGTCCTGCCAGCTCCAGCCTTTATTGCCCTGCGCTGCCCACTCGTCATAATCGCGGGATTGCCCGCGCATGTAGATCATGCCGTTGATGGACGAACAGCCACCCAGCACCTTGCCACGTGGATAGCTCAAGGCTCGCCCGTTCAGGCCGGGTTCGGCTTCGGTTTTGAAACACCAGTCGGTGCGCGGATTGCCGATGCAGTAGAGGTAACCCACCGGCACGTGAATCCAGGCGTAATTGTCCTGCCCGCCCGCTTCGAGCAACAGCACACGATGCGAAGGGTTGAGTGACAGCCGATTGGCCAGCAAACACCCGGCCGGGCCGGCGCCAACGATCACGTAGTCATAGAGCACACTGTCCGTTTGCATGCGTCCCTCGTCGATCTTCTTGTTTTTATCGAGGGGACATCCTGAGGTTTTCCGTCACAAAACAAAAGACCGCCGCATGTTTCCATGGGCGGTCTTGTTGGGGAACGCTATCTGACGTGAGGTCGCTGCGCGTTCTGTGGGAGCGAATTTATTCGCGATGGGTTAGCACATTCGACACATTTCTATCGCCAGCCCGTGCCTCTCGCGAATGAATTCGCTCCCACAGGTGAAGGGCATTCACCCCGTGTACACCGTGTACGTTACACCGCGCTACGGCGGTAGCTGCGATAGCTCGGCATCCAGAAGTTACGCTCGATGGCCTCCACCAGCATCTCTTCGGTGGTTTCCAGCGCTACGCCCTCGGCCTGAGCCTGTTTGGCCACCGCCAGTGCGATCTTCTTGCTCACGTCCTGGATTTCTTTCAGCGGCGGCAGTACCGCGTCGCCCTTGCCCGTGACCATCGGCGAGCATTCAGCCAGTGCGTTAGAGGCGGCCATCAACATCTTGTCCGTGATACGCGTGGCCTTCGCCGCGATAACGCCAAGGCCGATGCCTGGGAAGATGTAGGAGTTGTTGCACTGAGCGATGTGGAACGTGCGGTCGCCCAGGGTGACCGGCGCGAACGGACTGCCGGTAGCCACCAGCGCGTCGCCGTTGGTCCAGGTCAGGACTTCCTGCGGCGTGACTTCGACTTTCGAGGTCGGGTTGGACAGCGGCATCACCAACGGCTTGGCGCAGTGTTTGTGCATTTCGCGAATGATCTGCTCGGTGAACAGACCGCGCTGCCCCGACACACCAATCAGCACGGTCGGTTTGCCGTGGCTGACCACGTCCAGCAATTCAGCATAACCGTCGCCGCTCGACCAGCCCGCCACGTCGCCTGCCTTTTGGGCGAGGTTCTTCTGGAAGTCCAGCAGGTTGTCCATGCTGTCGGTCAGCAGGCCGAAACGGTCAACCATCATCACGCGCTTGCGTGCTTCAGCTTCGCTCAGACCCTCGATCACCATCGCCGCAATGATGTGCTCGGCGATCCCGCAACCGGCGGAACCGGCGCCCAGGAAAACCACGCGTTGCTGACCCAGCGTTTCGTTCTTCGCCTTACAGGCCGCGAGCAATGTACCTACGGCCACCGACGCGGTGCCCTGAATGTCGTCGTTGAAGCAGCACAGCTCGTCGCGGTACTTCTCCAGCAACGGCATGGCGTTGGTCTGGGCGAAGTCCTCGAACTGCAACAGCACGTCTGGCCAGCGACGCTGAACCGCTTCAATGAACAGCGCGATGAAATCTTCGTAGTCCTTGCCCGTCACACGCTTGTGGCGCCAGCCCATGTACATCGGGTCGTCCAGCAACTCCTGGTTGTTAGTGCCCACGTCCAGCACGATCGGCAGCGTATAGGCCGGGCTGATACCACCGCACGCGGTGTACAGCGACAGTTTGCCGATAGGGATGCCCATGCCGCCAATGCCCTGGTCGCCCAGACCCAGGATGCGCTCGCTGTCGGTCACCACGATGATCTTGATGCGATCTTTCGTTGCGCTGCGCAGGATATCGTCGATGCGATCGCGTTCAGGGTATGAAATGAACAGACCGCGGTGGGTGCGGTAGATCTTCGAGAATTCCTGGCACGCCTGACCCACGGTCGGTGTGTAGATAATCGGCAGCATCTCTTCCAAATGCGAATCCAGCAGGCGGAAGAACAACGTTTCGTTGTTGTCCTGAATCGAGCGCAGATAGATGTGCTTGTCGATATCGCTCGCGCACTGCTGGTACTGGTTGTAAACGCGGGTCACCTGCTCTTCGATGGTTTCAACGTTCTGCGGCAACAAGCCAATCAGGTTGAAATCCACACGTTCCTGCGGCGTGAACGCACTGCCCTTGTTGAGCAGCGGCATCTCCAGCAACGAAGGGCCAGCGTAGGAAATATATAAAGGTCGCGAGGTCTTGGTCATTTTCAGTGATCGCCTTTTCTCTGTTTTGCTCTGTCAATTCGTAATCGAAACGATGCCCCGGAGGTCGATGTTTCACGACACTCAACGCAGGATCCGTCCGAAGAAAATGGGGAGATGAAAAATCAGGGTGCCTATCTTACTCGTCTCGGCGTGGTTGCGTCATTTTGTCACGCACACGATTGCGAAATGATGGCTGAGGGCGATGGGGTTGGACAGTGAAAGAGTTGTCAGGGAGAAGAAGCGCTTTCTTCCATTTACCTATCCATGGGCAGAAGCTTAGCTCAATATCCTGTTTTGGGTTAATCCCAAATCAGGTTTATTTACACGACTGGCTTAATGAAAGGCAGCACGCCGTGAAGACTATCCACAACGCTAGGTACCAAACGCTCGTGAGGTTGCTCATGGAGACACGCGTCGCCGAAGGACTCACACAAAAAGAACTCGCCGACAGGCTCGGCCGACCCCAGTCATTCGTATCGAAAACGGAAAATTCAGAGCGCAGATTGGACGTCATCGAATTCATCGAGATATGCCGAGGAATGGGGAAGGATCCGAAGACAATGCTGGCCAGCCTGGAATAACCATGCCTCAAGGTGGCGAGGTCAGATCACTCGCCAGCATGGCGTCAGCGAATTGAAGCAAAACGTCCAGATGGTCTGTTATGACGGCAGACGTCTCGAAAGGCGTGAGAACCTGATCATCATGGATTGCCTTGTGGCAGTAATCCGCCAACAGACGCATTGTCGGCATCAGCGTCGGTTAACCTGCAGCGGGAAAGCAGCAGATCGAACACGTGGCCGGTATTCCGAGGGACATCCAGCTTTGCGTGAAAAATGATCAACTGCCCGATGCTCTCAGCGGCTTCGAAAGCGCGAACAATGTTCAATATCGCCGCATCGTAACGACTGATGTCGTCGAGTCTTTCTCGAACTCTTCCCTGACCCTTCCGACATGCCGCGCGATGGAGCCTGCTTTGATCTGCAGCGCGGCATTAAACAGTTCCCTATCTGGATCGAACACGGACCGCTCCTTTTGTGCCCGTCAAAAACAAAAAAGCCCCAGAAGCATAACTTCTGGGGCTTTATTTGTAATGGCGGAGAGATAGGGATTTGAACCCTAGGTACTGTCGCCAGTACAACGGATTTCGAATCCGTCCCGTTCGGCCACTCCGGCATCTCTCCAACGGCGCGCATCATAACAGCTTGGGCGAAGAACGCGAACCCTTTTTTGGATTTTTTCGCGTTCTTTCAGATGCTTGCGGCGATTTTCGCTTTAGAGCGGTACGCCCAGACGCTGGGCCACTTCTTCGTAGGCTTCGATGACGTCACCGAGGCCCTGACGGAAGCGGTCCTTGTCCATTTTCTTCTTGGTGTCCTTGTCCCACAGGCGGCAGCCGTCCGGGCTGAATTCGTCGCCCAGGACGATGGAGCCATCGCTGAACACGCCGAATTCAAGCTTGAAGTCGACCAGCAGCAGGCCTGCGTCGTCGAACAGCTTGGTCAGCACGTCGTTGACCTTCAGGGACAGTTCCTTCATGCGAGCCAGTTGCTCGGCGGTGCCCCAGCCGAATGCCACGACGTGGGATTCGTTGATGAACGGGTCGCCTTTGGCGTCGTCCTTCAGGAACAGTTCGAAGGTGTACGGATTGAGCTTCATGCCCTCTTCGACGCCCAGGCGCTTGACCAGGCTGCCGGCGGCGTAGTTACGCACGACGCATTCGACCGGGATCATGTCGAGCTTCTTGACCAGCACTTCGTTGTCGGCCAGCAGTTTGTCGAACTGGGTCGGAATGCCGGCCGCTTCGAGTTTCTGCATGATGAAGGCGTTGAACTTGTTGTTCACCATGCCCTTGCGGTCGAGCTGTTCGATGCGCTTGCCGTCGAACGCCGAGGTGTCGTTGCGAAACAGCAGGATCAAGCGGTCGGCGTCGTCGGTCTTGTAAACCGATTTGGCCTTGCCGCGGTAGAGTTCTTCACGTTTTTCCATGATGGGCTCCGCTTGCAAAATGTTCGGGCGAGGCGCCCAGTAAAAAGGTTCTGGGCGAGTCGCCCGTTAACAACAACCGGGCTGTCGCCCCGTTTGGGACGCTAGGCGATTTCGCGCCAGTCGAGCCCTGAATCTTGATCGGCCAATTGTAGCCAGTCCGGATCGCACCCGAGGGTGTCGACGAAACATTGCCGGGCCAGATGCGGCAGGTTGTTCTTGCTGCTCAGATGCGCCAGCACCAGGTGTTGCAGGTCCTGCCATCCCAGTTCATTCACCAGACCTGCGGCCTGATGATTGTTCAAGTGTCCGTATTGTCCGCCAACCCGCTGTTTCAGAAAGTAGGGGTAAGCTCCCCGGGCAAGCAGATCACGACAGTGGTTGGACTCGATCATCAGGGCATCCAGTCCACGATAGCTGTCGAGCACCGACGGACAGTAAGACCCCAGATCGGTCAGCAGGCCAAAGCGCTTGCGCCCATCGCTGAAGACGAACTGCGTGGGCTCCAGCGCATCATGGGCCACGGAAACCACATCGATGCTAAGCCCGCCGATCCGTACGCCCTGCCCGCCCGCGAGCCTGACGCCCGCCTCGACCGGTTTGCGCATGCCGCGCAAGGTCCCGTCGCTGAGATAGACCGGCACATCGTAGCGCCGAGACAGCAAACCCACGCCATGCACATGATCGGCATGTTCGTGGGTCACCAGAATGGCGCTCAGCTGATGACCGCTGACGCCCAGCCTGTCCAGACGACGCTCGGTTTCCCGCAAGGAGAAACCGCAGTCGACCAGCACGTACGTGTCATTGCTCGCAACCAGCGTGCCGTTACCCCGGCTGCCGCTGCCCAGAACCGCGAAACGCACTTAACCGAGGTTGTCTTGAATGACGCTCAACACGCGACGGGCAACTTCTGTCGGCGCCACGGTGTTGATGTTCTTCTCGACCGTGACCTGAACGTTGTCACCCACCTTGCTCAGGCGAACCTGATAACGCTCGGCGCGGGCTTCTTTCTGTTCCTTGGTCTCTTCACTGCCAAACATGCGCGCAAAGAAGCCTGGTTTGTTTTCCGGCTTGTCCGCTTTTTCCGCAAGGTTGATGTAGTACAGACCCAGGCTGCGGTTAATGTCTTCCACGCGCCAGTCACCCTGGTTCAACGCACGGCCCACACTGGACCATGCACGATCAAGGTCGGCACCGAGGTTCAGAACCGGGTTGCCGCTGCCGTCTTCGCTCAGCGCGACACGGCTTGGGGTATCGAAGTCACGCGCCGCCAGCAGGGACACCGAACCACCCTTCTCGGCGGTACGGGTCAGGCTGGCCAGCATGTCGTCGGTCAGGACCGAGTCCAGGCCTACGTTGGTGCTGCGCGACGGGAAAGCAGGCTCTTCGCTGCTGCCGGCAGGACGCTGAACGCTGACTACGTAGACTTCACTGGTGTTGCGCTGCACGCCCGGTTCAATACGAACGCGCACGCGAGTTTCGGTGTTGGCGGCGTCGCCGGCCGAGCCCATGCGCTTGGCAACAGACGCGGACAACTCGTCCATGCGCTGCCAGGTGGTGTTGAATTCACCGGTCGCAGGACGGTCTTCGGCGATGCGGAAGCCGTTGTCTTCGAAATACTGGTGAGCCACCGGCCAGACTTCGGCGGGCGCGCGCTGAGCCAGAATCCAGCGGTTGTCGCCGCTCTTCTGCAGCGTGTAGTCGCTGGAGTCCTGAGTAGTGGACAGCGACTGCGGACGCGGCACGGTGAACTCACCCTTCTCGGTGTCGTCGGCGACGTTGCGCGGGATCGGCAGCAGCGGGTCCAGGCGTTTGGCTTCCTGGATGCCCTCAGGCAGCTGCATGGGAGGTTTCTGGGTCGCTTCCAGGTAATCGCTGCTGCGATCACGGAAATAACCGTCCTGACCAAACAGCCAGCTGCAACCGCTGGTGCTGGAGATAATCAAGGCTAGTGCGGAAAGTCCGGCCAGTCGCTTCATTGCGTAGTGCTTCCTCATTAAACCAATACACCGGACTGGCGCAATGCCTGACGCAGCGGCTCGTGGCAGGACTCGCTGAGCCAGGTGAGCGGCAGACGGATACCGTCCGGCATCAAACCCATCTCATGCAGGGCCCATTTCACGGGAATAGGGTTCGATTCGATGAACAAGGTCTTGTTCAGCGGCATCAGTTTTTCGTGGAGCGCACGGGCAGTGACGGCGTCACCGGCCATCGCAGCCTTGCAAAGGTCGGCCATGTCGCGCGGGGCGACGTTGGCGGTGACCGAAATATTGCCTTTGCCGCCGAGCAGGATCAGCTCGACCGCGGTGGCGTCGTCGCCGGAATACACCAGGAAGTCGCTGCTGACGCCGGCCAGGATATCCTTGGCGCGCTGCAGGTCACCGGTGGCTTCCTTGATGGCGATGATGTTCTTGACCTTGGACAGACGGATCACGGTCTCTGCCGACATGTCGCAGGCGGTGCGGCCTGGCACGTTGTAGAGGATCTGCGGGATGTCCACGGCTTCGGCGATGTGCTTGAAGTGCTGGTACAGGCCTTCCTGGGTCGGCTTGTTGTAGTACGGGGTCACCAGCAGGCAGGCATCGGCACCGGCATTCTTGGCGTTGGTGGTCAGTTCGACCGCCTCGCGGGTGGAGTTGGCGCCCGTGCCGGCAATCACCGGGATGCGGCCAGCGACCTGCTGGACAACGCGGCGAATGACTTCAATGTGTTCGTTGACGTCAAGCGTCGCAGACTCACCTGTAGTGCCGACGGCAACAATGGCGTTGGTGCCCTCTTGCAGGTGAAAGTCCACCAGTTTGCTCAGGCTGTCCCAGTCAAGACGACCCTGTGCATCCATAGGTGTGACCAGTGCCACCATACTGCCCGCAATCATGCAAACCGCTCCTGCCGGAAAAAGAGAGCGGTAATGGTACTGGCGCCATGATCCTTGCACAAGGCGAGCATTCCCCTGAGCGACGGTTTTCGCTACCCTTCGGTCTTTGATCGGTACTGGTCATCTGCGCAGCCCGTTCGACTGTCCGCTTTCATCGTCGCAAACCCCGCCCCAGCGTCGCTGTCACTTGGGTTGACCGGTTCATCCCGGACAGACACAACAGGGGGCCGGGTCGACGTTGCGACGCTTGCGTTCATCGAATCCGCCGCACAAGCCAACAATGTACCGACCGCTCATCGCTTAGGAATGCTGCATGTCGTCCATCCCCACAGTTCGCGAACAATTCCTTGTCATCAGTGCCCTTGGCGCAAACCCAATGGAGCTGACCAACGTCCTGTGCCGCGCCAGTCATGAAAACCGTTGCTCCGTGGTCAGCTCGCGCCTCACTCGCCACGGCGAATGCAGTGCGTTGATCCTGCAGGTCACCGGTAGCTGGGACGCTCTGGCGCGCCTTGAAACCGGCCTGCCCAATCTGTCGAAAAAACACGCGTTCACCGTCAACGTCGTGCGCAGTGCATCGCTGGAAAGCCGTCCAGAAGCGTTGCCGTACGTGGCGTACGTCAGCTCGGCGTATCGCCCGGACATCATCAACGAACTCTGCCAGTTCTTCATCGACCATCATGTCGAGCTGGAAAACCTGATCTGTGACACCTATCAGGCGCCACAGACCGGCGGCACAATGCTCAACGCGACGTTCACCGTGACGCTGCCTGCCGGCACCCAGATCAGCTGGCTCCGTGACCAGTTCCTGGACTTCGCCGACGCACTCAATCTCGATGCGCTGATCGAACCATGGCGCCCGCAAGCCCCCATGTAAGGAAACCACGATGGCTGTAGAACTGGACAAACCCGTTGCCGACTTTCAGGTACAGGCCACCAGCGATCAGGCAGTGAGCCTGTCTGCGCTGAAGGGTCAGCAAGTGGTGATTTACTTCTACCCGAAAGACAGCACCCCCGGCTGCACCACCGAAGGCCAGGGCTTCCGTGATTCGCATGCCGACTTCAAGGCGGCTAACACCGTGGTCTTTGGTGTGTCGCGCGACAGCCTGAAATCCCACGAGAACTTCAAGGCCAAGCAGGAATTCCCGTTCGAGCTGATCTCGGACAAAGACGAATCCCTCTGCCAGCTGTTCGATGTGATCAAGCTGAAAAAGCTGTACGGCAAGGAATACCTGGGCGTTGATCGCAGCACCTTCCTGATCGACAAGGAAGGTGTGCTGCGCAAGGAATGGCGGGGCGTGAAGGTTCCGGGGCACGTGGCTGCGGTTCTGGAACAGGCTCAGGCGCTGAACAAGGCTTGAGACATCAGGTAAACCCTGTGGGAGTGAGCTTGCTCACGAAGGCTGACTTCCAGCCTGAGAAGAGGCGCTGACTGTACCGGCCTCTTCGTGAGCAAGCTCACTCCCACAGTAACAAGTGCACCGTTACAACCTCCGTTACAACAGCGGCGCCACCGTTGGTTCGTTACGCGGCCAGGCATCCAGCACGGCCTTGAACAGGGTCGCCAGCGGGATCGCAAAGAAGATCCCCCAGAATCCCCACAGCCCGCCAAACAGCAGCACCGCGCAGATGATGGCGACCGGGTGCAGGCTCACCGTCTGGGAGAACAGCAGCGGCACGAGCACGTTGCCGTCCAGCGTCTGGATGATGCCGTAGACCGCCATCAGGTAGATGAACTGGTCACTCCACCCCCACTGGAACAGCGCAATAAACGCCACCGGCACCGTCACCACCACCGCACCCACGTAGGGCACGACGACGGAAATTCCCACCAGCATCGCCAGCAACGCGGAGTAATTGAGGCCCATCGTCACGAACGCGATGTAGGTCACCGCGCCACAAATGAAAATCTCGATGACCTTCCCACGGATGTAGTTCGCGATCTGCCGGTTCATTTCCTCGGCAACACGGGTGATCAACGTACGCTCACGGGGCAGATAGCCTCTGAACCAGCGGCCAATCATCCTACGATCCTTGAGGAAGAAGAACACCAGGATGGGCACCAGCACCAGGTAGATCATCATGTTGACCAGCAGCGGCAGGCTGGACAGCGAGAAGGTCAGCGCCCATTGGCCGAACTTGCCAATCTCGCCACGGGCCGCTTCGATGGCCTGCAACACTTGTTCGTCGGACACCAGATGCGGGTAGCGCTCAGGGAGCAGCAACAGCAGCGACTGCCATTTGGCGAGCATGCCTGGCAGTTCGTTGAACAACGTAATCAATTGATGCCAAAGCAACGGCACGATCACCAGCAGAAACACCGCCAGCGCGCCCATGAACAAGGCGAACACCAGTCCGACGGCAGCCCCTTCAGGCATGCGCACACGCTCAAGCTGAACGACCATCCCCTGCATCAAAAACGCCAGCACCAGACCCGCAAGCACAGGTGCAAGCATGCCGCCCAGTGTCAGGACAATCGTGAACGCCAACACCAACAGCACCGCCAGCACCACCGCTTCTTCATCCGAGAAATAGCGTTGCATCCAGTCGCGAAGCACTTTGAACATCAATGAACCTTTGGGCCAGGGGATAGAAGGCGAAGGGGTGAAAACCTCAGGCTTTGCGCAGCCAGTACCGATAAATGCCATCGGCAGCTTCTTCATGCAACAGGGCATGGCCGGCCAGCTTGGCGAAGGTGCGGAAATCACGCTGGGAGCCCGCATCGGTGGCGGTCACCTTGAGCACTGCTCCGCTGGCAAGACGGTTGAGCTCCATCTTGGCCTTCAGCAACGGCAGGGGACAATTCAGGCCACTGGCATCGAGCTCAGCATCGCAAGTCGCAGGGCGCCCTACAGCGTCAGACATTGTTTCTCTCCAGGTAGACACATCCAATTGCACGGAAACGCTAAACAAAACGAGGAAGAACCTTCTTACACGCGTGCAAGAATACCCCACTCTGGTCAGCAAGCCATTGAGCCAGCTACAGTAACGACTTTCTGCCTCAGAGTTTCGTGCATGAATTTTTTGCGCCCCACACTGCTGACGCTCGCCTGCCTGATGGCAAGCCCGACTTTCGCGGATGACCTGCCATCGCTGGGCGACGCCAGTTCCTCCATCGTTTCGCCCCAACAGGAGCACGACCTGGGCCGAGCCTGGCTCGGGTTGCTGCGGGCGCAAGTAGCTCAGCTCTCCGATCCGCAACTCAAGGACTTCGTCGAGACCTCGGTCTATCGTTTGGCCGAAACCAGCCAGGTGCAGGACCGACGCCTTGAATTCATCCTGATCAACACGCCCGAGATCAACGCTTTCGCGGCGCCCGGCGGGATCATCGGGGTCAACGGCGGGCTTTTCCTGCACGCCGAAACCGAAGGCGAATACGCGGCAGTACTCGCGCACGAACTGGCTCACTTGTCGCAGCGTCACTTTGCCCGAGGCGTCCAGGCGCAACAACGCATGCAGGTGCCTGTGATGGCCGCCATGCTCGCCGGCATTGTCATGGCCGCCGCCGGTGCGGGTGACGCCGGTATCGCCGCCATTGCCGGGACGCAGGCCGCTGCGATTCAGGAACAGGCCCGCTTCTCCCGCCAGAACGAAGCGGAAGCCGACCGGATCGGGATCCTCAATCTGGAAAAAGCGGGTTACGACCCGCGCAACATGCCCAACATGTTCGAACAATTGGCCCGTCAGTATCGCTACGACGCCAAGCCACCCGAATTTCTCATGAGTCACCCGGTCACGGAGTCGCGTATCGCTGACACCCGCAACCGTGCCGAACAGGCCAAACCAGGCGGCAAGGAAGACAGCCTCGCCTATCAGCTCATGCGCTCGCGGGTCGTGCTGATCTACGAAGAAACACCGGGCATGGCCGCCAAGCGCTTCCGCGCGCAACTGGCCGAGAATCCGAAAAACGATGCCGCCCGCTATGGGCTGGCCCTGGCGCAAACCAAAGCGGGTCAGTTGAATGAAGCCCGCGAAACACTCAAACCGTTACTGGACAAGGCGCCGGACAACATCACTTACAACCTGGCGGCGGTGAATCTGGACATTGCCAACAACCGCTTGCCCGACGCTCAGCAACGGGTTGACCGGATGCTGAACCTTTACCCGGACGACTACCCGCTCAATCAGGCCAAGGTCGACGTCCTGCTCAAACAGTCCAAGGCACCTGAAGCACTGAAATCGCTGGAAACGCTGCTTAAAAGCCGCCCGGATGATCCGGACATCTGGAACCAGGTGGCTGACACCCGTGGCCTCTCAGGCAATACCATCGGTTTGCACCAGGCGCGCGCGGAATATTTCGCCTTGATGGGGGATTTCAAGCAGGCCGTTCAACAGCTCGAGTTCGCCAAGCGGCGCGCGAACAACAACTTCCAGCTGGCTTCACGGATCGACGCGCGGCAGCAGGAAATCATCGCTCAGGAGCGGGCGGTGAAAGAGATGATGAATTGATCAAAAGCCTGGTGTCGGAGCGCGCTTGCCCGCGATTGCAGAGTGCCTGAACCGTTGTGGCGGCTGACACTCTGCAATCGCGGGCAAGCGCGCTCATACAGTTGCTGACTAGGCGTTACCTGATAGCTTCAACCGAGCGGCCTGCGTGAAGTCCAGCATCCGCTGCAGCGGTCGGACCGCGTTCGGGATGATCGCCGGGTCGACGAAAATCTCATTCGTCCCCTCACGCAAGCACTGCAGGGTGCGCGCCAGCGTGTTCATGGCCATCCACGGGCAGTGCGCGCAGCTGCGGCATGCTGCACCGTTCCCGGCCGTAGGGGCTTCGATGAAAATCTTGTCGGGACACAACTGCTGCATCTTGTAGAAGATGCCGCGGTCGGTGGCCACGATGAATGTCGTGTTTGGCAGCGTCTGTGCCGCCTTGATCAACTGACTGGTGGAACCCACCGCGTCGGCCAGATCGATCACCGACTCCGGCGACTCCGGGTGGACCAGGATCGCGGCGTCCGGGTACAACGCCTTCATGTCTTCGAGCTGACGCGATTTGAATTCTTCGTGAACGATGCAGGCACCGTCCCACAACAGCATGTCGGCGCCGGTTTCACGCTGAATGTAGCGCCCAAGGTGCTTGTCCGGCGCCCAGATGATTTTCTCGCCGTTGTCCATCAGGCTCTCGACGATTTCCAACGCACAGCTGGAAGTCACCACCCAGTCCGCACGGGCTTTAACGGCAGCCGAGGTGTTCGCGTAGACGACCACGGTGCGTTCGGGATGCTGGTCGCAGAATGCGGTGAACTCGTCGACACCGCACCCCAGATCCAGCGAGCAGGTCGCTTCCAAAGTCGGCATGAGAACGCGCTTTTCAGGCGTCAGTATCTTTGCGGTTTCGCCCATGAAACGCACCCCGGCCACCAGCACGGTCTTGGCCGGATGGTTCTTGCCGAAGCGCGCCATCTCAAGCGAATCCGACACACAACCGCCCGTTTCTTCCGCCAGGGCCTGGATGACCGGATCGCAGTAATAGTGGGCGACGAGTACGGCGTCTTGAGCCTTCAGCTCGGCGGCGATCAGGCGGCGGTACTCGGCTTCTTCTTCCGGGGTCAATGGCTTGGGCTGCTTGGCGTCTAGGTGCGCCTGCACCAGAAGGCGTTCGGAAATCTGTGTCATGTTCGCAGGACCTGAATGCGCGTAAGCGCGAACGTCGAGTTTACACCTGAACAACAGGCAACAAATAAAGCGGGAAACCCTCACGGTCATGAAGTTTCCGACCTTGCACACGCCTCGTTGGGCATGCGGCGATTAGGATGCTCGCGCGCTTTCCTCCCGCATTGCAGTCGTTTGATGACCGAAGCGGGAGGTCGCGCAAAGCGGCGGCGAATGTATCACGTAACCTGTTGAGCGATCACTTACCGACCGCCCTCCTCATCCCAGCCGCATCGACAGTTCGACGTCATCGGCGAACGGGATGGACATGTAGCCCTGCTCCGCAGAACGGACACGCGCCAGATACTCAGGCGCGTAGTCGGCGTTGTCAGCAACGATCAGCGCCCCAGGCTTCAAGCGGCTTTCCAGCAAGGTCAGAATTTCGGGATAGAGGGCCTTGGCGCCGTCGAGCAGGACCAGGTCGATACTTTCGGGAAGATCCTTGCCCAATGTCAGCAGCGCATCGCCCTCACGGATTTCCACAAGGTCCAGCAAGCCGCCAGCGATCAGATTGCTGCGGGCCTGCGCCACTTTTGACGACTCGAATTCGCTGGTAATCAGCAGACCGCCGCCGTTGTCTCGCAGCGCTGCGGCCAAATGCAACGTGGAAATCCCGAACGATGTACCGAACTCGACGATAGTCCGCGCCTTGCAACTGCACGCCAGCATGTAAAGCAGCGCGCCTGTGTCGCGCGACACAGCGAGCGGAAAATCTTTCAAACGACCATAAAAATCCAGATAGTCGGTCTTGCTGCGCATCAGTCGATCCAGCTCGTCGCGCGAGAGCTCGGACACGCCTGGTATGGACATCGGGGAGTGTTCGGATGCTTCGGCGAACAGGCAGCTCAGCAACGGGGCGACGGGGGCGTTAGTCAGTGTGCTCATGGGTTTCTCCGGGTTAAAAGATGCGTCGATCTCAACGCCGGACTAGAATGCGACGAATCACTCACATTTAACATTCGCATTGCCGAGCCGCCATGACCGACTCCCGCAACCCCTCGATTTCTTTGCGTAAAAAGCCAAAACAGGCCCGCTCGGAAGCCTCCGTTTCCATCATTCTCGAAGCGGCTATTCAGGTTTTGGCAAAGGAAGGCGCTGCCCGTTTCACCACCGCCAGAGTCGCGGAAAAGGCAGGCGTGAGCATTGGCTCGCTCTATCAATACTTTCCGAACAAGGCCGCCATCCTGTTCCGGCTGCAAAGTGATGAATGGACACAAACAACCGAACTATTGACCCGCATCCTCGGTGACACCGCCACGCCGCCCTTTCAGCGACTACGGGATCTGGTCCACACCTTCATTTGTTCCGAGTGCGAGGAGGCCGACATGCGAATCGCACTCGACGACGCAGCGCCTCTGTATCGGCATGCGCCCGAAGCACAGCAAGCCAAGGCGACTGGCGAGCGCGCCATACAACGTTTCATGGAGGAGGTCCTGCCCGAGGCACAGCAGGCGACGAGAATCCAGGCAGCCGAGCTGATAAAGACAACGCTGAGCACCGTGGGCAAGGAGTTTTCCGAGCACCCTCGGACCGCCGCCGAGATCGAGAACTACTCGAACGCGATGGCCGACATGTTTTGCGCTTACCTTGAACGGCTCAGCACTGTCTGAGGATTTCACTGAATCCAGGGCAAAAAAAACCCGAGAATTCACACTTTCGTGGACCTCTCGGGTTTTGAAGATGGTGGGTCGTGTGGGATTCGAACCTACGACCAATTGGTTAAAAGCCAACTGCTCTACCAACTGAGCTAACGACCCGCTTCGTGGTGGCGCGTATATTACCGGTTTCTCTCAGTAATTCAACACCTTATTGCAAATAAATTTAAAAATAACGCGTTGGGTCCGTTACGCCCGCTGCCGAGAAGCCTTCTGCACGCAGTCGGCAGCTGTCACATTTGCCGCACGCACGGCCCTGATCGTCCGCCTGATAGCAGGAAACCGTCAGCCCGTAATCGACGCCCAAACGAGTACCGGCCTTGACGATGTCTGCCTTGCTGAGCATCTGCAGCGGCGCCTGAATCGTGAAGCCCTGCCCTTCCACGCCGGCCTTGGTCGCCAGGTTCGCCATGCGCTCGAACGACTCGACGAACTCGGGGCGGCAGTCCGGGTAACCGGAGTAATCAACAGCATTCACGCCGATAAAGATGTCACGCGCACCCAGCACCTCAGCCCAACCCAGCGCCAATGACAGAAAAACGGTATTGCGCGCAGGCACGTAAGTGACGGGGATACCCTCACCCTGTGTTTCCGGCACGGCGATGCTGCTGTCGGTCAACGCCGAACCACCGATGCCATTCAGGTTGAGGCCAATGACCTTGTGCTCGACCACACCCAGGTCTTTCGCCACGCGCTCGGCAGCCTGAAGCTCGGCACGATGGCGCTGGCCGTAATCGAAACTCATGGTGTAGCAAGTAAAACCGTCGGCTTTTGCCATGGCAACCACGGTGGCCGAATCCAGGCCACCCGACAGCAGGATTACCGCTCGTTTCTCAGTCATCGTCTGTTCACTCATGTCAGCGCCCCGGCTCGTCGTCCCAGAGAATTTTATGCAGTTGCAACTGCAGCCGAACCGGCAGATTGTCAGCAACGATCCAGTCAGCCAGATCCCTGACATTCAAGTCGCGGTGCACGGGAGAAAACAGCACCTCGCCCGCGCGGCGATCAAGCCCGTACTGGATGATCTTCGAGACAGCCCAGTCGTAGTCTTCCCGCGAACAGATCACGAATTTCACCTGATCGTTAGCGGTCAGCAAATCGATATTTTCATACCGATTGCGCGTGACTTCTTTAGAGCCCGGCGTTTTCAGGTCTACCACGCGACTGACGCGCGGATCGACCTTGGAGATGTCGAGCGCCCCACTGGTTTCCAGCGACACCTCATACCCGGCATCGCACAGGCGCTTGAGCAGCGGGATCGCGTTTGGCTGAGCCAAAGGCTCTCCGCCCGTCACGCAGACATAGCGGGGGCGATAGCTGGCAACCTGCTCCATGAGCGAGTCGAGGGTCTGAAGGGTGCCGCCGGTGAAGGCGTATTCGCTGTCACAGTAACCACAGCGCAGCGGGCAGCCAGTGAGACGCACAAATACGGTAGGCAGGCCTGCCGTGCGCGTTTCACCCTGTAAGGAGTAGAAAACTTCGGTGATGCGTAATGTGTCTTGCATAGGGGCCACGGGCGTAACGGCTAAACAGGCCATCCGCCTCCGTCAGGCACTTCCGTACACCCTGCGCTCGCAGAATCTACAGAAGCGTAATCAATACCGGAATTTCGGGTGCGAGATTCTAACGAAAAAAGCCGCGCAACGCGCGGCTTTCTTGAATCGAGGGTCAAACTACCGGGTCATCACAGACGCTGAAGGTCACGCTGAGCCAGTTGTGCCGCCGACGTCCCAGGGTATTGGGCGACGACTTGCTGGAGAATGCCTTTGACCTTGTCGGTGTGACCCAGACGACGCTCGACATCCGCCAGTTTGTAGAGAGAGTCAGGCACCTTGGCATGCTTGGGGTACAACTGGCTCACTTTGGCGAACGCCTGACCAGCACCTTGAAGGTCGCCTTTGGCCAGATTCACTTCGCCTAACCAGTACTGGGCATTGCCGGCGTACTGGCTGTTCGGGTACTTGCGCAAGAACGCAGAAAACGCCTGGCTGGCCTTGTCGAAATCCTTGGCCTTGATCAAGTCGAAAGCAGCGTCGTAATAGAGCTTCTCTTTCGCCGGATCACCGGGTTCGCTGCTGGTTTGCGGTGCCTGACTGGCCGCTGCGCCAGCGGCAGGTGCTACGGGTGCTCCGCCGGCATTGACGCCGCCGTCGGAAGCAGAATTGTTGGCAGCGGGTGCAGCGGGTGCGCCGCCAGCTCCGATGCGAGAATCGAGGTCCTTGTAGCGATCCAGCGCTTCTTGTTTCATTTGCTGGATATCGTTCTGCTGGACTTCGACGATTCCGCGCAAGCGCGAAATTTCATCCTGCATTTGTTGCAACTGCATGAACAGCTGACCTTGCGCCGAAGGTTGGGCCGTAGCCCCACCTCCGGCGTAGGCGCCCGCCGTACCATAACCCGATGGCGGATAACTGCTGCCAGCGGAGCCAGAGTTGTCATCGACCACAGGAACCGCACCCATCGCTGCAAGAGGAAGGGTGAGAGCCAGAACGGTTAAAGCACGGCGGCACGTTCGCATGTCAAATTACTTACGCAGTTCGACGCGACGGTTTTGAGCCCAGGATTGCTCGTCGTTGCCGGTAGCAACTGGACGCTCTTCACCGTAGGAAACGATTTCCAGCTGAGCTGGCGAAACGCCTTGCAGAACCAGGTAGCGTTGAACGGCTTTCGCACGACGCTCGCCCAGTGCCAGGTTGTATTCGCGAGTACCGCGTTCGTCGGTGTTACCTTCCAGAACAACGCGAGCGCCGTTAGCTTTCAGGTCCTTGGCGTGAACGTCCAGAGCGCGCATGGCTTCTGGCTTCAGGTCAGAACTGTCGTATTCGAAGTAGAAAGTGGTGATTGCGCGCAGAGCAGCTTCTTCGCTCAGGGAGCCATCAACTGCACCAGTGTTTGCGCCGTAACCAGCGTTTGGATCTACAGCAGCGCCTTGACCGGCATTGTCGCCGCCTTTGGACGAGCAACCTACAGCTACAGCCATGGCCAGAGCCAGCGCAGCAAATTTACCAAACTTCAGCATTTCCATCGTGAAACTCCTAATGAACCCCAGTGTGTTAAGTAAAACGTAAAGCGCCGCGTCAGTTCAGGTAAGGGGACCAGGAAGGTTCTCTGACTTCGCCTTGAGCGGTAGGAAGCGGGAGCCTCACGCGTCCATTAATGGACACGAGCATCAAGACTCCCCGGCCCTGCTGGCGGGTGGCGTAGATTACCATGGTGCCGTTGGGCGCAACAGTAGGCGACTCATCAAGGTTGCTATCTGTAAGGATTTTTACGCTACCGCGCTGCAAATCCTGAGCCGCCACCTTGAAGTTTGTGAAACCATCTTGACGATGGATCATGACCAAAGTCTTTTCATCAGCCGACAACTTAGGGTTGGCGTTGTAGTTACCAATGAAAGTGACTCGCTCAGCGCCGCCACCATTAATGCTCGTTTTATAGATCTGTGGTTTACCCCCACGATCCGAAGTGAAGTAAATGGTCGAGCCATCTTTACCGAAGAAAGGTTCGGTATCGATGGACGAATCATTAGTGACTCGCGAAAGCTGACGCGAAGCCAGGTTCATCACATAAATTTCCGGGTTGCCGTCTTTTGACAGAACCATCGCCAGCTTGCTGCCGTCCGGGGACCACGCAGGTGCGCCGTTCAGGCCTTCAAAGTTAGTGATCTGCTCGCGACGACCGGTGTCGATGTGCTGAACGAAGATGCGCGGACGCTTCTGCTCGAACGACACGTAGGCGATACGCTTGCCATCCGGCGCAAAGCGCGGCGACAGGATCGGCTCGCGGGACTGCAACAGCGTCACTGCGCGCGCACCGTCATAGTCCGAACGCTGCAAGGTGTAACGCGTGTTGTTGGCCGCGAAACGCTCAGCGGTGACGTACAGCATACGGGTGGAAAACGCGCCCTTGATGCCGGTCAGTTTTTCGAACGACTGGTCGGCAATGTAGTGCGCCATGTCGCGCAACTGGTCAGTGGTACCCGACACGTTACCGGTCAGAACCTGCTGCTCAGTCGCCACGTTGAACAGGGCGTACTGAACCTGCAGACGACCACCCGCCGGCGAGATGCTGCCGACCATGACGTACTGGGCACCCAGCGCTTTCCAGTCGCGGAAGATGACTTCGCTGGCCTGGCTAGGCTGGCTGATCATGTTTTCCTTTGGAATAGGCGAGTAGTAGCCCGAGTTCAGCATGTCATTGCTGATGATCGAAGCCATGTCTTCTGGCAATACGCTGCCACCCTGCAGGCCAAACGGCACGATTGCGATCGGCGTGGCACGGTCACTGCCGCTGGTGACCAGAATGTTCTTTTCGTCGGCAGCGGCGAAACCCGCTGCGCAACAAAGAACGACAAGCAATCCTCGAAGAAGGTTAATCACAAGGCTAGGTCCTCAGGTGTGAATGTCATCTTGAATGAACGGTAAGGTGCGAAATCCGAAGGTTTCATACCCTGCATCTCTGTCAAACGACCAATATTCTTGACCGCTGCTACTGCCGAACTGTCGAAAGGACCATCGCCGCTGGACTTGGCCACAGTCACCGAAGAAACCGTACCGTCCGGCAACATGCCGATCTGCAACACTACTGTCATGCCTTTGCGCGCGGACGGTGGGCGTGCCCAACCTTCTGCAGCCCGCGAGCGAATCAAGTCATCGAAGCTGCCAGCCACTTCGTCACCCTTTTCATCGGCCAGTGCCTGTTGGCGCTCCGGCTTGTCGGAAAGCAAGTCGGCCAGTGCTTGCGCCTTCTTCTCTTCCGCCGATTTACGGGCAGCATCCTGGGCTTTCTTCTTCGCGTCGTCAGCAGCCTTTTTCTTGGCATCCTCAGACGCTTTCTTCTTCGCGTCTTCGGCGGCCTTTTTCTTCGCGTCTTCAGCAGCCTGCTTCTTCGCGTCCTCGGCAGCCTGTTTCTTGGCTTCCTCGGCGGCCGCGCGTTTGGCGTCTTCCTCGGCTTTCTTCTTCGCGTCGTCTTCGGCTTTCTTCTTGGCTATATCAGCCAATTGTTTCTCTTCTGCAGCTTTCTTCGCGTCGTCCGCTTTTTTGGCTTCGGCTTTCTTCGCATCATCGGCCTTCTTGGCCTCTTCTGCTTTCTTCGCTTCCTCAGCCTTTTGCTCTTCGGCTTTTTGAGCGGCATCGGCTTTCTTTTGTTCCGCCGCCTTTATCGCCTCTTGTTCAACTTTTTTCTGCTCCATCTGCTCGACTTCTGTCTGTCGCGCAGCGGATTTCTTTGCCTCGCCAGCAAGCTTCTGGTTGGTCTGGGTCGTCGCCTGGCTCTTCGACTTCAACTGATAAAGCGTCGCCTGAACGATCGGCTTCGACTCAGGCAGCTCCGGCGTCATCGCGAAGCTGACGAACAACAGACCAAAAATCAGGACGTGCAGTGCCACAGCCCAGACTGAGGGCCAGAAGTAGCTTTCCGAGGCTGACGGCTCTCGAATCGGCTGCATCAGGGCGCCTCGGTAATCAGACCAACGTTACCGACTCCGGCCTTCTGTAACCCGCCCATCGTGCCCATTACAGCACCGTAATCGACGGTTTTGTCGCCACGAATGAAGACCTGGGTCTGCTTGCCGGCTTCACGACCCGCAGCAATGATCTTGGTCACGGCGCTGGTCAGCTGTGGCAAGGTCATGGCCTTGTCCATCTGCTTGTCGGTATCGACTTCGCTGCCAAGGTTCCAGTAGTAGGTCTTGTCAGCCTTGATCGAAATGGTCAGGACCTGATTGTTGTTGTCCTGCGGCAAGGCCTCGCTGGAGACCTTGGGCAGGTCGACTTTCACGCCCTGGTTAATCATTGGAGCCGTCACCATGAAGATGACGAGCAGCACCAGCATCACGTCGATGTAAGGCACCACGTTCATTTCGGCGACCGGCTTGCGTTTGCTGCGTCGGCCGCGAGCGATTAAAGCCATTGGGAAATACCTGCTTATTCTTCGCTGGTGTGCACTTTACGGTGCAGGATGGCCTGGAATTCGTCGGCGAATGTGTAGTAACGGCCAATCAGGTTCTCACCGCGGGCGGCGAAACGGTTGTAGGCGATTACTGCAGGGATTGCGGCGAACAGACCGATGGCGGTCGCGATCAGTGCTTCGGCGATACCCGGTGCGACAGTGGCCAGTGTGGCCTGTTGCGCAGTGGCCAGACCACGGAAGGAGTTCATGATCCCCCAGACGGTACCGAACAGGCCGACATACGGACTGGTGGAGCCGACGGTGGCCAGGAACGGGAGGCTTTGCTCCAGCTTCTCTTCTTCACGGGAGATGGCAACGCGCATGGCACGTGCAACACCTTCCATGACGGCGTCCGGATCAACGCCCGGCTGCTGACGCAGACGCGAGAACTCCTTGAAGCCCGCGCGGAAAATCTGCTCCACGCCCGAATCCGGGTCTGGGTTGCTGCCCGCCTGACGGTACAGCTTAGACAGGTCGATGCCCGACCAGAAGCGCTCTTCGAAGCTGTCCAGCGCACGGCGCCCTGCACGCAGCATGGAGCTGCGCTGAAAAATCATGATCCACGAAGTGACCGATGCGGCCACCAGGATCAGCATCACCAACTGTACAACCACGCTGGCATTGCTGACCAAACTCCACATGGAGGAATGGTCGACGACGTTAGCTTCCACGCTGTATCTCCTGCTCTGAATGTGTACCCGCGCCACTCTGGCCGGCAAAGGCCGCGCGCAGAGTTTCGGGAATGGCCCGGGGTTTCAAACTATCGGCGCGCACACACGCCACCAAAAACTGCCCCTCGCAGAGCAGCACATCATCCGCAGCCCGCCTGACCTGTTGCAGAAAGCGCAGGCTGGCACGGTTCAATTCGATTACTTCGGCGCTGACCAGCAGCTCATCGTCCAGGCGCGCCGGCGAGTGATACCGCGCCTCACTGGAATGCACGACAAACAACAGGTTCTCGTCATCGGCCATTCGGGATTGAGCAAAGCCCAACGCCCGCAATCGCTCGGTCCGAGCCCGCTCCATGAATTTCAGGTAATTGACGTAATAGACGATGCCGCCAGCATCGGTGTCCTCGTAATAAACGCGACAGCGATGTGCGAACGACTGAGCCCCGTTTTGCGCGCGCATACTCTAGTGCTTACTCCTCAGGTTGCCAATCCGGCCAGGCAACTGTTTTTCATCGTTTTTCACTGTCAGGCGGCCATCACATTGCCGCGACTGCCCGTCTGACCATCAAACGCCCGAATAAATCGGTCGCTGCTGCTTTTATTCGTCGGCGTCGCCGACAGGCTCGTCCGGAATCGACCGCTCGCCCATCCGGGACGGGATGTTCAAACCGAAGTGCAGGTACGCGTGCCGGGTGACCATGCGCCCACGAGGTGTGCGCATCATATAGCCTTGCTGGATCAAATAGGGTTCCAGTACGTCCTCGATCGTATGGCGCTCTTCGCTGATCGCCGCGGCGAGGTTGTCCACGCCGACCGGACCGCCATCGAACTTTTCGATCATGGTCAGCAGCAAGCGCCGGTCCTGATGATCGAAACCGCGCTCATCGACATCCAGCAGGTTCAGCGCCAGGTCAGCGATGGCCTTGGTGATCTGCCCCTGGGCCCGCACTTCGGCGAAATCCCGGACCCGGCGCAACAGGCGGTTGGCAATACGAGGCGTACCACGGGCGCGGCGAGCGATCTCGAAGGCGCCTTCGTCTTCGATGTGCAGGCCCAGGATACCGGCCGACCGCGACACGATCGTGGCAAGGTCGGCGGTGCTGTAGAACTCAAGACGCTGGACGATACCGAAACGGTCACGCAGCGGGTTTGTGAGCATGCCGGCACGCGTGGTGGCGCCCACCAGTGTAAACGGCGGCAGATCGAGCTTGATGGAGCGCGCCGCAGGGCCTTCACCGATCATGATGTCAAGCTGGAAGTCCTCCATCGCCGGGTACAGGACCTCTTCGACGATAGGCGACAGACGGTGGATTTCGTCGATGAACAGCACGTCGTGGGGTTCAAGGTTGGTGAGGATTGCCGCCAGATCCCCCGGCCTTTCAAGCACCGGCCCCGAGGTGCTTTTGATCGACACCGACATTTCCTGGGCAATGATGTTGGCCAGCGTGGTTTTACCCAGCCCTGGCGGGCCGAAGATCAGCGTGTGATCGAGCGCTTCGTTGCGCCCGCGAGCCGCCTGAATGAAAAGCTCCATCTGTTCACGAACCGTCGGCTGACCGATGTAATCGGCGAGACTCAACGGCCGGATGGCACGATCCAGTTGTTCGTCTCGGTCGCGGCCTGTGGCGGCGATCAGGCGGTCTGCTTCGATCACTTACATCATCCCCTTGAGTGCGCGGCGAATCAGGTCTTCACTGCTTAGATTCTTGTCTTTGATGGCGGTTATCGCCTTGCTGGCTTCCTGAGGCTTGTAGCCCAGAGAAACCAGGGCACTGATGGCATCCGACTCGGCAGTGGCAACCTGAACAGGCGCGCCCGGTCCTTCTGACACCAGCGCAAAGGTACCCGGTAACGCGTCCCAGGCCTTGAAGCGGTCTTTGAGCTCGACCAGCAAGCGCTCGGCCGTCTTCTTGCCGACGCCGGGCACACGCGTCAGCGCGGAGGTGTCCTGTGCCTGAACACAGCGCACCAACTCGTCGACCTCCAGCGTGGACATTAAAGCCAGCGCGAGTTTCGGCCCGACACCGTTGAGACGGATCAGCTCACGAAACATTTCGCGATCACGTTTCTCGTAAAAGCCGAACAGCAGGTGCGCGTCTTCACGAACCACCAGGTGGGTGTGCAGCGTCACCGTCTCGCCCAGGTGCGGCAAACGATACAGCGTGGTCATGGGGACTTCGATCTCATAGCCCACACCATTCACATCCAGCACCAGGTGCGGCGGTTGCTTCTCGACCAACGCACCACGTAAACGTCCAATCACGTATCAGATCCTTTCCAGTAGCCCGTCGCTGCGATGGACCGGGCTGAACCCTGGTCGCCATGGTTGCAGGACTCACACGAGCTGCAAGTGAAAATTTATAAGCGGATGATGCTATCAGAGACGCAGGCGACCACCACGACTGCGTGCGGTATTCAGACCGTGAGGGATCAGGCTGGAGCGCGTATGAGCATGGCACAACGCAATCGCCAGTGCGTCCGAGGCGTCAATCTGCGGTTTCTGCGTCAGTTTGAGCAAATGCATGACCATCATCATCACTTGGTCTTTATTCGCCCCGCCCGTCCCGGCAACCGCCTGCTTGACCTGCGTGGCGGTGTACTCGGCGATCTCCAGCCCCTCTTCGGCACCGGCGACGATTGCGGCGCCCCGCGCCTGACCGAGCTTGAGCGCCGAGTCGGCGTTGCGGGCCATGAACACCTTCTCAATGCCCATGGTCATCGGTCCGTAGGTCTGAATCACCTCACGCACTCCGCGATAAACGATCTGCAACCGCTCATGCAACAAACCACTGCCGGTGCGGATACAGCCTGAAGCCACGTACTCGCAGCCGCGCCCCGTGTCACGCACCACGCCGTAGCCGGTGATTCGCGAACCGGGGTCGATACCTAGAATAAGAGTCATAACGCCTGCAGCTTGAGAAGTGATGCGCACAATTGAACGCAGCATAAAGGCAGAAGCCGGAGGCCGATAGCGATGATCGAATCAGCGCTTCGTGCCTCCGGCCTCAGGTCCAGACCAGGGTTGTGATCAGCCAAGCTGCTCCATCACCTCATCCGGGATTTCTGCGTTGGAATAAACGTTTTGCACGTCATCCAGGTCCTCGAGCATGTCGATCAGCTTGAGCACCTTTTCCGCCATTTCAAGATCCAGCACCGCGCTTGTGGTCGGCTGCATCACGATCTCCGCGTCAGCGGCCTTGAAACCGGCCGCCTCCAGCGCGTTTCGCACGGCATAGAAACCCGCAAACGACGTGAATACATCGATCGAGCCATCTTCATGGGTCACGACGTCGTCGGCATCGGCTTCCATGGCCGCTTCCATCAACGCATCCTCATCGACGCCCGGCGCAAATGAAATCTGGCCTTTACGTTCGAACAGATACGACACCGAGCCGTCAGTGCCCAGGTTGCCGCCGCACTTGCTGAATGCGTGACGCACAGCCGCTGCCGTACGGTTGCGGTTGTCGGTCATGGTTTCAACCATGACGGCCACGCCACCCGGGCCATAGCCTTCATAACCCAGTTCAACCATATCGTCGGCATCGGCGGCGCCCGCGCCCCGAGCGATGGCACGGTCAATGATGTCGCGGCTCATGTTTGCACCCAGCGCCTTGTCTTGAGCCAGACGCAAACGCGGGTTCGAAGCCGGATCACCGCCACCCTGACGGGCGGCAACCGTCAGCTCACGAATCCACTTGGTGAAAATCTTGCCTTTCTTGGCATCCTGACGCTCTTTGCGGTGCTTGATGTTCGCCCACTTGGAATGACCAGCCATAACACGCTCCAAACCTTGAAACACACACGTCCTCAATCCGATCACTCGAACGAGGACGCTTTACTCGAATCTTGCCCTCTCGGGCCGGGAACCGAAGCGAGTCGTCGAAACGACTCGCCCCGCTCCGTCATTACTCAGCCTTCGGCGTTTCGCGCAGGCGGATGTGCAGCTCACGCAACTGCTTGGCGTCGACCAGGCCAGGCGCCTGAGTCATGACATCGGCGGCGCTCTGGGTTTTCGGGAAGGCAATGACTTCGCGAATCGACTGGGCGCCGGTCATCAGCATGACCAGACGATCCAGACCGAACGCCAGACCACCGTGCGGCGGTGCACCGTACTTCAGCGCGTCGAGCAGGAAGCCGAACTTCTCTTGCTGTTCATCTTCGGCAATACCCAGCAGACGGAAGACCGCTTGCTGCATTTCCTTGCGATGAATACGGATCGAACCGCCACCCAGCTCGGTGCCGTTCAATACCATGTCGTAGGCACGGGACAGTGCGGTCGCAGGGTTGGCTTCCAGCTCTTCCGGCGAGCACTTCGGCGCGGTGAACGGGTGGTGCAGCGCCGTGAAGCTGCCGTCGTCGTTCTCTTCGAACATCGGAAAGTCGACGACCCACATCGGCGCCCACTCACAGGTGAGCAGGTTGAGGTCGTGGCCCAGCTTGATGCGCAAGGCACCCAGCGCCTCGCTGACGACTTTGAACTTGTCGGCACCGAAGAACACGATGTCGCCGTCTACCGCGCCAACGCGATCCAGGATCACGTTCAGGTTGGCTTCCGGGATGTTCTTGACGATTGGCGACTGCAGGCCTTCGACGCCTTTGGCGCGCTCGTTGACCTTGATGTACGCAAGGCCCTTGGCGCCATAGATGCCGACGAATTTGGTGTAGTCGTCGATCTTGCTACGCGGCATGTTCGCACCGCCTGGAACACGCAGAGCGGTCACACGGCATTTCGGGTCATTGGCCGGACCGCTGAAGACCTTGAATTCGACGTCTTTGAGCTGGTCGGCGACATCCACCAGCTCCAGCGGGTTACGCAGGTCAGGCTTGTCGGAGCCGTAGCGGCGCATGGCCTCTTCGAAGGTCATGTGCGGGAAATCGCCGAATTCCAGATCCAGCACTTCCTTGAACAGCTTGCGAATCATGCTCTCGGTGAGACCCATGATGTCGGCTTCGTTGAGGAAGCTGGTCTCGATGTCGATCTGAGTGAACTCAGGCTGACGGTCGGCACGCAGGTCTTCGTCGCGGAAGCATTTGGCGATCTGGTAGTAACGGTCGAAGCCCGCGACCATCAGCAGTTGCTTGAACAGCTGAGGCGACTGCGGCAAGGCGAAGAAGCTGCCAGCGTGGGTACGGCTCGGTACCAGGTAGTCGCGAGCACCCTCAGGGGTGGCGCGGGTCAGGATCGGCGTCTCGACGTCGAGGAAACCGTTGCCGTCGAGGAAGCCACGGATGCTGGACGTGATGCGCGAGCGCAGACGCAGTTTCTCGGCCATCTCAGGACGACGCAGGTCAATGAAGCGATAACGCAGGCGGGTTTCTTCGCCGACGTCGGAGTATTCGTTCAGCGGGAACGGTGGCGTCTCTGATTCGTTCAGGACTTCCAGCTCATAACCCAGCACTTCGATGGCACCGGAGGCCATGTTCGGGTTGACCGCACCGGCGGGACGCGCACGGACCTTGCCGGTCAGCTTGACCACGTATTCGCTGCGAACACGGTCGGCGATGGCGAAGGTGTCTGCACGATCCGGATCGAAGACCACTTGAGCCAGACCTTCACGATCGCGTATGTCGAGGAAAATCACACCCCCGTGGTCGCGACGGCGGTGGACCCATCCGCAAAGGGTAATTTCCTGACCTTCCAGGCTTTCGTTCAGTTGGCCGCAATAATGGCTGCGCATCATGATCGTGTGTTCACTTCTCGTAATTCGAATTCGGTGGAGCTCTCGCCCGTCGCCAGTGCGCAATGGTGCAGGAGCCTTGGCATGCAGTTCAACCCGACGGTCAGTCCCTGCCTTCCATAGTAAGGCGGGGGATTATATAGGGTTAATCAAGGCTGTGCAGCCGCGTCTGGCGATACGCGTAAAGAAGTCACCCGGCACGAACGTGTCTCGCTGCCAGGTGACCGTTACCGAAGGCGGGTCCGCCGAGGGCGCACCCGCAAAAAGAGATCTTGCCGGATTGATCCTGATTCAGACAGGCGACAGCTGGAAGCCTTCGGCTTTCAACAGATGCGCGACACACACTACGCGAATCAGACCACTGAAGTTCTTTACCCCGCCGTAGCGCAGGTGAACTTCCCGATCGATATAAGACAATACCGCATTGATGGAACAACTATTACAGCGTGCAATCTCGGACAGAATGTCCCAGTAAACCTCCTCCAGCCTGAGGCATGTGGCCAGCCCGTTAAGCCTGACCGAGCGCGCCTGAGGCTGCGCGAGGTTCATATTGAAGGTTTCGATGAATGGATCGTGCTGAATCTTAAAACATCGATGAGCTTCCTTGATTTCCCGTGCAGCATCTTGACTCATTTAACCCCCTTTGACGCAGTGACAAATACGGCGATAGAAATGTTTGAAATCAAATCAACAACACGTCTATCAAGCCCTATTCATCTGGGGTTAACCAGTAGAACCCATACTCAGATGGCGTAGGACATCACCACAGTAGAAGGGGGAATTTCGAGAGTCATGCCCCGAAAAGTCCAAGATAAAAAAATGGCGTTATATATGTATTTTTTTCGCCAGCAAACGCACTCAGCGCATCGAAAAAGTATCAACTGAAGGTGAGACTACAACTGCCATGTCCGCGCCTTCGCATTGCGCTTGCGCCTGCAAATCCGCCTGCGGTCAAGCTCAGGAGATTGGGTGAGCGCCAACGCAGCCGCCCACCCCCAACATTATTTGCCTTCGAGCATCGCACGGAGCATCCATGCAGTCTTTTCGTGGACCTGCATACGCTGAGTCAGCAAGTCAGCCGTAGGCTCATCGCTGACCTTGTCCAGCAGCGGGAAAATCCCGCGAGCCGTTCGCGTAACGGCTTCCTGGCCTTGTACCAGAGAACGGATCATGTCCTCAGCCGAAGGAACACCCTCCTCCTCTTTGATCGAAGAAAGGCGCGCGTACGTCGAGTAGGTGCCCGGTGCCGGGAAGCCCAGTGCACGGATACGCTCGGCGATAGAGTCCACCGCCAGCGCCAGTTCGTTGTATTGCTCCTCGAACATCAGGTGCAAGGTACGGAACATCGGACCGGTGACGTTCCAGTGAAAGTTATGGGTTTTCAGATACAGCACATAGGTATCTGCCAGCAGACGGGAAAGACCCTCCACGATGGACTTGCGATCTTCTTCGCTGATACCGATATCGATTGCCATGCGTTGCCCTCTTTATATGATGGTTTTTTCCAATTAGCTGTCAGCACTCTATCAAGACACGAGCGCCTGCGCAGCCATCTGAGGGTATGACGCCTGCGCGCGAACACGAGCCGGCGCAGTCGCTTGGCCAACTAAAATCGGGCAAAAGACGCCTTGGTAAATATTACATTCGCTGAAAAGGCGTGTTTGTCGCACTGACGGCTCTGGAACAAGGCTTTAGCGACGCACGCTAAATATGGGACAAATTGCCAGCATCCCCTGCGATCAGTCGCGCTAAGCGCTTGATTTGAGTAGCTCTCGGCTTTGCTGTTAAATACAGATGTGTCGCTACTGACGTGCCAACAGGCTGTAGCGCATAGGCTGGACCAGCGCTCGTGCATCACGCCTCCCTTTTTTCAGAAGCGTACCGAACCCTGCCAGCTATTTCCTCGTGATCCATCTTAAATGTGAGTTATCAAAATGTTGAAAATAGTCCACCTGCTGACGGGCGCAGCTGCCCTGCTGCTCTCATTCATACCCAGCCTGCGTAGCGAAGCGCTGTCTTCCTACCTGTCTCAACCGGATGCGCTGTACCTGGCATTCTTTGGCCTGATTAACCTGGTGCTTGCGCCAGTGATCCCTTACTGGAATAAAGGTCCGCGTCACCAACTGCAAAATCTGGTCAGTGTGTTACTGGTGCTGGCGGTTGTTCTTCAAATCCTTACGCTGCTCGTCCCGCTTGAAACCATTGCTGGCCAGCCGGCCGTTCTGGTGAGCCTGCTGGCGGTCGTGATCGCTGTGGCAATCCACCTCGCCGTCAGCTTCTACAAGTCGTCTCCTTCTCCCGCCGCGCAACCCCATGAACTCGGCAACCGCGATACCGGTACCGTGAAGTGGTTCAACACCTCCAAGGGTTTCGGTTTCATCTCGCGCGACTCCGGCGACGATATTTTCGTGCACTTCCGCGCCATCCGTGGCGAAGGCCATCGTGTGCTCGTCGAAGGTCAGCGTGTGGAGTTCTCCGTCATGAACCGTGACAAGGGCCTGCAAGCCGAGGACGTGATCGCCGCGCTGCCCCGTCGCTAAGCGTTGCCTCAATAAAAAACCGCGCTCAAGGGCGCGGTTTTTTTATGCCAGCCGACGCTTAATAATGAGGCGGCGGAGCGTCTTCTTCGAATGCTTCGAACTGCCCACCCATCTCTTCCTGACGCTTGATCAACGCTGCCATCTGCAACTGCATGCGTTCCAGGCTGCGTTGCTGCGCGACCAGGACATCGTTGAGTGCCTGAATGGTGTCATCCTGAAAAGCCAGTCGGCTTTCCAGCTCCATTACCCGTTCGTCAAGGTTCATGACCTGTCTTCCGCAAAAGTGAAATCGACTGTCAGCGCCGTTTTAAGACGCGTGAGGATGTCCGCTACCTGCTCCGCCGAATACGGCACCGCCGGATATTTGCCCCAGACCGGCGTCGGCCATGCGATGTCATGCTTGTGTCGAACAATGACATGCATATGCAGCTGGCTCACCACGTTACCCAATGCCCCGACGTTCATCTTGTCAGCTTGGAACAACTGGCTAAGCGCCTTGGACAGAACAGTTGTCTCCTTCCACAGTTGTGCCTGGTCAGCATCGGACAACTGGAACACTTCGCTTATATCCGCCCGGCGTGGCACCAGGATGAACCACGGGTATTGCGAGTCATTCGACAATAGCAGTCGAGACAGCGGGAAATCGCCCACCGGTAAAGTGTCTTGTAACAAGCGCTGATCCAAAACGAACACGCCATAACTCCTGATCGCCGGGTTAGGTTTTCGACAAATTGAATCGCCGAAACACATTGTCTTTAATGCCTAGCAGGATACTCGGGAATACAGGGCGAATCACGCCACCACGCCATTTTGCGAACATTTTGCCTATACGCTGTTGGCCTGGAGTCACTTCCAGCCAAAAAGCGGCAGGCGCACCAGCACCGTTCAGGCCCACTGTGTTCGCACTGACATGAAGCAGGCTTTCGAACCACTACGGACATAACAATCCCGTAAAAAAGCAGCCTGCAGGCCCGTGGAATAAAGGCAGCCAGCATGCCTGCTCTACGCGCTCACTGACTTTCAGGTCAACTGCAGCGAAGGAAAAGGCACCGCTGTACCAAATTCAGGCGACACGACACTCCCGCGCACCAAAACGACTCACTCCCGTGACATAAACCGCAAGACCTATCCGCCATTTACCCACTTCCTCGCGGTAACAGGTAACGCCAGTGACATTTTTGCGCGTTAACCTCATTCCCACAGGCATCGCAAAGCATTTTTCTGAAATTTTTTTATGTTTAAAAAACAATGAATTACGACAGCAACTGAAAGTATTTATGCGCAGAAACACATTTTTTTCACGTACGTGGGAACTTTGTGCACGGTTGTTGCTTTGTCACACACAGGATCGAACAGCACGGGTCGTAGACCTGGCTCACGGTCAGCGAGAAAACGGCGAGCAAACGCGTGGGGGCGTTCGGAATGACAGGGTCCAGATCACAGCGGAGATGGCCCCTGACTGTCGAAAAGTACTGCGGTAGTTGTACGTCTACAGATAAGGAGCTGTTCAGTAGCGACATGGACAGAGCTGATTTGCGACATGGCCGTAAAGAAATTGAAAGGATAGGTTCGTAACTATCGCCAATAATGTCAGCGTGCTATAAGTTCGCCGACACCAAAAAGAAAGAGCCGCCCAGATAAAAAAACAGGTGGACGGCAGTACTCTTCTTAAAACCAAAGGAGCAAAGTCACGATGAGAGTGATGAAGTGGAGCGCAATCGCCCTGGCAGTTACTGCGGCCAGTACCCAATTGGCATCGGCTGCGGCATTCGTAAGCGATCAGTCCGAAGCAACTGGTTTTGTTGAAGGTAGCAAGCTGGACGTCAAAGCCCGCAACTACTACTACAACCGCGACAAAATGAACGGCGCCGTAGACGACAAAGACTGGACTCAAGGTTTCTGGGCTAACTACAGCTCCGGTTACACCCAAGGCCTGATCGGTGTGGGCGTTGATGCGTTCGGCTATGCCGGCTTCAAACTGGACGGCTCCGACAAGTACTCGGGTTCGGGTAACCTGGTCACCGACAGCAACGGCAAAAACGAAGACAGCTTCGGCAAAGCCGGTGGCGCTGTTAAGTTCCGCATCTCGAAAACCGAACTGAAAATCGGCGACATGCAGCCGCAGAACCCGGTCTTCGCAGTCGGCGGCTCCCGCCTGTTGCCACAAACGGCTACTGGCGTGACTTTGCAGAGCAGCGAGATCAAAGGTCTCGACGTTGAAGCGGGTCGCTTCACTTCGGGCACCAGCCAAGACGAAACCAACCGTGACGGCGACATCTGGGCAACGTACGCAGGTGTGACCTCCAAGTCGTCCACCTACGGCGGCGGTAAGTACTCGATCACTGACAACCTGGGTGTTGGTTTCTACTACAACAAACTGGAAGACGTGTGGAACCAGTACTACGGCAACGTGAACTACGCACTGCCGTTGACCGATGACCAGTCCCTGGCCTTCGACTTCAACTACTACAACACCCAGGACACTGGCAGCAAGAAAGCAGGCGACATCAACAACAACGCCTACTCCCTGTCTGCAGCCTACTCGTTCCTGGCCGCTCATACCCTGACCCTGGCCTTCCAGAAAGTTAACGGTGATACGCCGTTCGACTACATCGGTATCGGCGACAACAACCGCGGTGGCGACTCGATCTTCCTGGCGAACTCGATTCAATACTCCGACTTTAACGCCCCGGGTGAACGCTCCTGGCAGGCTCGCTACGACCTGAACATGGCAACCTACGGTGTTCCTGGCCTGAGCTTCATGGCCCGTTACGTCAGCGGTACCAACATTGACGGTACCCACACGCCATCGAACAGCACCTACACCGGTCTGTACGGTTCTGACGGTAGCCACCACGAGACCAACGTTGAAGCCAAATACGTTGTTCAGACTGGCCCGGCAAAAGACCTGTCGTTTCGTATCCGTCAAGCGTTCCACCGTGCCAACACGGACGAGGGCGAAGGCGACGTAAACGAGTTCCGTCTGATCGTCGACTACCCGATTTCGGTCCTGTAATCGAACAGTCTGACACTCGTTATAGAAAAGCCCGGCCTTGCGCCGGGCTTTTTCATTCCTGCAACTCTGCCAATCCCTTGCGCTACAACGCCCGTCCGCCCTGTACTCGACCGTATCACCACCGTACAATGCCAGGTCATTTCCCAGTCACAGCAACCGACAACGGCCGACCATGCGTACCAGTCAATATTTGCTCGCCACACAGAAAGAAACGCCAAACGATGCGGTCGTGATCAGCCACCAGCTGATGCTTCGTGCCGGCATGATTCGCAAACTCGCTTCCGGTCTTTACACCTGGCTGCCGATGGGCCTGCGTGTGCTGCGCAAGGTCGAAGCCGTCGTTCGTGAAGAAATGGACGCTGCAGGTGCGCTGGAAGTATTGATGCCCGGTATTCAGCCTGCGGAACTGTGGCAGGAATCCGGTCGCTGGGAGCAGTACGGCCCTGAGCTGTTGCGCCTGAAAGACCGTCATGACCGTGATTTCTGCGCGGGTCCGACCCACGAGGAAGTCATCACCGATCTGGCTCGCAATGAATTGAGCAGCTATAAACAGCTGCCGATCAACATGTACCAGATCCAGACCAAGTTCCGTGACGAGATCCGCCCACGCTTCGGCTTGATGCGCGGCCGCGAATTCATCATGAAGGACGCGTACTCCTTTCATGCGACCCAGGATTCCCTGCAGGAAACCTACGACCGCATGCATCAGGCATACTGCAACGTCTTCACTCGCCTGGGCCTGAACTTCCGCCCTGTGGTGGCCGACAACGGTTCGATCGGTGGCGCGGGCTCCCATGAGTTCCACGTACTGGCCGAATCCGGTGAAGACGACATCGTGTTCAGCGACACGTCCGACTACGCCGCCAACATCGAAAAAGCCGAGGCCATCCCACGCGAGAAATCACGTGGCGCCGCGACCGAAGAGTTGCGCCTGGTCGACACCCCGAACGCGAAAACCATCGCCGCACTGGTCGAGCAGTTTGGTCTGCCGATCGAGAAAACCGTCAAAACGCTGGTGGTTCATGCCGCCGAAGAAGGCAAGCTGATCGCGTTGATCATTCGTGGCGACCACGAACTCAACGAGATCAAGGCGTCCAACCACCCACTGGTTGCCAGCCCGCTGGTCATGGCCAGCGAAGCCGAACTGCGTGCCGCCATCGGCGCAGGCGCCGGTTCCCTTGGCCCGCTGAACCTGCCGCTGCCTTGCATCATCGACCGCTCGGTCGAGCTGATGAGCGATTTCGGCATTGGCGCGAACATCGACGACAAGCACTATTTCGGCGTTAACTGGGAGCGTGATCTGCCGGTCCCGGAAGTCGCCGACCTGCGCAATGTCGTCGAAGGTGACCCAAGTCCGGATGGCCAGGGCACCGTGATCATCAAGCGCGGCATCGAAGTGGGTCACATCTTTCAGTTGGGCACCAAGTACAGCGACGCGATGAAGTGTCAGGTGCTGGGCGAGAACGGCAAACCGGTGACATTGACCATGGGCTGCTACGGCATCGGCGTTTCCCGCGTGGTGGCTGCCGCCATCGAGCAGAATAACGACGATAACGGGATCATCTGGAGCGACGCGCTTGCACCCTTCCAGATCGCGCTGGTTCCATTGCGCTATGAAACCGAAGCCGTTCGTGAAGCCACCGACAAACTCTACGCGGAACTGACCGCTGCCGGTTTCGAGGTATTGCTGGATGACCGTGACAAGAAAACCAGCCCCGGCATCAAGTTCGCGGACATGGAGCTGATCGGCATTCCACACCGTATCGTGGTCAGTGACCGCGGTCTGGCCGAAGGTAATCTGGAGTACAAGAGCCGCACCGAGTCTGAAGCTCAGGCCTTGCCGGTTGCCGATGTACTGTCCTTCATCAAGGGCCGGATCAAGCGCTGAGTCGATGGCGCGCCCGCTTCAGGCGGGCGCGCTTTTACCTGTTTTGTCCAGGCAAGTCCGCCTGCAACAAGAGATCTCATGTTAAAGCGAAGTTCCTCAAGCCTCGCAGGCGCCGTATTGTGCGGCAGTCTGCTCGTCAGCGGTTGCGCCAACCATCTGTCTCAACGCAGCGAACACGAAGAACGCATCGAGCGCAAACTGCTCGACCACAGCTTTCAAATCGACGTCGGCGAGCCTAAGACCCTTGAGCTTCCGCAACGTCGTGTCCGTATTCACGAGCTGAAAACCTTCGACATCACCGAATACGATGTCACTCGTCATTACGACCGCTATACCCCCTACCAGCCTTGGCGCGAAATTTACGAAATCCCGCTGGGTGCAGTCGCAATCGTCGCAGGGGTCGGCGCGAATGTGGTCAATGTGCTGACCTTTGGCAGCCTGCCCGACAGCGTCACCAAAGACTGGCTGAATTACGGGATCGCGGGCATCAACCCGTTCATGAACGCCCCCTCACATGGGCGCGCACAACAGAACCTTGCCGGCATCGATGAAGTCCAGCGTGACCATCGGGTCGAACACTCCAGCCTGCCGTGGAGCGAAAGCCCGGTCGAGGTCAAAGCCGGAAAGGACACCGATGAGCTGAACACCGACCGTAACGGCATCCTGCGCGTCAACCTGCTGGACAGCCCGTTTGCCGAGAAGGACCTGAGCCGTGTGACTCAGCTAGGCCTCAAGGTCGAGGATGAACAGGCCCACGTGCAAGCCAGCGCCAGCTTGCCACTGAGCAAGTCCCTGCGCGGCAAGCTGATCGAAGCACATGACCTGATTTACGACGATCTGGAAGACGATGAAGTCAGCCAATGGGTGCACCGGGTCAAACGCCTGTCGGAGCTGGGCCTGGAAGAAGAAGCCAGCGATCTCGAACAATCGCTGATCGAGATGACCCGCAACGATCCTCAATTGCAGCATGAATTCCTGAAGTCTCTGGCGAAAGACGCGGGCCGTCTGGTGGCCGTGCCGGTCGGCAGCGAATAACGTTACGTCAATTGAACAGCTGCAGCTGCTCATGTGCGCTGCGCAGGTCGTGCAGCCGCACTCCGATGCCCAGCAGTCGCACCGGTTTGTCACCGCGTGCGAATGCCTGAGTCAGCAGTTGCTCATAGCTTTCCAGATCCTTCCCCGCCCCGGCCTGCTCCAGCGTGGTCTGGGTGAAATCATGAAACTTCACCTTCACGAAAGGCTTGCCCGGCCGGTAAAGCGTGTCGATGCGAGCGATCCGACCATTCAGGTTCTCCAGCAGCGCAGGTAGCTTTTCCAGGCAGCTGGCCAGATCAGGCAAGTCGGTGTCGTAGGTATTCTCGACACTCACCGACTGGCGGCGACTATCGTTCTGCACGGGTCGCTCATCGATACCGTGCGCCAGGTTCCATAACCGCTCGCCAAACGACCCGAACTCACGCACCAGTGCCAACTTGGCCCAGCCCCGCAGGTCCGCACAACTGATGATCCCAAGGCGACCGAGCTTGTCAGCCGTCACCTTGCCCACACCGTGCAGCTTGGAGACAGAAAGATCAGCCACGAACGCTTCGACTTGATCCGGCGTGATCACGAACAACCCGTTCGGCTTTCGCCAGTCGCTGGCGATCTTGGCCAGAAACTTGTTGGGGGCCACACCGGCGGAAACGGTGATGTGCAACTGGTTGGACACCCGCCGGCGAATGTCCTGGGCGATGCGCGTGGCGCTCCCGGCAAAATGGCTGCATTCAGAGACGTCCAGATAGGCTTCATCCAGCGACAGTGGCTCGATGAGGTCCGTGTAGTCTCGAAAGATGGTGTGAATTTCCTTCGACGCTTCTTGATAAGCCTCCATGCGCGGCTTAACGATGGTCAGATCCGGACACAACGAAAGCGCATGCCGGGACGACATCGCTGAACGCACGCCATAAGCGCGCGCCTCGTAATTGCAGGTTGCGATGACGCCACGCCGGTCGGCCGACCCACCGACTGCCAGCGGCTTGCCAGCCAAACGCGGATCGTCACGCATTTCAATGGCAGCGTAAAAGCAGTCACAGTCGATATGGATAATTTTGCGCTGCGGCATAGCGTGTGATCGTAGGAAAACAGGTTGGGCAGTATCTCACTCAAGTATCTGTCTGACACTCACCACGCCTAATCACTGACAAGAAATGCACCATCGCCGTCACCACCAAAGCAACCGCTCGAATCCTCTGACAGGCCCGCGTGGCAAGCCTCGGCAGCCCGACACCGCTGACACTGAGCGCTAACCGCTTGAAGAAAAAGCACTTTTTTCTGTCACTTGCTTGACAGTTCGTCGTTACTCTGTAGAATGCCGCCTCACAGACGCGGGATGGAGCAGTCTGGTAGCTCGTCGGGCTCATAACCCGAAGGTCGTCGGTTCAAATCCGGCTCCCGCAACCAAACATCAAAAAAGGCTACTCGAAAGAGTGGCCTTTTTTGTGCGCGCCTGATTTTACTGTCCCCTCGCGCCGACACGGCGGCTTCATACAACTGAAACATTGCCCGCCGATCATGGCCACCTGCCAATAGGTGGCTGCCTGGATAAAAGCCTTGTCCATCGGTCACTTAAGCGTACCGGCACAACGAATGTGGTTATTTTGTCGATCCCGAGCATTAAAGGTTGACACCTCGTCGTTCGACTGTAGAATGCCGCCTCACAGACGCGGGATGGAGCAGTCTGGTAGCTCGTCGGGCTCATAACCCGAAGGTCGTCGGTTCAAATCCGGCTCCCGCAACCAAACGTCTAAAAAGGCTACTCGAAAGAGTGGCCTTTTTTTTGCCCTGACGAAAAGCACCCGAACAGCATGACTAAACGCTTGTCACAACTCGTTGTCGGTACGGTTTGGTCTTCAGGGGCTTGTTACCTTATGTTGCCGGGGGCGACAGTTTTTGGCCCCTTGGCCGATACGCTTGCCAGTAACTGAACCTAGACTGAACGGTCACCAACACGTATCCGCTGTATTCGCCCGTTAGACGTTGAAGCGCTAACATCCTGAATTATTTTTTGCGTAGGGATTGGTAACTTGGCTGTATACCCCCATCCTGTCGCGCACGATCCAAGGAGTGATTGATGCGCGCCAACCCATCCGACACAAACGAAGCAGTTCCGGAGAATACTCCGGTCCCCCCTGCCCGACTGCGCGTGCGCGAGCTGGTGAGCAAGTACCGTCAGCCTATCGGTCTGGCTGTCACTATCCTCTTGTTCGCCCTGGCGTTGATTGCCTGTCGGCACATGCTGACCGAACTCGACATTTACGCGCTGCAGGATTCTCTGCTCAGCGTCCCCTTGCCTTCTCTGGGTGGCGCGGTTCTGGCGACCGCTATCGGCTTCACCATCCTGCTGGGTTATGAGTGGTCCGCCAGTCGCTATGCGAACGTCAATTTGCCCGCCAAGTCACTGGTCATGGGCGGTTTCTGCGCATTTGCCATCGGTAACGCCGTAGGCCTGTCGATGTTGTCCGGCGGATCTGTACGTTACCGGTTGTATTCCAGGCTGGGACTGGGCGCGGGCGAAGTGGCCCACATGACGTTGTTCGCCAGCCTTTCGCTGGGTTGTGCACTGCCGCCACTGGCCGCGCTGGCGACCTTGAGCGACCTGCCCGCGGCGTCGCTGGCGCTGCATGTGTCGGTCCCGGTACTGGCGACTGTCGCGGTGGCCGTGTTGGCGATCAGCTTGATTCTGGGTATCGCGATTTATCGCCGTCGTCTTCCGGAACAGACCATCCCGCACAATCTGCTGGTGCGCGCCGGACGCCGGACATTGCGTCTGCCTGGCCTGCGCCTGACCTTGATGCAACTGGTGATCACCGCGCTGGACGTGGCGGCTGCCGCTGCCGTCCTTTATTTGCTGCTTCCTTCTGCCCCGCCGTTCGGCGCGTTCCTGCTGGTGTACCTGTTGGCGCTCGCTGCCGGCGTACTGAGCCACGTTCCGGGTGGCGTCGGCGTATTCGAAGCCATCCTGCTGACCGCCTTTGCCGATGAACTCGGTGCGGCGCCACTCGCGGCGGCCCTGCTGCTGTATCGCTTGATCTATGTCGTCCTGCCGCTGCTGATTGCGTGCCTGGTGCTGCTGTTCAGCGAAGCCAAACGGTTTTTGTTTGCCCGTCAGGCCATGCGCGTCGCCTCAGGATTGGGCGCCCCGATTCTGGCGTTGCTGGTGTTTCTGTCTGGCGTGGTCCTGCTGTTTTCCGGCGCAACGCCCGAAATCGATACGCGCCTTGAAAGCCTCGGCTTTTTGATCCCTCATCGCTTGATTGACGCCTCGCACTTCGGCGCCAGCCTGATCGGCGTGCTGTGCCTGCTGCTGGCTCAAGGCCTGCGCCGTCGCCTTTCTGCCGCCTGGATGCTGACCACGATTCTGCTGTTCGTCGGCTCCATCTTGTCGATTCTTAAAGGCTTCGACTGGGAGGAAGCCAGTCTGCTGCTGCTGACTGCCTGCCTGCTGGCGATCTTCCGTCGGTCCTTCTATCGCCCGAGCCGGTTGCTGGAACTGCCGTTCTCGCCGCTGTATCTGGTCGCCAGTGTCTGCGTGCTGGGCGCCTCGTTCTGGTTGCTGCTGTTCGCTTATCAGGACGTTCCCTACAGCCATCAGCTGTGGTGGCAGTTCACCCTTGATGCCGATGCGCCGCGCGGGCTGCGCTCGGCACTGGGCAGCGCGGTGTTGCTGGTCATCGTTTCGCTGACCTGGCTGCTGCGCACTGCACGTCCGCAAATCGATTTGCCGGACGAAGCACAGTTGGCGAAGGCCGCCGAGATCATCAAGGCCTCCAATCAGCCTGACGGCGGTCTGGTACTGACCGGTGACAAAGCGGTGCTGCTGCACCCCGACGGCAATGCCTTTTTGATGTATGCCCATCGCGGCCGCAGTCTGGTGGCGCTTTACGACCCGATCGGCCCGACCCAACAGCGCGCCGAGCTGATCTGGCAGTTCCGTGACCTGTGCGACGTGCACCACGCCCGCCCCGTGTTCTATCAGGTGCGCGCGGAGAATCTGCCGTTCTACATGGACATCGGCCTGACGGCGATCAAGCTGGGTGAAGAGGCGCGCGTCGACCTGCACAAGTTCGACATCGACGCCAAGGGCAAGGAAATGAAGGACCTGCGCTACACCTGGAACCGGGGTGGTCGCGACGGTCTGTCACTGGAAATCTACGAAGTCGGCCAAGCGCCGATGGATGAGCTGAAAGTGATTTCCGATGCCTGGCTGACCGGCAAGAACGTGCGCGAGAAAGGTTTCTCACTCGGCCGTTTCAGCCTGGATTACCTCAAGCACTTCCGCATCGCCATCGTTCATTTCGAAGGCAAGCCGGTGGCGTTTTCCAACCTGTTGGAGACCTCTCGCCATGATCTGGCCAGCCTCGACCTGATGCGTTCGCACCCGGAAGCGCCCAAGCTGACCATGGAGTTCATGATGGTTGGCCTGATCCTGCATTACAAAAAGGAAGGTTACGCACGCTTCAGCCTCGGCATGGTGCCGCTGTCGGGCCTTCAGCCACGGCGTGGCGCCCCATTGACCCAGCGCCTGGGTTCGATGGTGTTCAGCCGTGGCGAGCAGCTCTACAACTTCCAGGGCTTGCGTCGCTTCAAAGACAAATTCCAGCCTGACTGGGAACCTCGTTATATGGCTGTGCCCGCAGGACTCGATCCGCTGGTGGCACTGGCAGATACCGCCGCCCTGATCGCGGGCGGCCTGACTGGATTGGTGAAACGCTGATGATTCAACGCTACTGGCGCTTTTTGCTCGCAGCCCTGGTAATCCTGGTGGTGGCATTGGGGTTCTGGCTGTGGAACCGCCCTGCCGCACAACCCACGCTGGAACACATGACGCTGGAGGATGGTTCGGCGTTGATCCGCGCCACCCCGTCGACCAAGGTCAAGACACGGGTCGCACTGGCCGTGACCACGGAAGATGCGCTGACCGAGAAACAGGTCCTGGCGCTCAGCTACGACGCATCGGCTCAGGTCATTCAGGTCGTCCTGCCAAAGGACGACTGCCAACTGCAAGAGAAGTCTTTCAGCGCCGCGCTGCAGAAGCTTGATGGCGTCCCCGATGTGGTCGCCGGCATCAGCGCAGGCGGTTCCGTGGCGTGGGACTGGCTGGCCGGCCAGAACAACGACAAGGCCCAGGCGATTTCGGTGAACTTTGTCCTCAATCAACCTGACTGCAAGGTCCCTCCACCGAAAGCCGCTGCCCATGGCAAATGGACCGTGGCCTGGAATGACGGCCCGGACGACGAAACCGCGGTCTTCGTGCGGGACACGCCCAACGCCGAAACCAAAATCAGCGACTACGACATCAAGTACCCGCAGATTCTGAACACCGAAGTCCGTCATCTGCTGATCGCCGATGACGCCAGCGGCGGCCTGAACATTCCCGTGGTTGAGGTGCCTTCGAGCCAGCCATCGGACACCGTCACCCTGTTCCTCTCCGGCGACGGCGGCTGGCGGGACCTGGACAAGGACGTGGCCGGCGACATGGCGAAGTCGGGCGGCTATCCGGTGGTCGGAATCGACACCCTGCGTTACTACTGGGAGCACAAATCTCCTGAGCAGACCGCAGCGGACCTCACCGAGCTGATGGCCCACTATCGCCAGAAATGGGGCGCCAAGCATTTCGTTCTCGCCGGATATTCCTTCGGCGCCGACGTGCTGCCTGCGATTTACAACCGCTTGCCGGAAGACGACAAAGCGCGCGTCGACGGCATCATCCTCCTCGCCTTTGCGCGCAGCGGCAGCTTCGAAATCGCGGTCGAAGGCTGGCTCGGCGCGTCAGGCAAAGAAGCGGCTACCGGCCCGGAAATGGCCAAGCTGCCGGGTGACAAGGTGTTCTGCGTCTATGGCGTGGAAGAAAAGGATGAAAGCGGCTGCACCGAAGCGACCGCCCCTGGCCAGAAACTGCAATTGCCAGGCGGCCATCACTTTGACGAGGACTACCCGGCGCTGGCCAAGCGCCTGATTGCGGTCATCGACAAATGGAAAGGCAAGGAGGCGCCGGAGTCGGCCAGCGCCGAGTAAATCCGGAGCACAAAAAATCCCCGCACTCTCACGACTGCGGGGATTTTTCGTTTTTTGAGTCTTGCAAATTTCAACGGTGGGCGCGTGGCTCGTGTCTGGAGCGCGTCCGGACGAACCCCTGCGCAGCAGTCGTATAAGCATGCACACGGGCTTTGTCAGATGTACCGCGCCGTATGGATCGACTGCCGGTTCCCGGCAGGTCGTCCGGATGCGGCCCAGAGACAAGCCACGCGCCTACAGGAATACCGGCGCCCTCTGACGGCTTACATCTCCACCTGCGTCCCCAACTCGATCACCCGGTTGTAAGGCAGCTTGAAGAAGCGCAGGTTGCCGTTGGCGTTTTTCAACATGAAGGCGAACAGCCCTTCACGCCAGCGGGCCATGCCTTTCAGTTTGGTCGACACCACGGTTTCGCGGCTGAGGAAGTACGTGGTGCGCATCGGACTGAAATCCAGATCAGGCAAATGACACAGCTTCAGCGCCGCCGGCACGTCCGGTTCGTCAATGAATCCGAAGTGCAGGATGACCCGGAAAAAGCCCTCCCCGTACGCTTCGACTTCGAAACGCTGGGGAGCAGGCACCCGTGGCGTGTCCTCATAAACCACCGTCAGCAACACGACTTGCTCGTGCAGCACCTGGTTGTGCAACAGGTTGTGCAACAGCGCATGCGGCACCGCATCCGGGCGGGCGGTAAGGAACACGGCGGTGCCCTGAACGCGATGCGGTGGCTGAACGCGGATACTGCTGATGAAGATCGGCAGCGGCAGGCCACCTTCGTCGATGCGGTCCACCAACAGTTGCTTGCCGCGTTTCCAGGTGGTCATCAGGATGAACAGCACGATACCGGCCAGGAACGGGAATGCCCCGCCCTGGACGATTTTGGGGACGTTGGCTGCGAAGAACATACCGTCCACAAACAGGCAGCCTGCCAGAATGGGCACCGCAATCCAGGGCGACCACTTCCACGCCAGCAGCATGACCGATGCCACCAAAATGGTGGTGCAGAGCATGGTGCCGGTGACCGCAACGCCGTAAGCCGACGCCAGCGCACCGGACGATTCGAAGCCCAGCACCAGCAGAATCACGCCGACCATGAGCGCCCAGTTCACGGCACCGATGTAGATCTGCCCCTGGGCGTCACTCGAGGTGTGCTGGATGTACATACGCGGAATATAGCCCAGCTGGATCGCTTGCAGCGTCATGGAGAAGGCGCCGGAAATCACGGCCTGCGACGCAATAATGGTCGCCAGCGTGGACAGGCCGATCAGCGGCAACAGTGCCCAGGTCGGTGCCAGCAGATAAAACGGGTTACGCACGGCTTCCGGATCCTGGATGACCAGTGCGCCCTGACCGAAATAGTTGAGCACCAGCGCGGGCAATACCAGGCCGAACCAGGCGCGTGAAATCGGCTTGCGACCGAAGTGGCCCATGTCCGCGTACAGCGCTTCGGCACCGGTCAGCGCCAGCACCACCGCGCCAAGCACCGCCACGCCGATGCCGGGATGGTCGATAAAGAAGCGCACGGCCCAGACCGGGTTTACCGCGTGCAGCACTTCCGGCTGACTCGCGATGCCGAAAATGCCAAGCGCGCCCAGCGTCACGAACCACAGCACCATGATCGGACCGAACATCACGCCGATCCGCGCCGTGCCGTGCCGCTGAATCAGGAACAAGGCCACGAGCACGATCAGCGCGATCGGCACGACCCAGTGGTCGAGGCCGTCGAATGCCAGTTCCATCCCTTCGATCGCCGACAGCACCGAGATCGCCGGGGTGATCATGCTGTCGCCGTAGAACAGCGCGGCACCGAACAGACCGAACACGATCATGGTCGCCTGCAGTTTCGGAAATTTGGACGACGCCCGACGTGCCAGCGCGGTCAACGCCATGATGCCGCCTTCCCCGTCGTTATCGGCGCGCAGCACCAAGGCCATGTACTTGAACGACACGACCCAGACGAGCGACCAGAAGATCAGCGACAGAATACCCAGCACGGCATCGTGACTGGCCTGCACACCATACCCACCGACAAACACTTCCTTGATCGTATACAGCGGGCTTGTGCCGATGTCCCCGTACGCCACACCTACCGCGCCTACCAGAAGACTCAGTGGTTTCGCCGTTTGATGTCCGGCCTCGGCCTGACTAGTTGCGTGACCCATTTACCACTCCTGAAACCATGACTCGAGCACAACGGTGCGGTGCTGTCCCATGGACCTGACTCACACCGGTAAATTCCGATAAGCCCGGTCGACACCGCCGCCGGGCTCAAGGCGCGAAGCATAGCGCAGCACTCGTCGTAATTCTCGGTATAACACTGGTCAATCGCTCGACTGATCGCTAGAATTGCGCACTTTTTGATCAGAGGCGCACCCAGCGCCCAATCAATGCCTCGGCCAGTCGCCCAGGCATACCTACGCCGAGGTTAGTCAATGTCCACCGTCACCACGTCTGCCGCCCCCAAGGTCGGCTTTGTCAGCCTCGGTTGCCCGAAGGCTCTGGTCGATTCCGAGCGCATCCTCACTCAGTTGCGCATGGAAGGCTATGAGGTCGTGCCGACCTACGAAGACGCCGACGTGGTCGTGGTCAATACCTGCGGTTTCATCGACAGCGCCAAGGCCGAATCTCTGGACACCATCGGTGAAGCCATCGCCGAAAACGGCAAAGTGATCGTGACCGGCTGCATGGGCGTGGACGAAAGCGTCATTCGCAACGTACACCCAAGCGTGCTGGCCGTGACCGGTCCGCAGCAGTACGAGCAAGTGGTCAACGCCGTCCATGACGCCGCGCCGCCGAAACTCGATCACAACCCGCTGATCGATCTGGTACCGCCACAAGGCATCAAGCTGACCCCGCGCCACTATGCGTACCTGAAGATTTCCGAAGGCTGCAACCACAGCTGCAGCTTCTGCATCATCCCGTCGATGCGCGGCAAGCTGGTCAGCCGTCCGGTCGGTGACGTGCTGGACGAAGCCCAGCGCCTGGTCAAGGCCGGCGTCAAGGAGCTGCTGGTCATCTCCCAGGACACCAGCGCTTACGGCGTTGACGTCAAGTACCGCACCGGCTTCTGGAACGGCCAGCCGGTCAAGACCCGCATGACCGAACTCTGCGTGGCCCTCGGCTCGCTGGGCGTTTGGGTCCGCATGCACTACGTCTACCCTTACCCGCACGTCGACGAAATCATCCCGTTGATGGCCGAGGGCAAGATCCTGCCGTACCTGGACATCCCGTTCCAGCACGCAAGCCCCAAGATCCTCAAGCTGATGAAACGCCCGGCCTTCGAAGACAAGACCCTGGCGCGTATCAAGAAGTGGCGCGAACAGTGCCCGGACCTGATCATCCGCTCGACGTTCATTGTCGGCTTCCCGGGCGAAACCGAGGAAGACTTCCAGTACCTGCTGGACTGGCTGACCGAAGCGCAGCTTGATCGCGTGGGTTGCTTCCAGTACTCGCCAGTCGAAGGCGCGCCCGCCAACCTGCTGGACGCTCCGATCGTGCCGGACGATGTAAAGCAGGACCGTTGGGACCGCTTCATGGCGCACCAGCAGGCCATCAGCGCCGCACGCCTGCAGATGAAGATCGGCAAGGAAATCGAAGTGCTGATCGACGAAGTCGACGAGCAAGGCTTCGTGGGCCGCTCCTTCTTCGATGCTCCGGAAATCGACGGGAACGTCTTTGTCGAAAGCGATCGTGATCTCAAGCCTGGCGACAAGGTCATGTGCCGCGTGGTCGATGCCGACGAATACGACCTGTGGGCCGAACCGGTCTAAGCGCTGATCCGGTCAAGCTTCATCACAAACCCCGCCCCTCAAACGGCGGGGTTTGTTTTTTCTGGCTATCGTCTCCACATCAGGACAACGACACACAGGAGAAGAGGCAACATGACCCACCACTCGGTCATTTACCTGCCCAAGAAGCACGATTACCCCGAACTGACCCGCGTGTGGGAGGCCTCGGTTCGCGCCACCCATGACTTCCTGCCGGAAAACTACATCACGCTCCTCAGAAACCTACTGGAGACCCAGTACCTGGACTCGGTGAACCTGTTCTGCACCCGTGACTCGCACTTGAACATCACCGGTTTCGGCGGGACCACTCCCGGCAAACTGGAGATGCTGTTCATCGCACCGGATTATCGCGGGATGGGGCTGGGCAAGAAGCTGCTGGACTACGCGATCGAACACTACCGCGTGACCGAGCTCGACGTGAACGAGCAGAACCCGCAGGCGTTGGGGTTCTATGAGAAGCAGGGATTCGAGCAGGTGGGCCGCTCTGAGGTGGACGGTCTGGGACGGCCGTATCCGATGTTGCGGATGCGGTTGAAACGAAAACATTGAACGTAACGCATGCCCTGTAGGAGATTCTATGTTTGGGGGGGCAACCCCCAAACCTTCGTAACCTCCGACCTGTCCTTACATATTGCGGCGTTACCCCGATTCGCGGCTGGCGCAATGCCTGTGGGAGCGAGCTTGCTCTGGGCGGCATTCCGACGAATGGGGTGTGTCATTCGCCATTGATGTGACTGAAACACCGCCTTCGCTGCCCTCGTAACCTCGGACGTCTCCTACAGGTACTGCGTCGTTTCGATGATTTGTGGTCGACATCTAACCTGTGGAGCCGGCTTGCTGGCGAAAGCGCTGAGTCAGACACGTTGATGTCTGGCTGATCTACAGCATTCGCCAGCAAGCCGGCTACATTTTGTTCGTGCAGAGCGTCAGGCAGAAATCAGCGACTCGCTCAGCGCTTCAAGCTCTCCAGCAGTACCTTATTGAACTGCTGCGGATCCTGAATCTGCGGCGCGTGCCCCAACCCGGCGAACTCGATCAATGTCGCCTGCGGAATGCGCTTGGCGACCGCCTTGCCCAATTCGGGATAATTGCCCAGCGTTTTGCGCAGTGCCTCCGGCGCGGCGTCCTTGGCGATGGCGGTGTTGTCCTTCTGCCCGATGAACAACACCGTCGGCATCTTCAGCTTTTCGAAGTCGTAGAACACCGGCTGATTGAAGATCATCCCGTAGGTCTGCGCCGACGCCCGGGCCACCGCTTCCTTGCCCTTGCCGTTGAACATGCCGGCCTGCATGTCGACCCAATGATCGAACTCCGGTCGCCACTCGTTGGCGTAATACGTCGACTGTTGATACTTGCGGATGCTCTCGGCACTGGTCTTCAGTTCACGGGCGTACCAGTCGTCAAAGCTGCGATCGGGCACGCCTTTGGCTTTCCAGTCTTCAAGGCCGATCGGGTTGACCAACAGCAGTTGATCCACCTGATCCGGGTACATCAGGGCGAAACGCGTCGCCAGCATGCCACCCATAGAGTGACCGACGACAGTGACGTGGTCGATACCCAAGCGGGTCAGCAATGCCTTTGTATTCTGCGCCAACTGCTCAAATGTATAGGTGTAGTCAGCGGGTTTACTGGAACGACAGAAGCCAATCTGATCCGGCGCCACCACGCGATAGCCTGCCGCCGTCAGCGCCTTGATGCTGCCCTCCCAGGTCGCGCCGCAAAAGTTTTTGCCATGCAGCATCAGCACACTTTTGCCGTTCGGCGTGCCGGTGGGCTTGACGTCCATGTAACCCATCTGCACCTGCGCACCCTGGGACTCGAAGCTGAAATTCTGCGCCGGAAACGGGTATTGAAACCCTTCCAGCTGTGGGCCATAGGAAGGCGACTGCGCCGCCAGCAAAGGCAAGCTGACGCCCATCAGCAGCGCGGGTATCCATTTGGTCATGAAAAAGCTCCAGACAAAGTGGGAATCGAGAGCGAACTAACGCCGCTCCGGGAAAAATCCTTCAGATGGAGTCTCATTCAAGAAGCATTTTCAATGTTGCCGCGATTAACGGTGCTTGCACGGGTACAATAGGCGCCTTTCCCTTCTGTTACGGCTTTTCTCATGACTGACCCCATTCGCCTTTCCAAACGCCTTATCGAGCAGGTCGGCTGCTCGCGCCGCGAAGCCGAACTGTTCATCGAAGGCGGCTGGGTCACGGTAGACGGCGTTGTCGTCGACGAGCCGCAATTCAAGGTCGAGAACCAGACCGTCGTCCTCAGCCCGGATGCCAAGGCCGTCACCCCTGAAGCCGTGACAATTCTGTTCAACGCGCCCGCCGGCATGAGCCCTGACAAAGCCCTGTCGCTGATTACGCCCGAGTCGTTGTCGGCTGAGCACAGCTTCAGCAAGCGTCCGCTCAAGGGCCACTTCCTGCGCCTGGAAGCCATCTCCACGCTGCAGGCCAATGCCAGCGGCCTGATGGTGTTCAGCCAGGACTGGAAAATCCTGCGCAAGCTGACCGACGACCGCAGCAAGATCGAACAGGAATACGTGGTCGAGATCGACGGCGAAATGGTTGCTCACGGCCTCAACCGCCTGAACCACGGCCTGATGTACAAGGGTAAGGAACTGCCCAAGGTCAAAGCCAGCTGGCAGAACGAAACCCGTCTGCGCTTTGCCATGAAGAACCCGCAGCCCGGCGTCATCGCGCAACTGTGCGAGGCGGTCGGCGTGAAAGTCGTGTCGATCCGGCGGATCCGCGTCGGCGGTGTCTCGATCGGCAAGGTGCCGGAAGGCCAATGGCGCTACATGACCGACAAAGAAAAGTTCTAACCCGAATTTCCAGCGCTGCGCAGCACCCGCGCGCGCTCACACACGATTGATCAGGACTCACGCATCATGATGAACAACGATGTACTGCGTAGCATCCGCTACATGCTCGATATCAGCGACAGCAAGGTGGTGGATATCATCAAGCTGGGCGGCTTCGACGTGACCAAGGCCCAGATCATGGCCTACATGAAGAAAGACGAAGAAGAAGGTTTCGAGCCTTGCAGCGACGAAGTCATGGCCTACTTTCTCGACGGCCTGGTGTTCTTCAAGCGCGGCAAGGATGAATCACGGCCCCCGTTGCCTATCGAATTGCCGATGACCAACAACATCGTCCTGAAAAAGCTGCGCGTCGCTTTCGAGCTGAAGGAAGATGACATGCACGCCATCCTCAAGGCCGCCGAATTCCCTGTCTCCAAGCCTGAGCTGAGCGCCCTGTTTCGCAAGGCCGGGCACAACAACTACCGCCCATGCGGCGATCAGTTGCTGCGTAATTTCCTGCGCGGGCTGACGTTGCGCGTCCGCGGCTGACTGCTGTCGATGACTCGATGAACCCAAGCTACAGCGTCTCTCCCATCGGTTTCGTGCGCTCCTGTTTCAAGGAGAAGTTCGCCATTCCGCGCCAGCCACAACTGGCACCGGCCGCCCGTGGCGTGCTCGAACTGGTGGCGCCTTTCGATCAGGGTGAGGCCGTACAAGGACTGGAACAGGTCAGTCATGTCTGGCTGCTGTTTTTGTTCCATCAAGCACTGGAAGACAAACCCCGGCTGAAGGTGCGCCCTCCTCGTCTTGGGGGTAACCAGTCGGTGGGCGTGTTCGCCACCCGTGCCACGCATCGGCCCAACGGCATGGGTCAATCGGTGGTGAAGCTTGAAAAGGTCGAGGCCGGACGCTTGTGGCTGTCAGGCATTGATCTGCTGGACGGCACACCGGTGCTGGACATCAAGCCTTACGTGCCCTATGCCGACGTTGTTGCCGATGCCAGCAATCACATGGCTGCCGCCGCGCCAGCGCTGATTCCCGTGCAGTGGGCAGATGCAGCACTCGTTCAAGCCCGTGAACATGCCTTGCGCCTCGATGAGCCGCTGGTTGAGCTGATCGATCAGTGTCTGGCCCAGGATCCACGACCCGCGTATCAAGTGCCTGCGCCAGAGCGGGTGTACGGCGCGCAATTCTGGGATCTGGACGTCCGCTGGCATTATCCGCAAGCAGGTCTGATTCGGGTGCTGGAAGTCGTGCTCGCGTCCGATTGATCCCGCTGCACAACACCCGACGATCGCCCACAAAAAAACCGCCTGGTCCGTGACCTCCAGGCGGTTTTTTTGTCAGGCACTAAACCACTAGCGCCCGCACTGACCTCTTCGCGAGCGAGCTCGCTCCCACAACAGGGCTTCGCGTGAAGCCACGATGTCCAGCCACCTGCAAACCCTGTGGGACCGAGCTTGCTCGGGAAGGGGCTGCAGTAAACAAACGCTGAATATCTTCAGTCAGGAAAATCTTCTGCAGGCAGGAACACCTGCAGCGTCAGGATCACTTCTCGACGAACGCACGCTCGATCAGGTAATCGCCCGGCTCACGCATGCGTGGCGAAACGGTCAGACCGAAGCTGTTCAGCACTTCGCTGGTTTCGTCGAGCATGCTTGGGCTACCGCACAGCATGGCGCGGTCGTCCTGCGGGTTGATCGGTGGCAGACCGATGTCGCTGAACAGCTTGCCGCTGCGCATCAGGTCGGTCAGGCGGCCTTCGTTTTCGAACGGCTCGCGGGTAACGGTCGGGTAGTAGATCAGCTTGTCACGCAGCGCTTCGCCGAAGAATTCGTTCTGTGGCAGGTGCTCGGTGATGAACTCGCGGTAGGCGACCTCGTTCACGTAACGCACACCGTGGCACAGGATGACCTTCTCGAAACGCTCGTAGGTCTCCGGGTCCTGAATCACGCTCATGAACGGAGCAAGACCGGTGCCGGTGCTGAGCAGGTACAGGTGTTTACCTGGCTTGAGGTCATCCAGCACCAGCGTGCCCGTAGGCTTTTTGCTGATGATGATCTCATCGCCTTCCTTGAGGTGCTGCAGCTGCGACGTCAGCGGGCCGTCCGGCACCTTGATGCTGAAGAACTCCAGATGCTCTTCCCAGTTCGGGCTGGCGATGGAGTAGGCACGCATGAGCGGGCGCCCGTTGGGCTGCTGCAGACCGATCATGACGAACTGACCGTTCTCGAAGCGCAGACCTGGATCACGGGTGCACTTGAAACTGAAGAGGGTGTCGTTCCAGTGATGAACGCTGAGGACACGCTCGTGATTCATGTTGCTCATGGTACGTGGGAACTCCTGAAATGTGCCTGCGCCGGTCAAAGCGCCATTGCGCGATATTCTAGTGGGAGACACAATATCTGTTAACTGAATTATCAAGATATGGGTTATCGGTTATATAGATATGCGATTTACTCTCCGTCAGCTGCAAGTCTTCGTCGCCGTGGCCCAGCAGGAAAGCGTTTCCCGCGCTGCCGTGCAGCTTTCCCTGTCGCAATCTGCGGCCAGCACCTCCATCACCGAGCTCGAACGGCAATCCAGTTGCCAACTGTTCGATCGCGCCGGTAAACGCCTGAGCCTGAATGCCACCGGGCGGCAGTTGTTGCCCCAAGCCGTTGCGTTGCTCGATCAGGCCAAGGAAATCGAAGACCTGCTCAACGGCAAGTCCGGTTTCGGGTCGCTGGCGGTCGGCGCGACACTGACCATCGGCAATTACCTGGCAACGTTGTTGATCGGCAGCTTCATGCAACGTCATCCGGAAAGCCAGGTGAAGCTGCATGTGCAGAACACCGCCAATATCGTGCAGCAGGTCGCGCACTACGAAATCGACCTGGGATTGATAGAGGGCGATTGCAGCCACCCCGACATCGAGGTGCAAACCTGGGTGGAGGACGAGCTGGTGGTGTTCTGTGCGCCTCAACATCCGTTGGCCAGACGCGGGCACGCCACGCTGGCGGAATTGACGCAGGAAGCCTGGATTCTTCGGGAGCAGGGTTCCGGCACGCGCCTGACGTTCGATCAGGCGATGCGTCATCACCTCAACAGCCTGAATGTGCGCCTTGAGCTTGAGCACACCGAGGCGATCAAACGCGCGGTGGAATCCGGACTGGGGATTGGTTGCATTTCACGGCTAGCGTTGCGTGACGCCTTTCGCCGGGGCAGTCTGGTGGCGGTGGAAACACCGGAACTGGACCTTGTTCGCCAGTTCTACTTCATCTGGCACAAGCAGAAATACCAGACCTCAGCCATCCGCGAATTCCTGGACCTTTGCCGCGCCTTCACGGCAGGCGTGAGCCGCAGCGACGAGATCGTGCTGCCCAGCATCGCCTGATGCGACACCGGGCTCACGCGGGTCCGGTCAACCCAGCAAAATCAACGCCCAGACCACAGCGATCATGCTCAGCGCGACGAACTGCGCCGCGCTGCCCATGTCCTTGGCATTCTTGGACAGCGGGTGGCGGTCAAGGGAAATCCGGTCAATGGCCGCTTCAATGGCCGAGTTCAGCAACTCGACGATCAGCGCGAGCAAACACACGGCGATGAGAATCGCACGCTCTCCCCGGCTGACATGAAACAGAAACGACACGGGGATCAAGATGACGTTGAGCAACACCAGTTGGCGAAACGCAGCTTCGCCTTTGAACGCGGCGGTCAAACCGTCAAGTGAATACCCGGAAGCGTTGAGGATACGTTTAAGGCCGGTTTGACCTTTAAAAGGCGACGTCATAGGAAAACTACTGATAAAAGAAGACGGTGGAGGCTAGTTCAGCGGCGGTCAAAAAAGTGTGAAGAACGGCCGCTGGAGGCCGTGAATAGTGCCGAAACAGACACATCAGTTGGGCGAAATCGATTCCATTTGTTGCAAGAGCAAAGCTGCCTGAGTGCGCGTTCGCACGTTCAGCTTGCGAAAGATCGCGGTCACATGGGCCTTGATGGTGGCTTCGGACACACTCAATTCATAGGCAATCTGTTTGTTCAGCAAGCCTTCACAGACCATGGTCAATACGCGGAACTGCTGCGGGGTGAGGCTGGCGAGCCCCTCACTGGCGGCCTTGGCCTCCGGCGAGACGCTGACATTTTCGTTGACCTGCGGCGGCCACCAAACGTCGCCGTCGAGGACCGTGCGCACGGCCAGTTGAATGGTTTCCAGCGAACTGGACTTCGGAATGAAACCGCTGGCGCCGAACTCCTTTGACTTGACCACCACGGCCGCCTCTTCCTGCGCCGACACCATGACCACCGGCACCTGCGGGTATTGTCCGCGAAGCAGCACGAGCCCGGAGAATCCGTACGCGCCGGGCATGTTGAGGTCCAGCAACACCAGATCCCAATCGGACTTCTCGGTCAAACGCGCTTCCAGATCGGCGATGCTTTCCGCTTCGACCAGTCGAGCGTCAGGGCCCAAGCCCAAGGTCAAGGCCTGGTGCAAAGCGCTGCGGAACAGGGGATGGTCATCGGCGATCAGGATTTCGTAGGTCATTTCATGATCCTGTTTATAGGTGAGTGCCGACGGATTCAGCGCTCACGATGGCATCGGGAAAGGCCACCTTTTTTACGGCGCGTCAGAACGACGCAAACAACGCCAGCGCACGCAGGGAGTGGCGTTCAAGCACTCATGCGGCGCCAAGGATGCCCAGCGAACTCGGGGTGGTCAAGTTCGGCGCTTTGCGGCACAGTCTGCGCCCCCGATTCTTCCGAGCGCCATCATGCAAAAACACGCCCTGCGAGCGGACCTGCTCATGCTTTTGACCGCGATGATCTGGGGCACCGGTTTCGTCGCGCAAACCGCCGGCATGGATCACATTGGTCCTTATCTGTATTCCGGGCTGCGCTTCGCCTTGGGTTCGCTTTGCCTGCTGCCGCTGGTGCTGCGCCGCTCTGCAACAGGGCCCGGTCCCGAACCGTTGCTGACCCGCGGCCTGCTGCAAGGCGGGATTGTCATGGGCCTCGCACTGGCGCTGGGTATCAACCTGCAACAGGTCGGCCTGCTGTTCACCAGCGTCACCAACTCAGGCTTCATCACCGGCCTTTATGTGATTGTAGTTCCGCTGCTGGGCCTGTTCCTGGGCCATAAAACCGGCATGGGCACATGGCTGGGGTGCCTGTTGGCCGTCATCGGAATGTTCTTGCTGAGCGTAGGCGACAACTTCCATGTCGCCTCCGGAGACTGGCTGCAACTGATGGGCGCGTTCGTCTGGGGCGGCCATGTGATTCTGGTCGGGGTGTTCGCGAGCCGCCACGACCCGATTCGCCTGGCCTTTCTTCAGTTCGCGACGTGCTCGGTCGTCAGCCTGATACTGGCCCTGATCTTCGAACCCATTGCGATGGACGCCATAGTCGCAGCGGGGCCCGCGCTGGTGTACGGCGGCGTGGTCGCCGTGGGGATCGGTTACACCTTGCAGGTGGTCGCGCAGAAGCATGCCATCGCCTCACACGCCGCGATCATCCTCTCGCTTGAGGCGGTGTTTGCCGCCATTGCGGGTGCGTGGCTTCTGGGCGAAGCACTGCAAATACGCGGTTATGCGGGCTGCGCGCTGATGCTGGCGGGGATGCTGTTGGCGCAGTTGTGGCCAAGGAAAGCTGACATCGCCCACTGAATCATTCCTGAGGTCGGGTCGGCTTATCAAAGGTTGCGACGGGGCACTTTCAACTTGAATACGCCGGGCGACATCAGGTCGGGACGGTCGCCTGGATGAACGCTTTCAGATGGCTGTGCGGGGCGTCGTCCGGATCAATGGGCCGCTGAAACTTCGCCCCGAGGTAATGGGCGCTGAACACATCCAGGTAAGCATCCAGCACCCCGGCCGCCTGTTGATCGTCCGCCAGTTCCAGGCACAGGGCCGCCACTTCTGCGGTGCAGAAATGATCGTCGCGCTTCGAACGGCGCAAGCGGTAACGCGACATCTGCTCCGGCGCCAGACTCAGCACCGGCAGATGATCCAGATACGGGCTTTTGCGGAACATCTTGCGGGCTTCCGGCCACGTCGCGTCGAGCAATATGAAGAGCGGGCGCTTGCCCGGCGCAACGCTCACCTCTGTCACCACCCGCTCGGCAGCGACGAACTCTCCCGGAAACACGATATAGGGCTGCCACTGCGGATCATTCAGCAGCGCGGGCAGCTTTTCATCCACGTCGGTTCGCGACCAGGTGAACGCTTCGGTGTCCTTGATCACGTCGGCGATCAACCAACCGGTGTTGGTAGGTTTCAAAGGCTCGGTGTCGTACATCAACAGGCACACGGCCGACGTCGCGTTAACCGAAGGCTTCCAGGCACACAGGCAATAACTCTCAATGACCCGACAGCCAGGGCACCGTGGCGCCCGCGAGCCGCGTGCAATGAAAGGCTTGGTGCTGCGGGCCAATCGTTCAGCGCGTAAACGCGAGACAGCGTGGCTCATGAGGTCAGGCACCCGAAGCGCAGCGCTGGACGGCAGGAAGACAGTGACACGATGAATATCCGGCAGGAAAAAAGTCGGCGCAGTCTATCAGAGGCGCCCGGTTCACTGGTGTCCGTCGATGCGACTCACCTATACTGGCCGGCCTTGAAAGCCCTATGTCACGAGTGAACGCCCGTGGACGTTACCGGTCCAACGACGTTCACTGCCCCAGGAGAATCCAATGCTGCGCCTCATCGCCCCCGCTCTCACGCTTTTGCTCATCGCTCCGCTGTGCGCCAACGCGGCGTCCAAACAGGATTACGAACTGAACAAAGAGCTGGAACAAGTCGCGGCGAAAAGCAACGTCGGAAAGCCCAATGCGATCAGCGAAGACATTCTTGACCAAGGCTACACGGTCGAAGGAAAGATCCTCATCGACCACCTGAGCGTTCAGGCGGGTCAAGCCCAGCAAATGCGCGAGAACCCTGAACTGGTCGGGCGTCAGTTGGGCACGAGTGTGTGCCGCAACCCGGGTTACCGTCAGTTGATGGCCAAGGGCGCAATCCTGCGCTACGAGTTCACGGAATACAAAACCAATCGCCCGATCACCACTCAGCAGATCACTGCCGCTGATTGCGCCGCGAAACCACCTGCCAAGAAGAAATAACCCCTCTCTAGTGCGTCGCGCGCCGCTGCTGATCCTCGGCGCGCAACTCGGCCACCAGCGCCTGCAGATAATTAGAACGTCTACCGTTCTGTTTCAGGCGTTTCACGCACTCCTGCTCCAGCGTCGAATGATTGCACCGCGCCGCCTCGCTCAGTGAGCGGAACAGGTCCTGATCGACTTCCAGCCTGATGATTTCCATTTCATCCCTCCTTGGCTCGTCCACGCGCTGTACCTGCGCGGGCAAACCTCGATGACTTCCGGCCGCAGCAGGGGCACGCGATGCCACGCGGCGACGCTATCCAGGTTGCAAAGGCATTATCCTGCCCTGTCATTCAGTAAATCAGACGCAAAAGCGCTGACCGTGCTCTCCGACGAGCGGAAAAAACATTCAACGGCCCGCAGAAAGAGTCGTTGCCAGCATCGACGTTTCGGGCACATCATCAAGCCATTGGTTTACCCGGACAGTCCTGTTTCCGTCACGTTCTATAGGCAAAAGGGGGTTGCCTTTCACTGTCGTCACTCTCAACGTTTTTCTTTTCAACCCAAGGACATAGGCAGAATCAGTGTGGCGCCATACGACGCCATCCCGTACTTGACCCTCGCCAGAGGTGGGCTATCAGCAGCGACGCATGAGGTGTCGTGATCCTGTCGAGACAGGCAGGATCGATGATTCTGCAGAAGGAGAAAGCCTGAATGCCTTACGTACCCAATGATGTGTTGTCTCGTCACTTCCAGGGCAACGGCGTCGACCTCACCCGCAAGGTCGACGAACAGTTGAACCTGGTCGCGCCCAACAGCCCTAACCTCCCGCTGTACAGGGACATGATGCTGACTGTCCTGCGCATGGCTCAGGACGACCGCAATCGCTGGAACGCCAAGATCACCCTCCAGGCACTGCGCGAGCTGGACAATGCCTTCCGCGTACTCGAACAGTTCCGGGGTCGCCGTAAAGTGACGGTGTTCGGCTCCGCCCGCACGCCCGTCGAGCATCCGATGTACGCCCTGGCCCGGGAGCTGGGCATGAAACTCGCCGCGTCCGACCTGATGGTCATTACCGGAGCCGGCGGCGGCATCATGGCCGCGGCCCACGAAGGCGCGGGACTGGATTACAGCCTGGGGTTCAACATCACCCTGCCCTTCGAGCAACACGCGAACGCCACTGTGGATGGCACTGGCAACCTGCTGCCGTTCCACTTCTTCTTCACCCGCAAGCTGTTCTTCGTGAAAGAAGCGGACGCACTGGTGCTCTGCCCCGGTGGGTTCGGCACACTGGACGAAGCGCTGGAAGTCCTGACCTTGATTCAGACGGGCAAAAGCCCGCTGGTACCCATTGTGTTGCTGGATGCACCTGGCGGCACGTTCTGGGAAGGCGCACTGACGTTTATCAGAAACGAGCTCGAGGCCAACCGCTATATCCTGCCCACCGACATGAACCTGCTGAAACTGGTGTACAGCGCCGACGAAGCGGTCGAAGAGATCAACCAGTTCTACAGCAACTTCCATTCAAGCCGCTGGCTGAAAAATACCTTCGTCATTCGCATGCACCACGCACTGAGCGAGAAAGCCCTGGCCCATATTCAGGAGGCGTTTGCCGACCTGCGTTTGAGCGATCACTTTCATCAGCACGGGCATCAGGAAGAGCATGACGAAGAACAGTTCAGCCACCTCACGCGGCTGGCGTTCACCTTCAACGGGCGCAACCACGGGCGACTGCGCATGCTGGTGGATTTCATTAACCAGAGCGAGAACTGGGCAAAACCGGCGGATGCGAAACCGTCACGCGGACGAGAACCAATGCAGGCGACGTGACAAGCAGCCCGCTCGCAGGCTTTAGATGGGTGTTCCCACGCCTCGCGTGGGACATACCTCACATCGCGCCTCTATCGAGGCAAGCGACTAATAATCGTCGCCGCCCTTCCCACTTAGCAAGCGACTGATGAGCTCCGGCGGGTACCCGCGATAGCTCAGAAAGCGCATCTGCTGGCCGCGTTCCCGGGCGTCTCTGGGCAACTGCCCGGCGAACTTTCGCTGCCAGGACTCTTCCAGCTTTTCTCGCCAATCGACACCGCACTCCCGCAGCGCTTGCTCAATATCGGAACGTTGCAGACCTCGCTGCCCCAGTTCTTCACGAATGCGCAAAGGGCCATAGCCGGACCGGGCACGGTAGGAGACAAAACTTTCGAGGTAACGGGATTCTGAAAGCAAACCCTCTTCCGTCAAACGGTCGAGGGCGGCTTCAATCATTTCAGGCGGGGCGCCGCGCTGACGCAGTTTACGCGTCAGCTCGACTCGACCGTGCTCGCGACGTGCGAGCAGGTCCATTGCGGTACGCCGTACGGCGACGGGCGTATCAAGCACTACCGGCATGACGGCGACAATCAGAGATCGGCGTCAGCTTCGACTTCAGCCATGTCGTCTTCGGCAACGCGGGACGACTGGGCTTTGACATCAGGTGCGGCGGTCAACAGCTTCTCGCGGATCTGCTTCTCCAGGGTCGCACCGATCTCCGGGTTGTCCTGCAGGAACTTGGCCGAGTTGGCCTTGCCCTGGCCGATCTTGCTGCCTTGGTAGCTGTACCAGGCACCGGATTTCTCCAGCAGACCGTGAAGCACGCCCAGGTCGATGATCTCGCCGTTACGGTAGATGCCCTTGCCGTACAAAATCTGGAATTCAGCCTGACGGAACGGAGGCGCTACTTTGTTCTTCACGACCTTGACGCGGGTTTCGCTGCCCACCACTTCGTCGCCTTCTTTCACCGCGCCGGTACGGCGGATGTCCAGACGAACCGAGGCGTAGAACTTCAGCGCGTTACCACCGGTGGTGGTTTCCGGGCTGCCGAACATGACACCGATTTTCATACGGATCTGGTTAATGAAGATAACCAGGCAGTTGGCGTTCTTGATGTTACCGGTGATCTTACGCAGCGCCTGAGACATCAGACGGGCTTGCAGGCCGACGTGCATGTCGCCCATTTCGCCTTCGATTTCAGCCTTTGGCACCAACGCGGCAACGGAGTCGACGACGATGACGTCAATTGCGTTGGAGCGCACCAGCATGTCGGTGATTTCCAGCGCCTGTTCACCGGTGTCCGGCTGCGAAACCAGCAGGTCGTCAACATTGACGCCCAGTTTGCCGGCGTACTCTGGGTCAAGTGCGTGCTCGGCGTCGACGAACGCACACGTCGCGCCCATCTTTTGTGCTTCGGCGATGACCGACAGGGTCAACGTGGTTTTACCGGAAGACTCAGGACCGTAGATTTCAACGATCCGGCCTTTTGGCAGGCCGCCAATACCCAGCGCGATATCGAGACCAAGCGAGCCGGTGGAGATAGCAGGAATAGCCTGGCGGTCATGGTCACCCATGCGCATCACGGCGCCTTTGCCGAACTGACGCTCGATCTGACCCAAGGCCGCAGCCAAGGCTTTCTTCTTGTTGTCGTCCATTGAAGTCCTCTCGTAATCGGTTAGGCCTGATGGCCGATATAACTGTATAAGTAGACAGTATTATTCCACAGGGTTAGGCGCGCGCCTACCCCTGATTTGGTATTTCTCCGCGACTGAGCTGGATCAGCCCCTCTAGCGCGGCCTTCACCGTTTGTCGGCGCACCGCATCACGGTCGCCGGCAAACTGAAAGCGCTGCGCAATCAACCGTTGCGCAGCACCCCAGCAAATCCAGACGGTGCCCACCGGCTTCTCTGCAGAACCTCCATCGGGGCCCGCAACACCGCTGACCGCGACCGAAAATTGCGCCGAACTGTGGAGTTGAGCACCCAGGGCCATGGCCTCGACCACCTCCCGGCTGACTGCGCCCACCTGACTGAACAACGCTTCAGGCACATTCAGTTGTTGCGTCTTCTGGCGGTTGGAATATGTAACGTACCCCGCCTCGAACCAGGCCGAACTGCCCGGAATACGCGTGATCGCTTCAGCGATCCCGCCACCGGTACAGGATTCAGCGGTGCTGACCTGCGCACCTGACTCACGCAGGCACTGACCCAGCGTGACAGCCAGTTGAGTGATGTCGTCCACGAAACGCTCCTCTATCGATCACACAATGGGCACACGCTACACGAGCGTTGCTCATGCGCAAGACGACGCGTGACTGAAACCCCGGCCACGCGTGCTCCCGTCACCTAGGTGCGCTCCTGTTTTTCGGGGCATCGTTTCCTGACGGTTTCGATGATGGTTTCCCGAGGCCGCCGACGCGCTTCCTCGAGGGTGATAAAACGTCCGTTGGTGGAATCCCTTCCGCGTTTACGTCGCATACATAAAGTCCTTTTTGGAAATGCCTGCCCGGAATCGGACAGCAGCCTCGACAGCCTAGACAGGCCTGAGCGCCTTGTGTCGCTTCGGAAACGTGAGGCAACGAATAACCCGAACCTGCGGCCTGCGAACGTGCGTGGTAACCTTGCGCCCATCGAAAAAGCAATCGGATCTGACGTCGGCCCACGTAGGTGGAGTTCCACGCGACGCTCCTCATTTGCCTCAATCTCCCAACGAATTTGCCTAAATAACTGATGAATAAAGCAATTTCCGACCTCTCTTCGCACACCCCCATTGTGCTCGGGTATTAGCGTAAAAACTGTCTGTAGGCCTCACAAGATATGGCCTGCAGGCGGATATCGGAGGAAGTTGCACAACGCTCGAAGGGCATAAAATGGCATAGGATGGCGTACGGATTGCCCCATTTTTGCCCCATGCTTTTAAACGAAGCTTCACCTGGTAATCGTCACTTCAGCGACAGAAACCTGCGCGTCACGAGGTCTAATGGAAAATTACAAATTCCTGTACGAGCTTTCCAAAAAAGCGTTGGACGAAGAGCTTGACCGATATAAAAAGCTGGATGAGAAAGCCAGTCGCTTTTTAAGCATCCTAAGCATCGGGATCGTTGCCTACACGGCACTCATCAACGCAGCATCCTCAAAACTACGAGAGATGAGCTCCCTGGGCTTCACAGGGTGGGCATTTTTGACACTCACAGGACTGACCTTTATTGCGCTCTTCTCCGTGTGGTTTCGTATCTTCAACAGCATCAAACTGTCGGACAGCCCCACAGTCGCCATTGGTAAAACCGTGAATGTGCTGGCTGAGGAGGAGGAGCTGATCACTATGTACAGCCTCCTCGCAGAATCTTGCCAAGATGCATTGCAGCTGGCGAGACCAGTGCTTAAGGCAAAGACAGACTATTTAGAAAGTGCGTACAGAGAAATATTTTGCTCAACATGCCTACTAGGCATGAGCCTTGTGCTTTACTTCTGGATCGCAGCATTTCCCAACGGAGTAGGAATATGACCGACGAAAAAAAAGCTGACGCTAAGCCGGTGGAAAAGCCGAAGCCAAACCCAGCCGCAAAAAAACCAGAGATTATAATGGTCCTTAACCACGCTGAAAAGATTAATAAGCGCTGATTGTCACCCTCGCCGTCTGCTTCCCAAGTCGATGGCGAGGGTAAGACTCCCTTCACCGCTCCAAACTCTTCTAAGGGTTTCCAACGGGCACGTACAAATCAGATGTCCGCCAGAGTTTCCGCCTCCTGCTCACCAGCGGCACATAACCGCACCCCGCCCCGATCAGACTAGAATTCTTCCCCGTCAGCCCGCTGGCATTCCGTTTTCCCGTTAGATATTTCCATCTTCCTGAAACTCCGCAAGCTCAGCCTCCACCCAATTTACCTGCCGGAGAGCTTGAGTTGGTATCCACTCCATTTTGAAGGTTACAGGACCTGTTCTGGCTCCGGCCTCTGCCGGCGTATTAAAAAAGCAAAATATGTCCTCTGGACTATTAGTTCCAATCAGCTGACAAACCCAAGAATAACTTTGCCGAACCACAGTCGCCTTGTTACTTACATATAGCGAAAGATAAATTCGCTTTAACGACTCCAAATTTTCATCCACGATACCAACGAGATAAATCGGGCCCTCACATTCCTGTAGATCTTTTTTTACAAATGCCCCCCATTCATCGTACACGGACAGCAAAGTTCCGGGCGACATAGTCAAGTCAATATTGATCCCAACGCCAGGCTCGTGCTGCACTGCAAACTCGACTGGCGGAATCCCGCAATGCTGGACATAGTTACGCAGCTTATAAAGAAGCCTGTAAGAGATACGCTCATCATGCTCTCGCGCAGTCAGCAACTTAAAGTAAGCTAGCTGATCGGACTTCTTCCCATATTCACGAGCTAGGGAAGTTTGCGTATGATCTAAGAAGGTCCTCGTAGCAGCGAGATACGACAATAATAGACGACCTGAAGTGAATGCGAGGGGATCGAAGACGCTTTGATTGAGCATCTCTTTGGCAGAGGCCAAATTTTCTGCAACTTTCTCAAGATGACTCATAAAATCATCATAGGACTCCACCACCATGCGGAGCAAATCGAATTCGTTTGAAAATGCCCTAATTACGTTACGATGCTCCTGATATTCCTTGTATTGAATATCATCAACCTCCCCCATAGACGATACCGTATTCCCAATAACTTTCGCTAATTCTCGACTATCGGCCATGCGCTTTTACACTCCATATTTTATTAAAAAAGTCCATCGAGCATTCCTGGCGTCCAGTTCATTATTAACAGTTCACTAGAAACTTTAGCAGAATTAGTCCGCCGATTAGAATTTGAATAGTTAATTTCCAATGATTCAGTGTGAAACCCTTCAAAAACCCGCCGAATCTGTGGATGGTCATTTATGCTAACCATGACTTTCCCCCTGCTCCTACGCATAAATTCAGCCATCCGCTCGTAGTTGTCGAAGGCGAAGTCTACGCCGTAACCCGCCGTGGTCCAGTAAGGCGGATCCATGTAATGGAAGGTATGAGGACGATCGTAACGCTCCGCGCATTCAAGCCAAGGCAGATTTTCGACATGCGTGCCCGCAAGCCGCTGCCAAGCTGCCGATAAATTTTCTTCAATCCGAAGCAGGTTGATGGCCGGGCCAGTCGTGGCCGTGCCGAACGTCTGCCCCGAAACTTTTCCCCCAAACGCATGCTGCTGCAAGTAGAAAAAACGCGCAGCGCGCTGGATGTCCGTGAGCGTTTCCGGGCGAGTCATCTTTTGCCATTCGAAGATCTGACGCGAGCTGAGCGCCCACTTGAACTGCCGAATAAATTCTTCAAGGTGATTTTGGACAACGCGATACAGCGTCACCAGGTCGCCATTGATGTCGTTTAAGACCTCGACGGGCGCCGCTTGGGGCCGCATGAAAAAGAGGGCCGCGCCTCCAGCGAATACTTCAACGTAGCATTCGTGTGGCGGGAAAAGAGGGATGAGACGGTCGGCAAGACGGCGCTTGCCGCCCATCCAAGGGACGATAGGACTGGACATGAATTACGACCTTTACTGTATGGATAAACAGTTGTTAGACTCTGCCTTGCTTTGTGCACAAGGCAGGAGACGTGGCTGAACTTGCAGTAAAGGGCTGCGGGTTTGGTGATCGGCCAGGGTGTTAGCGCACCTTGGCCGATCGCTCCTTTCACTAATCGACTCCGAGGTATTGGAGCCATGGGTATTGATGCTGACAAAGATTGCTGGACGGACGAATTCACGCGCGAAGAGATGCTCGAGCAGCAATCCCGGTTACTCATTGAAGAGTGCCGCACGCTTCAGGTTGATCTGAGCCGGTGCAGGAAGAACATCGCGATGCTGATCGATATGAACATCGCTTTGGCTTCACAGCGTGACCAGCTGCGCGCCGAACTGAAGGGGATTTGAGCGAATTAGCATTGGCTGCCCGCTTTGGCTTCGCCGGCTTCCGCCTGAAATACCGGACAGGCATTACAGGAGAAGCGTTGTGACGAATGATACTGCTCATCCAAAACTTCCAGACGATTGCATATCGATCCCGGTTTACGACGGGAGCGACATCCGCATGCTGCACTGGACAAAGCATTGGTCATTGATTGCCGGTGGCCGGATAGGCTGCACAAAGTGCGCTGCCACCCAACCCGCCAGTAAAAACTTTGAGCCTTTCGTGCATCAAGACATTTGCCCGAATTGGGCATGGCGAGATCAATACCCTTGGGCCAGCCTGCGGGAGATTCTCTCCGAGCTGCCAGTAGAAGAATTCCAATGGCCGACAGGACCGCTTTGTCCGGTGTAACTAATTACCGCTCCCTTGCCCGCAGAGAGCTATACGACCGCTCGCAGGCCAGACCTGCTATTCGGGCTGCGTCATAAGCTTTCGCCAGCTCTCCCGCTCGTTCGTCAGCCCTTTGGAACATGTCGGAGAGCACCATTGCGGCGCGGGTGGCTGATGCGCTTCGGCGGGCAGCTCCGGGATCGACGGGGGCGCAGCTTGCTCCAACAGCAAAGGCTCCAGCTTGCTTGCGCACCCGGTCACCAGCAGCATCAGCCCCAGCATCATCAGCAACTGCAGACTTCGTTTGTTCTCGCGCATCTTTTCCCACCTGGTTAATCGCCGCTTGCCGGCGTTGCTCTTCATTCCGATTGATTGTTGTCGCTGCTGCGAGGCCCTTTGCCTGCAAGGCCTGCTGGTCGGCGGCCTTGGCTTCCCAGCGAGTGTCGGCAACCGACTCACCATGGCTATAAGCGCCGTAGAGGACGACGGAGATTGCGATCAGTACCGACAACGCACTGCCGATTTTCAGGTAAAGCGCACCTGCAGGACTCATGGCACATCCTTGAAAAAAATGTGATTGCCCAGGGTGAGCGTCTTTTTCGCACCATTCGCCCACTTCGGCGCCGACGGCATGCTGGCCGCGTAATAGTGAGTCGCCCCATTGGTTGGGTCCGCCACCTTCCCGTCAATCACCTGGTCGGCCGCGATCCGGCACTGCGCCAGCTCACGGAACGGAATCTGCTTCGCGCCCGTCAGGAACGGTTGATTCGGATCGCCCTTGTTCCAGCAGCTGAACTGGTACGGCTTCTGGCAAACGCCGGCGTAGCCTTCGCCCCACCACGACTTCTCTTTGCCATCCTCGACCCGGTTCCGGATCGACCAGGCCACGGCCACCATACCGGCTAGCCCTTCCCCGCGGGCCTCACCCCACAGCGTGCGCGCCAGCACATCACGATCTTTATCGGTAACAGACATTCACTTTTCTCCAGGCGAAAAAAAGCCCGCGCGCGGCGGGCTGTGCTTAAACTGACGATTACAAATACATTCAGAAATTCGTAACCAAGGATTGTCAGGGTATTGATCATGAGCCAAACGATCGAATACGTAATATATGGAGTTCAAGCTGAGAAAGACTGGAAGGATTGGGTTACGCTCGCGTTAACGGCGATGCCTGCATTCATCGCCCTATGGTTTACATGGAGCCAGAATAACGCAACAAAAAAACACAATCGACTGTCAGTAACTCCCCACCTTGATTCTATGACACATACAACACTGCTTGAGAACTCATACATTTATAAATATTCGATTACTAATAATGGAGTCGGCCCAGCCATCCTTGTGGAGGCTAAAATAACTATTGATGGCGTAGAAATTGATACCGATGAAACTTTGCCAGATGCGGTTAGAAAACTCTTAGCAGGCATACGAGATGATCAGTTCTCACATCAATCTGTCGCAATTGGATCATTCATATCACCTGGAACAACGATTGAGATTGTCTCAATAACTTGCGCGAGCAAAGAGATTCTTGAACAGGTCAAGAACAAGGCACGCCTTCGAGCGCACATCTTTCTTCGGTATAAATCTATATATGGTGAGGAAAAGACATTCGACTCTATGCACAACTAGGGTATTTGGTTAAGCGGTGTAACGTTTACACCCTCCGAGCCTGACGCCAAGCCAGAAGAGCCATGCACGCCACCGAGCAACACCCTCGGCGCGCAACGCGCGGTAGAGAACGGCGTCCGCTTCTTTTCGGCCGACCGCACCAGTCGTGTACAGCCAGTCGTGCACGGTGGCAGCGTAGTTGCCGTAACCTGACACCAAGGCGAACAGTACGAACAGGAACGCGTTGTGCAGCACCTTGATGCTGGCGAAGTCGGTGGTGAATCCCGCAGGGACGGTAATAAAGCGCTGATCCTCATCGGCCAGCACCAGGTCATCGAGCAGCGTGTGCGTCCACTTGCCGACCTGTTCGGTTTTCAGGGTGGTGGTGAATCGGCTCATGCTGGCAGATCCAGCGTCGGCAGCTCTTGAAGAAACGCATCTACGGATGGTTGCTCCCGCTCACCGGCTTTCACAGCCGCCAACTGCTCGTAGGCGTACGCCCAAACCATTGAGCGCCAGGCGCGGAACGCCTTTCCATCTTTCTGGAATTTTGGGACGGCAGGCTCCTCGGCGTAACTGATGGCGGTGGAAATACTGTCGTACCCCCTGTCCTGAGCCGCGCCATTCAGTTTGGCCTGGACTGCTTGCTCATATAGCGACGTCAGCTCGGACTCGGACGGAGGCACGATGGTCCAGCCGCGGATGACACGATCACCCTCGCGCCGAACCTCGCCTGCCTCGACATGCTCACCCAGTCCTAATTGAGGGACCGGATCGTATTCCAAGACGACGTAACCGAAGTCTGAAAGAGTTTCAGAGGACAGGTCAGGCGGAAAGCTGGTATCCGGAAATTCACCCTGAAGTTGATACACATCAATGACACTTAGCGTCTCTAAATTGGCAAACATGTGAACCCCTTAAATTTTGATCGCTCTGACAAGACGGCACCTGAGCCCTGACGTTTTCGATAGATGTGACATGTATCCCGCGTTCATGTCTTGGTACCAACCCTCAGTGGTTGGATATTCAGTTGAGGACCAATAACCGTCATTCACGAAAGCTTCGCTGCCGCCTGTTTGAAATTGAACAGCAGATGTTTGTGCTGGATTAGTTGCCGTGTATTCAGGAGTGTTGGGGTCTGCAAAGCGGTTACTCGTAATGCCCAAGCTGTTCGTGGCGTTAGCGGCAGTGCTCGTCTTTAGATTACGGTAAACCATTTCCAACTGATAACGTGCCGGAATAAACCAGTCTGTGTAGCCATTGATGCCGCCACCGTTATTCACTTGCATCATGAAATCTGCGATCGGATGAACATCAACTCCAGCGGCTACAAGGGCAGCGCTGTTCGCCGCGCCATCCCAAGCGCTACCCGCAGCAGCGCTAGATGTGGAAGACAACTTGTAAGAAAGCCTGTTCGGCCATTCGCCAGTGGCCTTCGGTGCGACAATCAGGGCGTACTTGACCCCGTCATCACCGATCAGCCGACCAACGTAATAGCCGCCGCCGAAGGGAGTGCCTGCAATCGACGGTAAAGATCCTCTGGACATCAGAGCCGCACGACCTAGCCTCATGTGGATGCTCCAACTCTGCCGTACCAGTTCGCAGGTGAGCCGACTGTACTAAAAATATACTCGACCACCTGATTCGCTGCGGGAGTTTGCGGGGCGATACCACCAGGCGTGAGCCAGGTAATACCGCCGAACCATGTTATGGTCCGAGGGGTGCTCCCCTGCCTGATTCGAACAACAATGGTAATTGTCTCGCCAGCCAAGCTCGGAATATTTGATATTGAAAATGTCGTATTAACGGTTAGCCCATAGTCAAAGATTGAGTACAGGGAGAGATCCAACGCTTGAGCAGCGGACGCGGAAGCTGTTATCGATTTATCAAGGTACTTTGGAATACTCAGCGTATCGGACCACTCGCGCTGAGTTGAATTGGATTCCCCAGTGGTCAAAGGTTTACGGGAAAGCCCTGTCACTGAAGGCAGGGTTAATTCTAGCCAATCGGTCCAGGTACCACCGACGTTGCGCCGGGTATGGATCTTGTTTGCGGCTTCCTCGAACCACATTTGAGTAATACGAGCATCAGCTTGGTAGGCCCGGCCGGAGTTTAGAAACACACCTCTATCGGCGCCGGGCGGTTTCGTGCCCGTCGTATTGGGTCCAAACGAAAACCAACCATTCCCCAGCAAAAGACTATCAATGCTGGGAGTGTCCGACATCAATCCAGCGTCTTTGATGCCGTGAGCGACGACCGATACGTTATCGACCAAATTGAGACCAATATCCGCTTTGTTCAGCACCGGCGCGCCAGTCTTTCCGTTGACGCTTGTAACCGGACCGCTTGCGATGCTGTCCGCTGCGGCTTTCGCGCGCACGGCCGAGGCCTCGGAGTTCGTGGCGCTGGTGGCCGCCGCCGAAGCACTACCAGCAGCAGCGTTTTTGGAACTGTTGGCCGCAGTTGCCGAATTTGCCGCGTTAGTTTCGCTTGTCGCTGCGTTCGTTTTCGAGGTGTTCGCGGCAGAGGCCGAGTTCGCCGCGTTGCTCGCGCTCGTCGCAGCGTTGCCGGCACTCGTCGCGGCGGCGTTCTTCGAGGAGTTCGCCGCAGATGCACTGCTGTCCGCTGCAGACGCGACCTGATTTACTTCCACCGAGAATTGAGGGAGTAGTTGCGCGAAAAAAGTATCAGTATCTGTTTTAAACGTTGCCGCCGTCCGATCCAGAAACGGAAGTGGGGTGACTGCCATTAGATAAGGCCCTCGATATCAAGCGAGCAGAGGTGGTAATCCGGGTAGGAGATGTCGATGTTGAAGCTGGAGAAAAAGCCGTAGATCAGCAGCGGCTCATAGCCGGGCTCTTCCGTCCCGATGTACACGCAAGGCGTTGCCCGAAGCGCCGCCAGCGTCCGGTAAATGCGATTGAAGGTGCCGAGGGTGGTCATCATCGTGAAGCTGCCCCGCTTGCTGTAGGCTCGCTGAGTGATCACGGTGTTGCCAAAGGCATCACGTTCTTTTCGGCTGTAGTCGTCAATCCCGACCCGGGCGCCGTATTGGGTTTCTCCTAGATCGCTGATCAGGCCTGGCTTGATGACTCCAATCGAGGCCGGGCCGCTTGTTGATGTGACCGTAATGGACAGTTCCGCGCTGGCGTATTGACCAGGCAGATCCGTCACGACGATATCGCTGCGTAAGTCGAGGTCGCCGAAGAACCAATCAAACACCGTCTCGATGTCTGTTACCTCGAGATCGATCCTCTTTTGATAGACGACGGCGCCTCCCGAACCGTCCTTCATCACCAAGTCAACATACCGGCCCCTCATTTCAAACAGGGCCAAACTGTCGGTAAAGCCAACGCTGAGCACGTAGCTGAGAGGCGACGTGCCAGTTGCCAGCGTCCCAACGACATCGTCGAACGGCGCCCATCGATTGGTAGGCCCAACGTCCATCCAGACTGGCGGGCTGCTGGTATCGACTTCTGGAGCAACGGTTCCCGCCCCTGCAACCAACCGCTCATATACCCTGTGGACCTTGGTTCTTATCACCCTGGCACCAATTGCATAGGTGACCCCAGACGCCCAAGCCGGATAGTCATTCTCCGCAACCGATGTACTGAGCATCATCAGGTCAGTGATGACGTGTGGCTTGATGACCTTCATGCGAGTTCCTTCGTGAGCATGGCGTTGCCGCCGTCTGTTACCCGGTCCACGACTCTTCCGAGCTTGCTTGCACTGACAGCGCTGGATTGAGTGTTGGCCTTGATACTTTCCAGTTCCAAACGCAGCGCGCGCAGCTCCGCCAGGACAGCGCCGTTATCGCCCCTACCCTGCAACATCGCGGCAGTCTGAGAAGCGCTATAGATGCGGCTCGGACCTGTCACCTCCAGTTCAGGACCGTTCTCACCGACGAGGCGGAGACCGCCGCCAAAGTCACCTCCGGAGGCGTAACCCGGAATCTTGATCGATTCCCCGTTCTTCCTGCCGGCCTTGATCAGGTCGGCCAGTAACCGGTCATAGGTGAGGGTTCCGTTCTGTAAGGCATCGGTCCAGAACCTCAGACCGCCCTCATCTGCATCGCGACCAAAGGCCGTCTGATAAGCGGTGTGGACCAAGCTGGCATTGTTTTCCCAGGTGTTGCCGGATGCGCTGCCGGTACCGGTTGAAGGCAACGTCGCCAAAGCTGCCACTACCGCCGCGTTCATCCGGTTCACCGCATCCGCTACTGAAAGCACGGAGGTATCAACGCCGTTGAGCGCGTCGATCTGGGCCTGCCCGATGGCCAGCTGTGTTTCGTACTGGGCCATCTGGGCGTCATAGGCTTTCTTCGCTTGGTCAAGCTGATCCTGCAACGCCTTCGCTGACTTCTCGGCATTCGTCAGTTGTTTGCCGTTGAGCGCTTCCAACTGGCTGACAACGTTCGCGGTGCGGCCCTGATCGCGATTGAAGTCCTCAAGCGACGAATACAGGTCGGTGCTGTTGCTGCTGACAGTATCCAGTGCATCGCTCAAGCCGCTGAAACCAGCCAACGAGCCTCCGGCCTGGGCAATCGCCAAAGCCGAACGCAACGTGGCCTGAGCCTGGCTGCGCAGCATCTTTACCGCATCGTCCGAGTTGCCGCGCAACGCTTTCAGCGCCGTGCCGAGGTCATTGCTGACGCCGGTCAAATCGGTGATGTTGGTGTTCACCGTGCTGAGCATGTCGTTCAGCGAGGCGGTGCGAGCGTTGTACGCGTCGGTTGTCGCTTTCTGCTGGGAGCTGATTGCACGTTGCAACGCGCTGTACCCGTCTGATGCCCCTTTCATCAGCGCATCGGCAATCTTCTTCGCGGCGTCTGCGGCTGCCTGCGCCGCATCTGCGGATGCCTGGCTCGCGGCCTGAGCCGCTTCCTCAGCCGCTTGCTGAGCGGCTTTGGCTTTCTGATCGAGCGTCGAGTAGTACGAGTCGGCGTTCTGGGCCAGACCTACCAGCGTGGCAAACATCGCTTGGCCGGCGGCCGTCGTGACGTCGATGTCTTCGACCATGTCCCGATACGCAGAGCGCGTGTCGGGCAGCTGCAGGCCGAAACCGGCGAATGCGTCTTTGAGGCTTTTGGTCAGATCGGCAAACTGCTCATCGGCAGTGAAGAACGCCTGGTAATAGGTGCCCACTGCTTTGTTCAGTGCGTCGACCTTGTCCTTGGCCGAGGCAGTCGCCGTGTCAAGGTTGGACATCGCGCCGACCATATCGAGGATCGCGTCAGAAGCCATCAGCCCCGTGTTGTCGAGTTTCAGACCGTTAACGTTGATCAGCGACAACGCATCGTTCACCCCGTTGAAGCGAGTGAACACGCCCTCGATCGCCTTGATCACCTCATCGGCTGTCGTGTCCCAACTGCCAGCGAAGTCGGTGAACTGAGCTTTGAAGTAATCCGGCAACGACTTCGAACTGACGATAGCCTTCGCGAGGAAGGTGCCCATGACGTCGTCGTAGTTGTGTTGTAACGCCTCGGCGGCGTCAGCGGCGTTGAACTGCTGATGAATGTCCAGCCCGACACCTGTACCGTCATCAAGCGTCGCGCCGAACGTAGTCGAATACTTACCTGAGGTTTTGCGCACCTGCATCATGTCGTAGGCATAGACGTCCGCGCCGTTGCCCAGCACGTCGTAAATCATGCCCAGCGTGCTGCTGAACTTGGCTACCGTCGCATCCATCTGTGCATCGACGCTGCTGCCGTATTTCGGTGCCTTCGTCTGCCAGCCTTGGACGATACCGCCCGACCGGTACACACCGTTCGAGTACGTGCCCTGCCCCGATGTGCTGAGATCTGCGTATTTCTCGCCGCTGCCGAAAAGTTTGCCGGATACGAACGATCCGATAGCCGCACCGATTGCAGCACCTGCAGCGGCGCCCAAAGGGCCGACAAAGGAGCCCACGATAGCGCCGCCTGTTGCGAAACCAGCGGTAGTCGCACCGCCCTTAATACCGTAGTTCTGGAACGAACTGATAACCGAGTAGGCCGCGCCGATGTAGCTGACTGCACTGCTGAGAGATGCCAGGGTGGACGAAGCGTTAGCCGCGCCGACCCAGCTTTGCATCGCTGCGCCGGTGTACCCGGCCTGAGTTGAGCCAGCGGCCAAGCTTGCTGCAGCACTGCTGGCCGTTGCAGACCCAGCAGTGAACGCGCCGGTAATAGCGGAACTGATGTAGCTGGCTCCGTTGCTAAACGCACCTTGGATACCGCCCAAGATACCGTTGCTGCCGTTCCAGCCTGCCATAACAGCCTGGCCGAATTTGCTGCCAGCAACCGAGATGACAGAGCCGGCGTTGTTCAGCAGAGAGGTAATCCCCCCACCGCTGCCGGAGCCAATATCGCCAAAGAATCCAGAAGACTGAGCAGCGGCACCGCCGATCCCGAGCGCACTCGCAAACTGCACGATGATTGGCTTGGTGATCGCCATATGCAGCATTTCAGCAAGGAACTGACGGAAGCTGTCTTTGAGCGTGTCCATGAAGCTCCCGGACTTGCTCAGAATCGACTTCCACATGTCCGCAAAGGCTTCATCAATACGGTCAACGGCGCCTTCCGTAAACTTGCCCCACGCGGTGGCCGACTGCTGGTTTTGTTGGTACTCCTGACCCAGCCTTTGCAACGCATCGCGGTATGCATCCGCGCGCTCCGGGTAAAGCTCCATTGCTTTAGAAAGCGCCGCCTGCTCTTCCGTGTATTCGCGCAGTAATTTGCTTGAGGGATACAGACGGTCAATGATGCTGCCAGCATCCGACGCCTGCTGAGCGACTTTTATTGCGTCCTGCTGAGCTTTGGTTGCTGCCAGCAATTGCTGATATTCCTGGCTGCCAATCTCAATATTCTTACCCGCGAGCGCGACCTGCATAGCCTTCTGAACGTTGTACTGCTCAAGTGCTGCGGTGCCTCGCAACGTGGCCTGCGCCTGGGCGAGCAAATTCGCCGTCTCCGTGCCCAGGTCGTACGCGGCCTTACTGACTGCAAGGCGATCTTGCGCGTCCATTTGCGCCTTGATCTTCGACACCACCTCGTCGCGAGCACTAGCCCCGGTTTTAAGCAGCGCCTCTTCGACCTTCTGCTGTTCGGCGAACTCGCGCGTCTTGTCAGCCCCCGAAAGGTACGCAGCGGCCAATCCTGTAGCCGAGCTGATGGCGATGTCGGCCTGCGCCTTGAGGTCCGCGAGCGCCTTGCGGCGGCTCTCATCTTCAGAGGCTGCTTTTTTTGTTGCAGCGGTTGCAGCATTGGTGGCTTCAGTCGCCGCCTTATCAGCGTCCTTTTGCGCATCGATCGCTTTGGCACGCTCCAGAATCTTGGCAGCGAGCAAGCTTTCAGCCGGGATTTTGTTCTCGGTGATAAAGGTGTTGGCTTGCTCAACAGCCGTTTTGTCCTTGAGCTTCGTGAGCTGCTGATCCAGCGTGCCGAGGTATTTGTTTGCTGCCTCGTTGGCAACGCGGTCCGCTTCAGTTTTATCCTGAGTGGGCTTTACCGTCCCGCTCATCTCCTGCCGGTAGGCCGACACACGATCCGACAGCTGACCTGTTTTGACGTCAAGCGTGCTGACCTGACCAGCAGCTTCGCGCAGCGTCCGCATTCCCTCCTCGGGAACATGGAACCGTTTCTGAATATCGTCGAGCGTGTCCGAGAAGCCTTTGCCAGAATTGCGCGCTGTTTCAAATTCGCCGGCAATCCGCGTGCCCACCGTGCTGCCCAGCACCTGGCGGGTCGTTCGCAGGAAGTCAGTGAAAGCATCCCCTGCTTCGGATGCAGCTTGCTCCTGCTGACGCACTGCGGTAACGATGCTGGCCTGCTGCTGGTCCTTGGTCAGCGCCTGAAATTCTTTGCGCAGCTCTGCAATCGGTCGCTTGAGGTCCTCAAGGCTGGCTCCCGCGTCTTTGGCATTGCCACCCATGGTGAGAAAAGCAATGCCGGCACCGACAGCCAGCGCTGCGAGGCCGGCTGGACCGCCCAGCAGGGCCAGCACGCCTCCCGAAGCGGCCTTCAGCCCAGCCTGTGCAACGGCGACCTGTGCGGTTGCCGCGCGTTCAGCCATCCTCGCTTCGGCCAGTTGCAGCGACAGCTGGGTTTGAACAGCGGTGCCGCGCGCGGCCACAGCTTCTTTTTCCGCCCGAATGACCGCAGTCTGTGCCGCCTGCTGGTTAGCCAACGAAACTTCAACTGCGCTGGCGGCCTGTGCGATGTTTGCCGTCCTGGCCGACATGCTCGCCACAGTGCTGCTGGCGAGGCCAGCCAGATATCCGGCAAATGAGGCAGCAACCTTTCCGCCCATTACCACCGCGAGCACGTTGAAATGCTCCACCAGAAAGCCCACAGCGGAACCGATGGTTTCAAGCGCACCGTTATCAGCCATGTCGGTCAGACGATGGGTGATGCTTTCGATGCTGGGCAGCAATCCCACAACCAACTGGCGCGTCGCCCCGTCGAAGGATCCTTCCAAATTCTTGATGGCGACGTTTGCCTGCACCAGACGATCAACTTGGAAGTCGCTGAGAATCCGTCCGGTTTTTTCCGCCTGATCACCAAACTGCTTGAAGCCTTCACCATTGTTTTTCAGCAGAGGAATCAGCCCGGTCGCCTCATCGGCCATGGCTTCCATATAGGTGGTCATTTGCTGCTGGCTCAGGCCGGCCTTTTCAAGCGTGTTGTAGTAGAGCTGCAGTGCCTGCGGGCCTGAGAGGTTCGCAAACTGCTGCGCGGTCACCCCTACTCGCGGCGCGATCTCCTTAAAGAAATCGGCCATCTCTCCGCCGCCACGCTGGATGAATTCACCCACACGGTCATTAGTGTCCTTGAGGATGTCAGACAGCTTTTCCTGTTCGATACCTACAGTCTTGGCACCGGCAGCCAAGCGCTGAAAGTCTGATACAGAGGTGTTCGAAAGCGCAGCTAAGTTCTTGACCTCCTGAGCGTACTCAGTGGTCTTGGCGGTGATGGCGACCAGACCGGCAACAGAAGCCGCTGCGGCGATACCGAGTCCGGTAAAAGCCGTGCTGACCGCTTTCTGCAAAACACTGGCATTGGCCTCTGTGCGGTCAAAGGCCTTATCGACCTGCCCCAAACTGGAGTCGATCTTGTTTGCGGCCTGAGCTACCGACGCTTCGCCGCGTGCAATTTCCTGGCGCAGTTGAGCGGTGGTGGCCTCAATTCTGACCAACATCCCCTGAACGTCGGCATCAGCCATTTCCTATCCTCCAGGCGTAAAAAACCCGCCGAGGCGGGTGCATGTAATAGCGCTTACGTGGCGGTCTTGCGACTCATGGCCGCGACGCGGAATCCCATCCTCACCTCCTTGGCAACGTTGGCGGCCACAGGCTTCTCGGGCGGTTTCCCGAAGGGATTCGTATCGATCAGGAATTGACGCTTGGAATCCCACGCCATCAGGATTTCGATGACCGGCGCACTCCAAGTCTCCGATGGAGACCAACCCAGCCAACCGGTAGCGATTTTGAATAACTCGTCCACGTAGCTGCCGTTGCCTTCGCGGACTATTCGTTTCCCACGCCGGCCTCTTGCTCAAGTTCTTCCTTGGATTTGCCGCCAGGATTGAGCAGCGCACGCACGAAAGGCACTACCTGCGAGCCGACTTCGTCAACGCCGCCCTCGAAAACAGCCTCTTCGACCGCTTCAAGCTCCTTGCGCTTCGTGGTATCGATCCCGGAGCCTGCGGCGATGACGAATGCAATGCCACCCAGGTTGGCCGAACCAATGACCTGCAGGGCGGGCAGCAATCCGCCAAAACGCCCCTCGATCGCACGCACTGCGCGCAGGGAAGGCTTCAACGTGTAGGTGACAGAGCCAGCGGTGATCTCGGTGGTGCCGTGGTTGGTTTTGGACATGATTAATCTCGGAATGTGGAAAATGAGAACGCCCTGTGTGCCAGGGCGCCGAACTTGTTCAGGGAATTAAGCGGCAGGCGATTCGTAGATTTCTGAGTTGATCCCCAGTGAAACGGTGCGCTTCAAGACACCCTCGACGGTGATGCCGGTCTTCTTGTTGCTCATCACTTTCGCGGCGAAGTAGTCCGTTTGACCGTCGACGTACACCACTTTGATTGGATAATCGAAGCGGGACCGATCCATGAAAGCTGCAACGACAGCCAACTGGCCCGCATCGCCCGCATCGAAGCCAATGCTGAGTTCGCAGGTGCCCGCGTCAGCAAGGCCCTTAAGATGCCGGGCACGGCCAGAAGCCAGTGACGAGAAGGTCACATCATTGATCGTGTCGCCGTAGTCACCAATGCTTTCAACCTCGCCAATCTCGACGTAGGTCAGTCCTTTGAGCTGAGTCAGTGCCGCCGTGCGATCCTTGGGAAGGTCAGCGGTCAGGCGCGGACCGATGTGGATTCGCGTGCTGGCACCCGTGTTAATAGTCATAGGTAGTCCTCCTGGGACAGGTGAAAAGCCGCAGCGCGGCGTGAGTAGTGGGCTTAGTGTTCGGTGAGAATGCGCAGCGTGACGCTGCCTTGGTACGTTTCACCGTCAGGCTCTCGCTGAGCCTGTTTGCGATCGACACGGATTGAGATCACGCGACCGGTATCAAGCGGCAATGGCCGCTCATGCAAGGCAGTGTCGATTTCAGACATCAGGCGCTTGATCTCTTCCTGCCCCCTAAAATCGCTCCACACCGACAGGTAAAAGAACCGTAGATCGCGGCGCTTGCTTAACGTATCCGCGTTGGTGGAAATTTCAGAATCGATCGATACGTACGGCTTGGCTTCATTCATGGGTGCCCCGTCGAACACCGGACATGAAAGCTCCGATTCCAACCTGGCGAACAGCGCTACCTGCAGAGCGAATGAGGGATCAGCCATCGGTAACCCCTTCGCTTGCGCGCCTGAGCGTATTGCTCACGGCTGCGCGAATGTCTGCCAAGATGATTTCCCGGTTAACGTCATACGCAGGCCGTAACCACGGGTGCGCGGGTCGGGCCGGAATGTCCGGGTATTTGCCGAAAAAATTCGATCCGTCGGATTTGTTTGTTGCCCGTTTGTTCCGCCCGCCTGATCGCTTGCCTTCGGTATACGCCTTGGTGCCGTACTCGATGAACCGCAGGTAGAAGTAACGCTTGTTCGCCTTACGTCCTCGCAGGCCGATCTGTGCGTCCAGACCGCTTTTGGAGACAAAGGCCGTCAAAGCGGCAGCACCCTCCCCCGTATCCTTGGGAATCAGCTGCTGCATCGTCCCCAGCACCTTATCGGCCGCTTTCTGCATCGCTGGGCGCAGCTCATTGTCGATGTTCTGGTGAATGTTGCGCAGCGTCCGACGCAACTTGAAGTCACCCGAAAGCCGTGAACGACGGGCCACGACTATTCACCTTCAGCGGGCTTGCGCTTCGCCGAGGGTTTTTCTTCAACCTGCTCGGCGATCTTACGGTCAATCAGCTCTTGAGCCTTGTCGGCTGTAACGGAGAACTCCGTCCCCTGTTCGGCGTTCAGATCTGGGCCTGAGAGATTGCCCAATGCACGTAGTTTCATAGCGGTGTGTTCTCCTTACGGGTTTACAACGTTGGAACAGAGCAATCTGAGCATGACCCGCCCGGCGTCCGGCAACGCGGCCTCGATCAGGTAGGTATCACTGGCGCAGGAAACACGCATCCCAGCCACAATGGATTTGCGGTAGCGGACCCGGATCTCAGCAGTGACCACCGCAGTCATCTGGTCGGCGACAGCAGCGATCCGACCGGTAGGAATGGTGATCTCGGCCCAAGCCTTGCCCACTTCAGTCCAGGTTTCAGACGCACCGCCGCCTGGCCGCTTCTCTCTGTCCGATTTCAGCAATGAACAACGACGATCCAGTGGACCTACTCGCATATCAGAACCTCGGCGGAACAGTGATCGGGGCCAATAGAGTGTCGAGCATTGACGAAGGCAACTCGGCCAGAATGGTGCCGACCACCAACGTCTCCCGGTTTTCATGCGCAGTGGCTGCCTGCATCAGCAACCAGGTGCGCACCGAGGGGTAAATGTTGAGGTCGGTACCCGCCTGATAACGGATCAGCAGATCGCCATCTGGTCGACCGTCCGGGAAATACAAGAAGCTTTCCCGGCCCCGATTGCGCAGATTGTGCGCAACCGTCAGCTCGACAGCTGAACCGTCGCCCTGAATCTGGCTGATCGATACCACGGCGTTGGCCTGGCCGACGTCAAGGGCATGACCCGAGCCGTAGTGCGCGGGCCACTCTTCCTCGTATTCGGCAAGCTGGATGCCAGCACCTGTACGTTCTTCGGCCTGCGCGGTGACGCCGGGAATGATCAGTCCCTCGATCAGCTCCGGCACCGTGTCCTCTGGATCGAGGCGGCACTGATAGGCCACCTGCGCCAGTGACAGCACCGGCTCACCGATGTAAGCGATGCGCCGGGCCATAGTCAGGGTTTCTCGTCGTCAGGATCGGTATCGCCAGCGCCGCCGTTTTCATCAGCAGTGGTTTCGGAGAAAGAGCCAGCGCCGGCCGGGCTGTTTTCAGTATCGTCCTGATCAGCATCAGATCCAGAACCGGTACCGGTCGCCGCTGTCGACGATGGCTCGGGCAGCAGGGAGCTGCCAGATGGCGTCACAGAGTCCGGCTTGGCCGACCCTCCGCGCTTGCTGGCCTGCTTATCCTTGCCGGCCTTCGGCTGAGAAGCGCCCTGTGGTTCCTTGATGGCCTGCGCAGCAGCAGCGTCCATGCTGCTGTAGGAGGTTGCCACGCCACCGCCGATCAATGCCTCGGCGGTGTCCTTGTCGAACCCGGCCACATCGCCGACGAAATAGCTGCGCCAGGCCTTGGTGAATCGCACGATTGTTTTTTTGCTCATGATCAGTACCTCGGTACAAACATTGATGAAGGCCCTACCAAAGCGGCAGGGCCGACGGGGCTTTACATGTCTTTGCCCCACGTGATGCCGATACCGACGGCGACCGACTCAGGGTGACGCGGGCCGAAGTCGTGCTTGCTGATCACACGAATCAGTGTCTGATCGCGCTGGAAGGCGCTGACGGTTTCGCCGTTGGTGTCCTTGTAGGACGCCTCGGTACTGATCGCGACCGCGAGGGTGGTGTCCTCGCCGATGTAGCAGTCCGCAAAATTGACGAAGTAGATTTCCGACTCGTTGCCGTTCGCGCCCAGGTTGACCGGGATCTGAGTGGTGAGGGAAACCGGGTAGCCCTTGAGCTGACCCTGATCAATCTCCGGATACGCCTTGTTGCCGTTACCGTCGCGCAGCGCACCGAGGAACCGGATGGTGCGAGGCGCCATCAACCAGCCGCACCCGGCCAGATCAACGTTCGCGGCTTCCAGTCTCAGCATGATCCCGGACAGGTACATCTCGATAACCTGCAGATCGGTACTCGCAGGCGCCACCACCACGTTGAAGGCAGGCGCCCAGTAACGCAGACCCTTGGGCAGAATCGCGCTACCTGCGCTGCGAATGAAGTGCAAGTCCTCGGACAAGCCCATGCTGGTCGCCAGGTCGCTGCTGACCTGACTGTCGATACGCGGGTTAACACCCGAATACGCCAGCAGGTCATTGGAGATCGGCACCAGCGCAGCGGCCTTTTTCGAGGAGAGCTTCAAGTCACCGAACTGCATGTCGGTAACCGGCGCATCGGTATCGGAGCCGATGTACGACACCTGCGTATTGCCGAGGATACGCGGCATGGTCAGGTTGCCGTTGTTCAACGGCAGGCTCACGGCGCCACGCTTACGGACCACGGACTTGGGTCGCAGGGACTCGATCACGCTGGTACTGAAATTCTCCGGTACCAGCACGCCGCCAGAAGCGGGTGTCACGGTGGACAGGGCCATATGAACATCGGCACCGTAACCGCCGGTTTTGGCCATCTCGGCGGCAGCGTGCTGGTTGCCTTGAGCCTGAACCAGCAGGCGTACCATCTGGGCCATGGCAACGCCGGGCTGCGTGGTCTGGCTGAACGGGCCGGAAATGTGCCCCGTCGGGTTGTTGATGTTTTGAGGGTCTTCGTTCAAGGGCTTGGCCGATGCTGCTGCCAGGCGCTCGGCAGTCTCTGCCCGAGCCATCTTTTCAGTCAGCGCGGTGAACTGAGCTTCCAGTTGAGCGAACTGCGTGAGCTGCTCGGCAGTAAGCGCGCCGCCATCCGTTTCGATCTTCGCCAGCGCCTGAATCGAGGCGTTCAGCGTGGCGCGTTCGCTTCGCAATTGAGTTACAAGGGACATGTTGCCTCCTGGGCATAAAAAAACCCGCCGAAGCGGGTTGTTGGTAACTGCCGCGAACGCGGTCAGAGTCTTGCTTGAATGTTCATGGCCGACGCCCGAAGGCCAATCCGGCTTCCCTGCCGCTGCATCCGGCTCTGCGCCACGGCGCGAGACAGATCGTCCACAGCGTCTTGCGGGCTTTGCAGGCGATCGGCAAAGCCAACGTTGATACCGGACTGGCCTCGATACAGACCGGCCTCGGTCGCCCGCACTGCCTCGACGCTCATGCCGCGATAGTCAGCGACGGCACTGGTAAACAGCTGGTAGCTCTCTTGCACCAAGTCGTTCAAGACGCGAATCGACTGATCCGTTAGCGGCTCGTTCGGATTAAGGTCGTTCTTGTGGGCTCCGGCGTACACCGTCGTGACCTTCACCCCCGAAGTTTCAAGCTGCCTGGAGCGCTCCATGTGGCTGGCAATTACGCCGACCGAACCGACGCCACTGGTCTGGCTGACTACCAGCTCAGTGCAGGCCGCCCCGATGAGATAGCCGCCGCTGTAGGCCATGAAGTTGACGATGCCGGTGATGGGCTTGATCTGGGCCATGGCCCGGATGTCTGCCGCCAGTTCGAATGCGCCTACGGCGGAACCACCCGGCGTATCGATATCCAGCACGATGCGCTCGACCATAGGATCAGTAACCGCCTGACGCAGCTGCTGCCGCAAGCCCTCGTAGCTGGTCATGGTTTCGCAGACGTTGACGTGAGCACCGCGGCTAACCAGAAAGCCGTGAACGGGCAGTACTTGCACGCCCGTTGATTCAAGTGCAGCGCGCTCCCGTTCGGCCTGCATGTTGGCCCGATCCTCTGACTCGTCGTCATAGAACCCGAGGTTCGCCGCACCGGCAGGCGCCAGATTGATGATGTTGAGGTTCATTGCCTGGTTAGCCCAGCGCACGCCCAGATCGAGCATGTCAGGCGTCAGCAGCAACGGTTGGTTGAAGAGCAGTCCGGATGCCCGGAGGTGATGTTTCATTGTGCAAGCATCCTTTCGATATCGCGCTGTTGCAGCTCCAGCTGCGCCCGCACCTTTGGATCATTGAGATCAGGCTGTCCCTTCCCTGCGCCAACCATGTTCAGCGGCTGTAGATAAACATCGCCGCCTTCTACCGGCGGCATGTTCTCCAAGCGGCGGATGTCGTTGACCGATAGCCACCCCCACTGCCGGCCAATGGCGTAGGACTCATACCGGCTTTTCTGGTCGCCGCGCAGCAGGCCCGCCATATTGAATTCGATGAAGTAATCACGACGATCCTGCGGCAGCAGGAAGTCGCGCATCATCGACTGTTCATGCCGTTTGACCCACGGCAGCAGGCCGAACACGACGAACTGAATCAGCAGTTGTTCGATGGTGTTGTAGTTGGCCTTATCGAGGTCGTTGACCATCGGCAGCGGGATTTTGTAGATCCGCGCGCAGTCGACACCCGACAGCTTGAGGATGTCGACGATTTCTGCGTCGACGTTAGTCATCGAGACCGGTTTGAAGGTCATGCCCTCCTGCAGCATGGCGACCTTCTTGGCGTTATCCATGCCGCCGAACTTGTTGCCCCACTGGTCCAGAACGCGATCAATCGACCCCTGATCCTTGATCGCCGGTGACTCGCGCGGACGCTCGATCACACCCGATACCGTCACACCATTGGCAAACGACTTACCGGTGTACTGCCTGACCGCCTGGGCAAGGCCAACGGCTTCGGCATGCAGCAGGATCGGTGACAGCCCCTCATAAAAATTGTGGGACTGCCAACGCACATGATGTATCAGACGCATCGGCAACCGATCCTGCAAGGTGCCGACCTGGTAATACGGCAGCATGTCGCTGCCCTTACACACGATCACCTTGTCATTGTGGATCGGCCAGAGCGCGACGACATTGCCGTCGTCACGTCGGTCGATGTAGCTGTAGCTGTTGCCGCGCAGCCCCGCTGCCATCTGACTGCCTTCGCGATGCTCGTAAGGCGTCTGAAAAGCGTTGGGCTGGTAACGCAGAACGTCGTACAGCGGGTGGTTGATTGCTGAATCCCGCTGGCCGTTGCCGGTGCGCCGGTACAGCTCAAGCGGCAACTGCGCGATGCTCTCAGCCAGCAGCGTGACGCAGTTCTGAATGATCGGTACGGCAAGCGCCGACTCCGGCGTAACCCTAGCGCCCGAGCTGCTGCGCCCGGACCCGATCAAGCCTTTCCAAACGTTTCCGTCCGGACTGGATACGACGCTCTGCGCCGATCCGCGTTGCTTGCTGAAGAACATCAGCCACCCCCGTCATGCATGGGTGCCGGAGCGGCTGCCGCTTTGTCCGCCACATAGGCCCACAGCAAAAGGCCGACACCCGCGACGATGAACGCCACCGGCACGTTGAGCATTGCCACTCCGGCCACCAGCAGGCCGAAGCCCAGCAGGCCAGCGACCCAGGCCACCAGTTCGAGAGATTTCATATGCCTGCACCTTCGTCGTAGATTGATTTGCCGCTGCCTTCAATGGCCGTTCCGCTGATGCCCGTCGCCATCAGCGCAGCGACGATGCCGTCAATGCGTCCGGTGGCCTTGGCCTTGTCGGCTTTGCGGTTGTTGGCCGGATCGCAGACGATCACCGCGTTGCCAGCGCACCAGGTCATCACCGGGTTTCCGTCATGACGCAACGTTTCGATGTCGGGAATCTCGCTGACCACCTCGAAATCATCAGGACTCAGGTCAGTGAACTCACCTTGATCCGGGTGATCTTCTTGCGGCGCAAGGCCCAGCAACCGCCGCTCGAACTCGTCTACGGCCGGCCCCATTTCCTTGAAGCCTTGACCGAACGGCACCATCTCCGGCAACTCAAAGTCATGCTCGATCATCAGTTGCTTGAGATCTTCGATCCGCCAACGGTCGTATCCGATCTTGCGCACGTCGAAGTACGCGCAGATCGTTTGCAACCGGCGCAGCACATGCAGCTTGCTGATCGCACGCCCGGGCGTGGTTTCCAGATCGCCGTTTTTGATCCACAGCGCATACGGCACCTTGTCGCGCTTTTCACGCTCAGCGAGGTCGTGGTCCGGGATCCAGAAATACGGCAGCAGACGCCAGTGCGGGTCCGCCGCTGTGGGATAAAACAACAGCACGAACGAGGTCAGGTCGGTGGTGCTGGACAAGTCGAGGCCCGCAACGCATGGCCGATCCCGGAGCAGGCGCATCCGAACCTTTTCCTCTGCCTGGCTCCATACCTCCCACGAGATCCACGGCGATTCCGCCTGCGTCCACTGACAAAAGTTCAGGCGCCGGATCACCGATTCTTGCGCCGGCAGGCCACGTGCCGACTGCACCTGCTCACGCAGGTATTTGCGGCCAGGAATGCCGTCTGTTTGCCCTTCGGCGATGAAGTCCAACGATGGGTTCACCTTGGGCCAGCAACGCTCATCCTTGAGCGGATCGTCGCCTTCGTCCAACGAGCAGATGAAGGCAAAAAAACTGTCGTCGTGTTCCTGACCCGAGCAGATACGAACGCCCAGCTCGTGGTACTGACCGCACACCGTCTTCTTGTCCGAACCGCTGTTGGTGATCATGACCACCATCGCCTTGCGCCGGTTCTTCGTGCCCGCGCGCATCATGTTTACGGTGGTCGCGTTCTTGTGTTCGTGGAGCTCATCCAGCAGGCCGATGTGAGGCCGGGGGCCGGACTGCCCTTCGTCCGCGCTGATCGGTTTGAAGAACGACTTCGTGTTCGGGTAGTAAAGGTTCCAGACCTTCTCGTTCCGACCCGACTGCACGACGCGGCTCGCCATGTGAGGCGACATATTCACCATGCTCACCGCATCCCGAAACAGGATCATGGCCTGATCGTGCTTCGTCGCAGCAGCGTAAATTTCAGCGCGGTTTTCATCGTCTGCCGCCAGACCGTACAGACCGATGCCGGCCACCAGCGGGCTTTTCCCGGACCCCTTGCCCGTCTCGATGTACGCCAGGCGAAAGCGTCGGTAGCCGTCTTCTGTCATCCAGCCGAACAGACTGCCGACTACGAAGGCTTGCCACGGCGCAAGGAAAAACGGCATCCCCTCATACTCGCCGCCATTGAGGCAAAGCACTTCCTCGAAAAACCCGATCGCACGATCAGCCGCTTCCTGAACCCAGATCAACCCACGCTCCGGGCCGTGCTCAATATCGCGCAAGTGCCGGGCGCAAGCGTTGCGGATATCCGGCCCGGCAACGATTTCATCCGCCAGAACGGCATGGGCGAAGGCCGCTACCCGGTCAACTGAAGTATCGAGCTGCGGCGTCTCGTTGCTCATTGGGGAAAAGCTCACCTTGTGGCGCCGGGGCCGTTTTCAGATTGCGGCGGGCCATGGGCGAAAACCCGAACTGCGCACCAGCGGCGTTCGCGCGCTTTTCAGCGTCATTCGCCAACTGCCGCAGGACGTGCATTTGCTGCGCGCCAGTTTTGAAGGTCTGTATATCCCCGCCGAGATCGTCTTTGGAGTCAGCGTTGCGCTTTGCGATCAGCCGCTGATAACGCAGCCAGTCCGCATAAGCCTGGCAATACGTCGCCAGCGCCATCTGGTCCAGAGTGGAAATCAGCCCCAGCACCGTGAGGTCTGGAACTAAACGTTCCCATTCGGCCACCGCATCGTCGCTGAGCACGTCAGGCATCGGCGGAGCCGCCACTGGCACGGCTGGTGACTTGATTTCCTCAATCAGCTCGTCGAAGTTTTTCTTGCTGCGGTTGCCCTGGAGAATGTGCAATGATGCGGGCTTGCCTGGACGCCCGGAATTTCCATTTCCCGCCATGTCAAACCTCCTAAAATTCGATACCCCCCCTCCCCATTTTTCCCGCATTTTGCGGACGGAGGGCGAGAGGCGGTCTAGTGTTGGATAGGAGGAAACTTTTTCACCCCCCCCTACCCATCGAGTTTTCCTATCGCACCAACACGGTGCTGACTTCGTCTTTTTTGGCCTGACGAACGGTGACCTTGATACCGAGCGACATCCACCATCCGATCCGCGCTGCATCCGGCTCACATCCGGTCAGCCACGCCGTTACAACCACACCGCGCAGGTAGCACTTCAACCACCAAGCCATGCGCAGTTCTACTGCGATGCTTCCGACCTTGCTCATGTGCGACTCCGGTTCCAATGGTGATTGGGATCGAGGGGCCGACCTGACTCTGTGCAGCCGACCATGCGCCCGGACTTCTCAAGGCGCTGCTTGGTCGAGTCGTGGCAAAGCTTGCAGAGCGGCTGCCAGTTGCTCTGATTCCAGAACAACTTCCACGCCGATTTGATTCGGTCAGGATCTTCACTCGCCTTGGCGTCTTTCAGCCTGGGCGCCACAATGTGGTCAACGATGATTGCCGCAACAGGGCGAAGGTCCGTCGAACACATGCAACACAGCGGATAATCACGAAGAAATGCATCGCGAGATTTTTGCCACCGGTAGCCATAACCACGGGCGGCGCTGCTGGTTTGATCAGGACTCGACATCATCCGACCTTCCAAACGCTTGAGAGATTGCCTGCGCTCTTGCACACCGACCCCACGAACACCGCAAGGATCAACACCAGCGGTCCGGCATACGGCGGAACCACCAGCAAACCCTTGCTGATGAACACCATCGTCGCGCCTGCGCTTGTCATCACTGCCCACGCGAGGCAACTCATGCTCCGGCGGAACCGCGCGCCATTGCGGCGAAAGGTAAACAGTCGAATGAACAGCACAAGACACAGCCAGAATGTTGCCTGCGTGAGCACTGCGGGAATCAGTAGGTTATCCATCCTGACCTCCGGGCTGATCTGTGAGTTTGCCTCCCCGCTTGATGGCGGCGAGCGCGACAGTCACGACCAGTACCGCTGCACCGAATGCTGCTGGCCCTGAATACCTGAAGGGACGAACGCCCCAGAGCTCAAAATCCCCCATGGCGGGGGCAAACAGGTAACCCATAACCACCGACACTAGGAAGAACACCAGGCGCTTCCACACCGGCAGTTCCTCCGTCGTCATGAAGAAGACGATTGCACCGGCCAGCGCGCCAACCGCCGCGTAACTATCGACTCCGGCAATCAACCCCGCGAATCCGGCACCGGCAGCGCCGGCCACCACCACTGATGCGGTCGTGCTCGCTGGCTCGCCCATGCTCGTACTCCATTGCAGTCACCCAAGGGGCGGGAAAAGAAAACCCCGCCGGAGCGGGGTTTGGTGACGGCCTGGGGATGGCCGGGTGAAGCTGCACAGCACTGTGCTCAATGGGCGATCTACCTAAGCGGTTCTCGCATATCGTGGTGACTTTTTACGCTGCTCCGGAAAGACCGAAAAGAGGCGTTTTTCGGTACAACCAAATCTGACCAGAACGCGACCACAATACGACCACAACACGACAATGTGTCCGGACGAACGGTCATACGTGATCCCTGCCCAGCTTGGCGACCATCAGCCTGCTATGGCTATGTTTCTGCATCTGCCCACCTGCGCCGCGCGCTGCGCTGTTGCGATCCGCCATGATCAATAGCACCTGCTGATGAAGCCGGGTTACCCAATTCCGATAGGTCCGATCCGCACCTTCGGCGATGCAGAGCGCGCGCATCTGCTCCCGTATAGACATCTGCTCCAGATACCGATACTGCGCCAGACTCGCCAACGCACAACCCTTGTCACTGGTGCGGCGAAGCTGAGCAAGTGCGGCGTCCACCTCGCTGGTGACGTGATCCATCCCCGCAGCGCCTGTGATGATCCGCGAACCAGGCGTTCCCCGAGGCGCAAGGCCTTTCCACTCCATGATCGATCCCATCTGGCTGCCGATCCCACCGCCTAGGCCGTACCGACGGTGATGCTCACCCCAATGAATCATCAGCTCCTCGATTTCCTTGATCATGCCCCAATCCCCCAAACAATCAGACCCAACACAAAAAACGGGCTAGCCGACACAAACCCAACACACAAAAAAACCATACAAATCAATTGATTAATAAATGCTGTGTTGAGTGTGTTGGGTTTGTTGGGTTTTTCAGGGTTCGCATGGGAAAAGATTCTCTCAACTGAAAGCGGTGAAATATTCTGCGCACATGCGCGCCCGCGCGCGTAAACCCAACACACCCAACACACCCCTCTAGAAACCCCGGTTTTCGGGCCTGCGTGATGTGTGGGGTTGCCAAACGAAGCCCAACACACGGTCAGCACACCCAACACACTTTTGGACGTACTCATGCGGCAACCGCCTTAACGTGGTCCCACGCCTCGACATTCCAGCCTGCCAGCTTCGCCTTGGCGCGCCACGCCTCGACTGTCTTGCCCAGATCGGCTGCCTTCAGCGATGGGGCGAGGGAAGCATCTGGATCATCAGGAAAGAAGAACGCCCCGAACTTGCGGTCGTTACGTTCCGTCCATGGGATGGATCGTGTTTTCTCGACCTCCGAGCTCAAGAAGAGGGAGAACTTGGTCTGACTCATCGCGTGCTCTTTGTTGCGATGGCACCACTCGATAAACAGGGCGTACAGGTCGCTTGAAAGGCACACCCCCCATAGGCCAGCGCCCAGTTCGCCGTATTTCCACAGCTGAAGGAATGTTTGCCAGCCTGCGCGACTGAGTGCGACCAGACGCTCACGCGCCGAGGTGCTTGGAGGCCGAGTGCGCTGATCGAAGTCGCCAAGGTCGACGCGCAACAGCCAGCCATACAGTGCCGCCACGCCGCCGTTCTGCAACTCAAGACCAATCGCCTTCTGGCGGGCTACAGGCAGCGTTTCATTCGGCCACATCACCAACATTCGACGGTCACTCTCGCTGATGGGCCAAGGCAGGATCTCGTTGCTCAGGAACACGGCGTTCATGTGATTGGACTCTTCCCAACCATTGATGAATTTCGATTCCATCCGCACGGTTTTACCGGTCACCAGGTGCTTGATTTTGCCCACTTGGTTGTAACGCTGGTCACGGCTCACGACCTCCTCGAACACCGCCCAAAGCTTGCGGCTTTGCCAGGCGTTGAAGTTGCTTTCCAACTGGGTCTGACCCACCGTTGCGGCATACTGGCCGTAAAGCGCGCCAAACGTGTCCGCAAATAAAAGACTTTTGCCTGAGCCTTCCATGGTGGAGTGCATCAGCACCGCCGTGTCCATCTTCGCGCCCAGGTGCTGCAGCGGATAAGCCAGCCAGCGAGTCAGCCACTCATGCGCGCTGTCGTCGTGGTTGCACAGAAACGAAATGAGCCACCGCAGATTCGCGCAGGCCTCGTCGTCATCAACTGGCTCAAGCGGCAACCCTTCAAACGTGTTGATGTACACGCCCGGATCCTTGGTCATCGTCGGGTCGAAAACAATGTGGTCGACGTCCACGACACGGCGATCAGCACTGTTGAGCCAGAGCGCATAGGCATCGCCCAGAGCCATCTTCACCGCGCCTTCGGGGACGCGTCGTTTCTTCTCGCGATCCCACACGTCCTTCGTTCCGTCGATGTAAACATAGCGCTCGACAGGCGCCATACCCAGCGCCCCGCCTTTCTTGCCGGCCATCTTGCGAACCTGCTCGAACTCGCGCACCTGGTCGTCGGCGATCAGCTTCTTTTTGGGATTATCAATCCACTCCTTCGCGAGAGACTTTCCGACCAAGGCCTCGAACGCAGACTTCTTCATTACCCGTGTCTTATCGATGTCCCATACCTGCGTGGTGCCTTCCACCAAAGCAAAACGCCGCAGCAGCTGGTCAACCGTCAACCCGTCCCCCGCCCCCCCGTCGTTGGCAGGAGCCGCAGCTTCTGACGGCCCAAGGTCGGCCTCTTCGGGTGATGGGGCTGGGGGAAGATCTGGCTGCGGCGGGCGAGCAGCCTGCATACCCAGCATGCGTGCCGCTTCTTTCACGGCCCGCAACTGATCGCCGCCGTGCTCGAGCAGGCAGTAAACCTCGAACGCATCGTTCTGATGGCCGTTGGCAAGTGGATCAGCGCCATGGTGCGAATACACCTTGCCGTCGGTGATCGTGATGCCAGGCAAGCCGGTACTGCTCTGTGCGTACAACCATTTCTGGCCGCGCTTGATATACCCGTGCGCTTTCAGCAGCTCTTCGACATCATGGCAACGGTTGAACTCGTCGATTACAGACGGCTGCTTACCGTGAGTAGAGACAGGCTTGGGTTTTTGCTTTGACTTTGGCTGCTCGATCTTCGGCGCCCAAGGGCATGCGGCCTCGGCATCACGCTTGAAGATGTCCCAACCATTCCAGATATTCAGCAGGTCAGCAGTCAGGACCGGCAGACCGTCAGAAGAAGGCGGAGTGCGCCAGGTGTAGGGCTTACCAGTGCCAGGATGGATCGACGGCGGGAGCACGTCTTGCACAAGGCCGGCGCGGAGCTCAAACACCGTGATGCGCGCATACTGCTGTGCTTCGACGCGGTAAAGCTTCTCCCGCGCCGTGTCCCCGGCATCTTTGGCGGTGTTCGCTTTCATGATCAGCGACTTGTGCTTCGAGCCGTCCGGATCATTCGGATTCGGCCACGCGAGGGAATGGCGAGTGAGGTCGAGGCCATCAGGCACAGCGAATAGAATGCGGAAGCGCGCCGGGTTACCGACAACTGTCGGATAGACTTCGGCCAGCGCGTCCAGATCCAAGCCGAGCAGGTCTGCAAATATCTGTCGGGTGTACTCGACGTCATCGACATCCAGCGAGCAGACACGACTTGGCCCCAGCACGACGCCCATGTTGTGCTTCGAGTTCGACGTCCAGAATTTCTCAGCCGCGTCAGGATCGGTGATGTACCCGCCGGGCTTATTCCAGCCAAATCCTTTCGGCGCCTTCTCACCCGGCTCGATGGATACCAGAGCCAGGTTGAAGGTTTCGATGTAACGCCGAGCCCATGTTGCGATACTGCTTGGGTTCGAGCGGTCGGTCATCTCCGCTGCTCCCGCAACGCCTGGCAGCTGACGCAGGTTTGGCAACCTAACACCTTCTGCTGCCGCAACAGCGGGATCGGGTCGTCACAGACCTCGCAGAATTCAGCACTGGCACGCACCGGGCCTGTTGCCCGACGCTGCAATGCGACATCCAGCAAGTACTGGGCTTGATCGTTAGCGATATCTGCGACGTCAGCCATTCTGGCGATCCTCCATCGCCTGACGCGCGCCGGCCATGATGCCCAGCACTTCGCGAATCACATCTGCCCCGTGCTTTTCAAGGTCGATGACCTCGTGCAGCTCCCAGATGTTATCTGCTGCGCCGTCGTGCATTTTGGCAACGAATTCGCCCGTCTCACCCAGCAGTTTGCCTACGGCGAGCAGCGCTTCCTTTGTCGCATCGACCGGTACAGGGCGGTACCAAACCGCGCCCGCCGGACGAACCAGCGCATCGAGGAGACGAGGGTCAGCTGTCAACCGAATGACCTCTTCAAGCTCGTCAGGATTCAGCCAGCGCCGCTCTTCATCCAGTTTGAGTTTCTTCTGGAGGGCGTCGTTCTCGATCACCATTTCGAAGGCCAGGGCAGTCACACCACCCTTGTAATCACGCCCCGCGCGGTAAAGCGCTTGGCGCAATGAAAGAACCGGACCAGTGTCCGGCAAAAGATCAGAGCGACTCATAACCGTAAAATCCCCTTTTACGGTGTAGCCATAGAAACGGGCACGCCCTATCCTACGACCACGACCGGTGTGCTGTGCTAAACGTGCTGTGCGGCACGCTCATCGTTCGAGCCGACCAGGCGATTCTTGTGGTGAGAGGACTTGGTCGGCGGTTCTCCAGCGCTAAGCGCTGGCTTGTCTGGGTCGGGGTGATACTTGTGGTGAGAGAATCCCCGGCCCGGTAGTTCTAAGCTGCTAATGACTGCCTCAGATAAGCCCAGTCAATATCTGGCCTTAGCTGATCACAGGTAACCGACCCTTTGGATTCTCGATCGATGCTGACTGCCAGTGCGGCACCGGCGCGCCGGTTGTTGTATGACACCTGCCTGAGCTGCCCGACGGTTGTGTCACAGCGCCTCGCAAAGTCCTCGAGGCCTGCCTTATCAAAAACCTTTAAATATTCGTGCAGAGTCATATGCACCTCCTATTGAGAAGCGAGATTAGCAATTGCTAATTGGCAGCGCAATAGCAAACCGTAATTTACTGTTTGCTAACGCGCATGGATGATTGCGCAATGGATATCAGCACACAGCGAAGAGCCGCTCTGCGGCAGGTGATGGGCAACCTTAGCCAGAAAGACTTTTCCGACCTTCACGGGCTGGATGCTTCCTATTTGTCGCAACTTTTGAATGGGCACAGGAAGCTCGGCGAGAAGGCAGCGGCGAACCTTGAAGAGAAGATCGGCCTTCCCAAGGGCTCACTGGTCAGCCCGCAGATACCAGATGAAGCGCAGGCGTTGACGCCAGTTCCGTCAGTCAATCCCCTCCCCAAAAAACGGGTCATGGAGGCGCTTGGATTCGTCACGATCCCGCATCTCAACGTGGCGGCGTCAATGGGTCCGGGTCATGCCCCAAATCATCAGATCGAAGTAATCCGAGATCTGACAGTCCATTCTGACTGGCTCAAATCTCAAGGGCTGGCATATTCCGCTTTGGAAAACCTCGCCATCATCACGGGCGACGGGGACAGCATGGATCCTACGTTTAAGGACGGCGACGCGCTGCTGGTGGACAAGGGAATAACGACGGTTCGAACTGATGCTGTCTATGCGTTTACGCTCGATGGAGACCTGTTCATCAAGCGACTGCAGCGCATGACTGGAGGAACGCTACGGATGATCTCTGACAACCCTGTATACCCGGCAATCATGATCGATGGTGTGGACCTGGAGAAAATCCACATCCACGCACGCGTACTGATGGTCTGGAACGCCAGAAAACTTTGATCCTGATGAGTCCAATAAACCCGCTCTGTGCGGGTTTTTTTATGCTCACACACCGCAGGAGTACATTAGTACTCTTTTGTTGCGAGCAAACCCCATCGCGGATACTGTATGCACATACAGTAACCAAGGAGGAAACCCCATGGCATCAAAACAACCAAAGTCCCCACCCCTGCCGACCTCACTCCAAATGCTGGGTGCGCGCCTACAGAAAATTATCAACTCGCCAGCAGCCCAGAAGGCGCGTGCAGCAGTCATTTGCAAATCTCCAGATGAGCGGCAAGAAGACTGGGAAAGCATCCTAGAAGCTATTGCGGAAACGGACGGCGTTCACATGACGCAGCTTGAGGATGACTCCGTTCGATTAGCTTGGGTGGTACCGGAAAAAGATTGACCCTCAAATAATTTAGCAATTGCTATTGCATAATTATTTAGCTATTGCTAATTTTTACCTTGTCCACCTCTCACCACAAGGTAAAAACTAATGCAAACAGCGCAGCAAGCTAACCGCTGCAGGGTGTTCCTTCACCCCGCAGCGGCAACCTCAAAAGCGTCAATTGAAGCCATTCAGCGCCGCACAGGCCTCCTGATCATCACCACCCCGAAGCAACGTCATGCCCAGCTGAATCAGGCAGAGGACTCGGCGCCGTGGGGAGGTGACGCAGCATGAGCCAACTCCTCATCGGCCTCACCGGACCTGCCCGTACGGGCAAGAGCACCACGGCGCATCACCTCGCGCTCGAGCACGGCTTCGAGTGCTACGCCTTCGCTGATCCGCTCCGCGACGCACTAATGGCGATCTTCCAACTGTCGCCAGAGGATTTCGAGGGCGCAGCAAAAGAGGAACCCATCGCATGGCTGGGTCGCTCCCCCCGACAACTAATGCAACTGCTCGGCACCGAGTGGGGCCGTCACATGATCAGCGCGAATCTGTGGGTCGACCTGGCCGAGCAGCACCTTGATGCTCTCGCCAACGCATCGTGGCCCTCACCAAGCTTCGTGATCAGCGACCTGCGCTTTGAGAATGAGGCGGACTTTGTTCGCAAGCGTGGCGGCGTGGTCGTCCATCTCCAGCGCTTTGACGCACCGAAAGTTAACCCTCACCTCAGTGAGGCAGGCGTTTCGCTTCACAAGGATGATCTGGTGCTGGTCAACGATGGCGATCTGGCAAGCCTGCATCACCAAGTCGAATCAATGCTGCATGCACTGCACGCTCGTCGCACCCGGTCAGCAGCCTGAGCACCCGCCATGAACAGAACTCTCGACGAGACCGCTGCCGTGCTGGGCATCAAACCGCGAGCCTTCCGGGCCAAGCTGCGCGATCTGCACATCCTGACCAAGGATGGCGATCTGGCAAGCCATCATCGCGAACGCGGCTACCTGTATTCGGACACCCGCAGTACCTGGAACCCGAAGCTCGGCAACTACCGCCATTACGCCGTCGTGATGGTGAAAGAACCGGGCGTGGAATGGCTGGCAAAGAAGCTCGGGGTCATCGTTACCAAGATCAACAAGGATGCAGCAGCATGAATCAGACCGCGATCACACACGCCGTCGGCGCCCTGAAGCTGGTTCCGATGTTCTTGAACCACCCCACCGTCATCAGTCGGGCGACGCTGATCGGCGCGACCACCGAAGCGCTGGCGATGCTGGAGGGGTTGCCGCCCGTTACGCTCGAACTCGCCGAGGTGTTTCGCCTGGTCGACGCGGTCGTGCGGGCGGGCCAGGTGGCTTACGTCACTCCAACCAACAGTCCGGAGCGTCCCTACGGCGCCGTCGTCGCGGACGAACGCGGGAGGCTGCTTGCGACCGCGACAGGCAAGTCGCCCAAAGGACTCGCCGAATTGATCCGGCTGCAGTTGCTGCCTTCAGCAGAGGGGCCGGGGGAGCACGCAGCGTGAGCGCAACCTTAACCCAACTGCGCAGCGAGTTTGCCACTCCCTGCCCCACACTCGGCGCGGTCAGAGAGCGCTATTTCTCGCACATCGCAAGCGACAGGTACCTGCTGCGCAAGATCAACGCAGGGGCCATTCAGCTCAAAGTGACCCGGCTAGGCGGGTCGAGCAAAGGGCAACCAGTGGTGTATTTGCACGACTTGGCTAACTACCTCGACATGCAGCGCAGCAACGCAGCCTGAATTCTCACCACAACTACACAGAAGGCACAGCACATGAAAGCAACAAACACCGCCGAGTTTATCGGCGAACTTAATGCGGGAGTGTTTGCCGATCAGATCGGCCATGCCCTTTCGGAAGTTGCGGCAGGCTTCGTGGACAACGGCACCTTCAAGCTCGCCAAGTAACATACGAGCCCACCAGTCATAAGCCCACCGCCGGCCTCTCACCATGGCGACACCACCGGCGGTGGCACCCACTATAGGACGCACAGCACATGCACCCCATCCATTTCATCGCTCTGGCACTCGCCTCCGTGCTGGCTTTCAGCCTGTTCCGGATCAGCGCAAAAGCCATTGCAAGAGATCGCCGCTACCAATTCGCAGAGGGCAGAGCTGCGGGCCGGATCGAAGGCCGCTCCGAGCGAGTGAGCGAACACAATGCCTTACAGCAATCCGATCTGGACACGCTGCTGGCGATCTCCAAAACGCTGCACGTCGCCCATGAGACATGGCGCATCCTCCCGCACACGGAGCGGTATCGGACGCGGGTACTTGAACACTTCGCCGCACTGAACAAGATCGCAATTCGCATCCAAGGCGAAGATGGCACCGCCTCCAACGGTACAGCAGACCAGGAGAATGCAGCATGACCGGGATTCATCCAACCTCCACCATCTGTATCTACCACGCCAATTGCGCGGATGGCTTCGGTGCAGCCTGGGTCGTGCGCAAGGCGCTGGGTTCTGACGTCGAATTCCACGCGGCCTCCTACGGCGAACCCGCACCGGACGTCACTGGCAAGGACGTGGTCGTAGTGGACTTCTCCTATCCGCTTCAAACCCTTGTGATGATGAGCCAAGTGGCTGAGTCCGTGCTGGTACTGGACCACCACAAATCCGCACAAACTCAGCTCGACACCGTGCCTGCTGCTGGCATAAATCACTTGGACGCTCCACAGGATATTGGTCGACTGCACGCTTTGTTCGACATGAACCGCTCAGGCGCAGGCATCGCATGGGACTACTTCTTTCCCGATGCGCCGCGCCCGGCGCTGATCAACCACATCGAAGACCGCGACCTCTGGCGCTTTTCAATACCAGGTACAAAAGCTATCACCGCCGCTATCTTTAGCTATCCGCATGACTTTGAGGTCTGGGATTATTTGGCCGAGACTGACCTTCGCGAGCTGGCCTTGGAGGGCTCCGCGATTGATCGCAAGCATCAGAAAGACGTCAAGCACCTCGTTGAGACGACACGCCGCGAGATGTTGATTGGCGGTCATACAGTGCCAGTCGCAAACCTACCGCCAACGATGGCGAGCGATGCAGGCAGCTTGCTGGCCAAGGGCTCTCCGTTCGCAGCTTGCTATTGGGACACATCAGACGCCCGTCAATTTAGCCTGCGCAGCACAGACGAAGGCGAGGACGTATCGCAGGTTGCAACTCAGTACGGTGGCGGCGGACATCGCAACGCGGCCGGATTCAAAGTCGCACTTGATCATCCTCTTGCGCTGTCGACCAACTTGGCGTGGCTAATACCTGGCGGACCGCCTTTCCCTCCTGGTGGTCAAGGTCTGCCACGTTACGGGCTACGCTGGAACGGCCCAACGCTGCCTCTCTCAGTTCCAATGGATGACGGCTACTGGACACCCTGGCACCTGGCAGACCGACTCAACTCCGAACTCGCCGAACTTAAACGCGCCGACGAATGCTGGTCAGCCGTGGTGAGCTACATGCTCGGCGATGGCCGCACACAAGAGCCACTGGAGTTCCTACGTTGCTGGAATGACGGCAACTTCCAGGCTATCCGCGACGAATGGCCGGATGCACCGAAAGAGGTTTTCTACGCCGACCCTCTTTTCAAGGGAGAGGCATCATGACGACCGCCGTCGATATGTTCGCAGGACTCGGGGGCTGGTCCACTGGCGCCCGCGATGCAGGCGTCGAGGTCCTGTGGGCCGCAAACCACTGGCCTGAAGCGGTCAAGTGGCACGAGGCCAATCACCCGCAGACACAGCACGTCTGTCAAGATCTTCACCAGGCGCGCTGGGAGTTGGTGCCGAGCCATGATTTATTGCTGGCCTCCCCGTGCTGCCAAGGCCACTCCCGCGCTCGCGGCAAAGGGAACGGCAACCCACAACATGACTCATCACGCTCAACCGCATGGGCCGTGGTGTCGGCACTTGAATTCCACAGACCAGACGGCGGTGTACTGGAAAACGTACCCGAGTTCACCCAGTGGGCACTTTACCCCGCCTGGGTCGCTGCGGTCGAAGCGCTGGGCTATCAGGTAGCCCCGCACGTCGTCGACTGTGCAGACCTTGGAGTACCGCAACACCGGGTACGGCTATTCCTTGTTCTGACCCGCAGCCGAGCGCCATTAATGCTGCAACTGCATCGATATCAGCATGTCCCTGCGGCCAGCTTCTTGGACTTCAACGCGGGCAAATGGTCGCCAATAGTAAGACCAGGCCGAGCCGTTGCCACGATTGAACGGGTTCGAAACGCCCGCAAACGCTTCGGTGATCAATTCATCATGCCGTACTACGGCGCTGGCTCAGGGCTGACCGGGCGCGACATCAACCGGCCAATCGGAACCATCACCACGCGGGATCGTTGGGCACTAGTAAGAGGAGATGAAATGCGCATGGTTAGCGCCAATGAAGCGCTTGCAGCTCAATCGTTTGGGGCGAACACCCTGCGGCCTAACAATCACAAACTGACGATGCACATGGCAGGCAACGCAGTACCGCCGCTTGCCGGACGCCGTGTGATTGAAGCGTTTTTGGAGGCCGCATGACCACGCCACGCTGGGTACTGATTAATCGAGCATCCGAACTTACCGGCTACAGCGAAGACGCCATTCGCCACAAGGTGAAGAACGGCACATGGGCGCAAGGCCGGATTTGGCGCAAGGCGCCCGACGGGCGCATCACCATCAACATGACGGAGTACGACAAGTGGGCCGAGAGCGCACCGCAGGAAGCAGCCTAGAAACTGAGCTTGCAAAACACAAAGGCATTGAACTTCACGGCGGCTACCTGCGCATCGTTTTCATGTGGCGCCGCAAGCGCCATCGCCAGTCGCTCGGACTGCCTTCTACAAAAGCCAATATCAAGCACGCCGCCCAATTAAGGGCGGCGATTCTTCATGAGATTAAGACCGGCACATTCGATTACGCTCGGCATTTCCCGGACTCGGTCAATAGCAAAAACAAAACCTCGCGCAAGGACGAGTCGTTAAAGCAACTGATCAAACGCTACAAGCCGCTGAAGGCAGTTGATATAACCCCGATGACGGAAAGCAAGTATGAGGTCGCCCTGGATATTTGCGTTGAACTGGTCGGCGCTGATCGATTCGCCAGCATCTTGCTGCCAGAGGACATACAACTACTGCGCACTCAACTAATCACAGATCGGGCACCCTCGACGACCAACCACTACTTGGCGACCTTTGCGGGCTTTTTATATTGGTGCGAGAACAACGGCTACGCTCGGGCCGGACTGGCGGCAACGTGCAACCGATTCGCGATGGCGGCCAAGGATCCTGACCCGCTTACACGGGATGAGTTTGATCGATTGCTGAGCAAAGGATGCCTGCACATCCAGGACAGCGCTGCGATTACGCTGGCGGTATTCACCGGGCTTCGCCCAGGGGAACTATGCGCCCTCGGCGTTGAGGATATTGATCTTGACGCGGGCGCCATCAAGGTGACCCGCGCCATTACCGCGGATGGCGACTTCAAAGTGCCAAAGACGGAAAGAAGCCGTACAGTTCTGCTGATGCCTCCAGCGTTAGAAGCCTGCAGACAGCTGATTGCGCTCGTAGCAGATCTGAAGCCTTTAAAGGTGCAGGTATTCCTGAACCGACACGAAAGCAGGATCGACGAGGTAACCCCCCTTTTATCGCCAGGCACTCAAGCTCGCAAAGAAGTCATCAACGAATGGTTCACGCCGACGGCATGGAACACCAAGTGGGGAAACGTACAGCGCAGGGCGGGCATTCGTCACCGACGTCCTTATCAGACTAGGCACACCTATGCCTGCTGGTGCCTGAGCGCTCGTGGCAACCTCGCGTTCATTGCGAAGCAAATGGGCCACAAGGATTTCACAATGCTGGTTGAGGTATACGCAAAATGGATGGACGATGAATCAGAAGCAGAGCTAAAACATATTTGGAACGGTATATGCACAGCCCGCAATCGGTAAGTCAATAGCGACCTAAGCCGCTATTTCACCCGACAGAAAGTTAAGCGGCCTTGACGAGAGCTTCCAGTTCCTGAACGACCTGGACGCATTGCATGCAGCGCTGATAGTGAGCGTCAGCGTCAATATGAGTGATAGTCTTGCCAAGGTCGTAATCAGCCTTACGGCGATTACCGACAAGCACCTTCAACATATATCCAACACGCTTACGTTTCATCCGCACATCCATATCCAGCGACATATCATCCTGGTAAAAAGCGCGCAGCTTTTCATGACTAGGACCAGCACGGTCCGAGACTGGTGGAACGTTGACCTTATCAGCGTATGCCAACGCACCATGATAGACGCCGTAGTATGCGCGGGATACCGAGTTCCGAAGCCTGCTCTCAGTCGTTGGTAACGCGTGGAGAAGCTCCAGAGCATCCGTGCAAAAATCACTATAAGTAACCGGCATTACTTAAATCCCTATATCATGCCGCATCTACAGTGACGGGCGGGTGGAAGCTTACGACATTGTATACAAGTCGATCCCAGCAAGTTAACTCATCACACTCAAGAATTAACTGGACAACTCTATCATTGACTTGAACAAGCTCAGAGGCACTTTTGGCGTCAACTGCCAATTCGACATACACATGACTCACACCATCGAAATTACTGAGCCGCTCAAGCATATGACGAGAATTGAAGCCAAACTCAGTCAAAGCTTTTTCGACTAGTGCGCCAGCGATTTTGAACTGGGACTCAGGAACACCTACGACGTCAAGATGAGTCCGGATGGATTCTATCGTATTCACGTACGTCAGCTCCGTAATATCAAAGTCTGGATTCGCTCTCTGAAAACGCCCCAGGACGGCATCGTACTTTTCGAAATCACCAATGAATGTCATCAGCTGAAGTACGTTGCTAACGTGGTCCGGGTTTGCAGGATCCATCTCCGCAGCTTTGCAATAGAGCGGCAGCGCTTCAAGCGACCGTCCGAGCCGCTTCATCGAGACAGCATAATTAACTATCTCGACCAAGGAGTACGAAAGCTTGAGAGATTTTTCGTGAAGCTCTTTGCTTCCGGGGTAGTCGTTCAGGATTGACCGCAGCATGCCACCGAGCATGTAGGACTCGCTCGCATCACTCTGCTTCAGGCGATCAATATCTCGCTGGAGCGATTTGACCTCGAACGGAGAGACTTCAGCCTGCTGAGACAGCAGGTTGATTTTCTCTGTGATTTCCGACGATTTTGTCTTGGGAACAGACATTTTTTCTCCTGATACGGCTTTCCATGCCCATCACTGCGTTGACTATAGACATCAGAGCCCGCGTGATGCGAAAAATTTCTTTCCTAGGAGGCGCACCGAGCCGCCTAGGAAAAAAATCTTGGAGTTCTGCGCTTGCTGGCTTGGAATTATGTTTGATTTTCAATCAGTTACAAGGCAGTGATAGCAACTGCATCGTAGTGACCTGAAGCACCACAGGGCTTCGTGTTAGGCTGACCGGGCGCCAGAGTATCAAATCGATTAGCGATTGAGCAGTGGCTGGCTTCTCAAAAATAAAGATTTCATCCACGAGATGCCCCAATTTTGCCCCACGACCTTTTAAAAAAATTCGTAAGCCATTGATGAATAAAGCTATTTCAGATCTTTCTTCGCACACCCCAATGATGCAACAGTATTGGAAGCTGAAAAATCAGCATCCAGACCAGTTGATGTTCTATCGCATGGGCGACTTCTACGAGATCTTCTACGAAGACGCCAAAAAGGCGGCGAAACTGCTCGACATCACGCTGACCGCCCGGGGGCAGTCGGCCGGGCAAAGCATTCCCATGTGCGGCATCCCGTATCACGCGGCAGAGGGTTATCTGGCCAAGCTGGTGAAGCTGGGCGAGTCCGTTGTGATCTGCGAACAGATCGGCGATCCGGCGACCAGCAAAGGTCCTGTCGAACGCCAGGTCGTGCGCATCATCACCCCGGGCACCGTGAGTGACGAGGCGTTACTCGACGAACGTCGCGACAACCTGATTGCTGCGGTGCTGGGCGATGAGCGCCTGTTCGGGCTTGCCGTCCTGGACATCACCAGCGGTAACTTCACCGTTCAGGAAATAAAGGGCTGGGAAAACCTGCTCGCAGAGCTTGAACGTATCAACCCGGTTGAGCTGTTGATTCCCGACGACTGGCCACAAGGTTTGCCCGCCGAGAAGCGCCGTGGCGCGCGTCGCCGCGCCCCTTGGGATTTCGAGCGCGACTCGGCGCACAAGAGTCTGTGCCAGCAATTCTCGACTCAGGACCTCAAAGGCTTTGGCTGCGAAACCCTGACCCTCGCCATCGGCGCTGCGGGTTGTCTGCTGGGTTATGCCAAGGAAACCCAGCGCACGGCGTTGCCACACTTGCGCAGCCTGCGTCACGAACGCATGGACGACACGGTCATTCTGGACGGTGCCAGCCGCCGCAACCTGGAGCTGGATACCAATCTGGCCGGCGGCCGCGACAACACCCTGCAATCCGTCATGGACCGCTGCCAGACCGCCATGGCCACGCGCCTGCTGACGCGCTGGCTGAATCGACCATTGCGCGACCTGAAGGTGCTGCAGGCGCGTCAGGAATCAATCGGTTGCTTCCTTGAGCGTTATCGCTTCGAGAACCTGCAGCCGCAGTTGAAAGAAATTGGCGATATCGAACGGATTCTCGCGCGTATCGGCTTGCGTAACGCGCGTCCTCGGGACCTCGCACGTCTGCGCGACGCCCTCAGTGCGCTGCCGGAGCTGCAATTGGCACTGGCCGAACTGGAAGCACCGCACATTCAGCAACTCGCCCGGACCGCCAGCACTTACCCGGAGCTGGCCGACCTGCTGCAACGGGCCATTATCGACAATCCGCCCGCCGTGATCCGCGACGGCGGCGTGTTGAAAACCGGCTATGACGCCGAGCTCGACGAACTGCTGTCACTGAGCGAGAACGCCGGCCAGTTCCTGATCGACCTGGAAGCACGTGAAAAAGCGCGCACAGGACTTGCCAACCTCAAAGTCGGTTACAACCGTGTGCATGGCTACTTCATCGAGTTGCCGAGCAAGCAGGCCGAACAGGCGCCTGCCGACTATATCCGTCGCCAGACGCTCAAGGGTGCCGAGCGCTTCATCACCCCGGAGCTCAAGGAGTTCGAGGACAAGGCGCTGTCGGCCAAGAGCCGCGCGCTGGCTCGCGAAAAAATGCTCTACGAAAGGTTGCTTGAAGACCTGATCGGTCATCTGGCACCGCTGCAGGACACCGCTGCTGCGCTCGCCGAACTGGACGTGCTGAGCAACCTGGCTGAACGTGCGCTGAACCTTGATCTGAATCGGCCGCGCTTCACCGACGAGCCTTGCATGCGCATCGAGCAAGGCCGTCACCCGGTGGTCGAGCAAGTATTGTCCTCGCCCTTCGTGGCCAACGATCTGGACCTGAACGACAACACCCGCATGCTGGTGATCACCGGTCCTAACATGGGCGGTAAATCCACCTACATGCGCCAGACCGCGCTGATCGTCTTGCTGGCCCACATCGGCAGCTTTGTTCCGGCGACCAGTTGCGAGCTTTCGCTGGTCGACCGCATCTTCACCCGTATCGGCTCCAGCGACGATCTGGCGGGAGGACGGTCCACGTTCATGGTCGAGATGAGCGAAACCGCAAACATCCTGCACAACGCCACGGACAAAAGCCTGGTGCTGATGGATGAAGTCGGCCGCGGCACCAGCACGTTTGACGGCCTTTCGCTGGCCTGGGCTGCGGCAGAATGTCTCGCCCAACTGCGCGCCTACACGCTGTTTGCCACGCACTATTTCGAGTTGACGGTGCTGCCGGAAAGCGAACCGCTGGTGGCCAACGTTCACCTCAACGCCACGGAGCATAACGAGCGCATCGTGTTCCTGCACCGCGTGCTGCCAGGCCCTGCCAGTCAGAGTTACGGCTTGGCCGTGGCCCAACTGGCGGGGGTTCCAGGCAAAGTGATCAGTCGTGCCAAGGAACATCTGCAGCGTCTGGAAACCACCAGCCTGCCGCATGAACAGCCCAAGCCAAAGCCCGGAAAAGCACCAGCGCCGCAGCAGGCCGACCTGTTCGCCACGTTGCCGCACCCCGTGCTTGAAGAGCTGTCGAAGCTGAAAATCGACGATATGACGCCGCGCCAAGCTATCGAATGGTTATATGGACTGCAAAACCGGATCTAACGGTATTTGCAACAAGCTGTTAGAATCCCGCGCGGTTTGGGAATGGTCCGGCTCTAGCCGGGCCGCAAGAGATCCGAGCCGCGTTCGAACACAGCGAACCAACGCTTCGCGCTCACGCCTGTCGGCATGAGCCGAGCTGACTGCGTTCTGAATGGCCCGGGAACGTTCCCAACCGAGCAACCCTGCCGTGAAGGGCTCTGCTGCCGCCGCCTGAGGAGAGAATTAGAAATGACCTTCGTCGTCACCGACAACTGCATCAAGTGCAAATACACCGACTGTGTAGAAGTCTGTCCGGTGGACTGCTTCTACGAAGGCCCGAACTTCCTGGTGATTCACCCGGATGAGTGCATCGACTGCGCACTGTGCGAGCCTGAATGCCCGGCTACCGCGATCTTCTCGGAAGACGAGGTCCCGGCTGGCATGGAAAACTTCATTGAGCTGAATGCCGAGCTGGCAGACGTCTGGCCCAACATCACCGAGCGCAAAGACGCGCTGCCGGATGCTGAAGAGTGGGACGGCAAGAAGGGCAAGATCGCCGACCTGGAGCGCTAAGCTCAAGCCGGACATCTGCAAAAGGCCCCTCGGGGCCTTGTTGCATGGTCGGGACCTCTACCACGATCCGCCTGCTTTTCAGCAGGCAAAAAAAGGGGCGGTTTGACCCGCCCACATTTTTTCCGTAATCCCTTTAATCCTTTTCATCATCCTGATGAATCGCATCCTGCGATGTCCTTGCGGCTGTCATCCTTGACCGCCTGTGCCATTCCCTCGGCACAGTTCTGATCTTAGTGATTTGAGCAGCCAGAGCAACACCCCTGAGTTGTCAAAACACTACAGCGCTGTTCAGGCTAAAAAAATAAACTCCAGTAAAATCAGTGGCATGTTTCAATTCACTCACGCACCAGAGAGTTCTGCCGCCGCTATTTGGCGAAATAACTGACAACTCGTGTACGAAAGTTCTTACAACGAAAGTAATATCACCCGACAGGCATCACTCTTGTTAGGTACGACATATCGAAGGTGAAGTTCATCGTTTATTCATGACGAATACTTGAACCGGTCACATTAAAAAACCCCGACATGTCGGGGTTTTTAGTTGATGCTAATGTGCTACCTAAGAGAGCAGGTAAAGAGAGTTATTATTGGAATAATGACTCACTTGAAAGACCGTTCTTCTCGAGGATCTCCCGCAGACGCTTGAGGCCTTCGACCTGAATCTGCCTGACTCGCTCGCGCGTCAAACCGATCTCCAGCCCTACATCCTCCAGCGTGCTGCTCTCGTGCCCACGCAGGCCGAAGCGCCGAACAACCACCTCACGTTGCTTGTCGGTGAGCTCCGAAAGCCACTGATCGATGCTCTGGGACAGGTCGTCGTCCTGCAGCAGTTCACAAGGGTCCGTCGGGCGATCGTCCGTCAGCGTGTCGAGAAGGGTCTTGTCGGAATCAGGTCCCAGGGAGACGTCCACCGAGGACACCCGCTCGTTGAGGCCCAGCATGCGCTTGACCTCACCGACCGGCTTCTCGAGCAGGTTGGCGATCTCTTCAGGGGAGGGCTCGTGATCGAGCTTTTGAGTCAACTCACGTGCGGCGCGCAGGTAGACGTTGAGTTCCTTGACCACATGAATGGGCAGGCGGATGGTCCGCGTCTGATTCATGATCGCGCGTTCAATGGTCTGACGAATCCACCATGTCGCGTAGGTAGAGAACCGGAAACCGCGCTCCGGATCGAATTTTTCGACCGCTCGAATCAGGCCAAGGTTGCCCTCCTCGATAAGGTCCAGCAATGACAGACCACGATTGACGTAGCGTCGGGCGATTTTCACCACCAGGCGCAGATTGCTCTCAATCATGCGTTTGCGCCCGGCAGGATCGCCGCTCTGCGACAGACGCGCAAAGTGGACCTCTTCTTCCGGGGACAGCAAGGGAGAAAAACCGATTTCGTTGAGATACAGCTGCGTGGCATCCAGTGCCCGCGTGTAGTCGATGTACTTGTGCTGCTTGAGTGCTGTGGAGTTTTTGGTCTTCGCACGAACAGAAGGTGTAGCTGGCTTCTCATCCGTTGCAGAATCCAGGACGATCCCGTGCTCCATAAGGAGAACTTCGTCGTCTATGTCAAACTCCGGCACTTCTTTGTTGAGAGCCATTGTTATAGTCCTTTGGTGAGTTCGACCTCAAGCTCCAGTGGCGCCTTCTTCCTTGGCCACACTTGAGCCTGTCCCCTCTACGGCAGGAACAGGCTGGTAACTGATCAACGACGTGGCAAAAATTCCAGCGGATCAACAGGCTTACCCTGACGGCGAATCTCAAAATGCAGTTTCACCCGGTCAGTCCCCGTGGAACCCATCTCGGCAATTGTCTGCCCTGCCTTGACCTGTTGCCCCTCCCGAACCAGCAGCCTACGGTTGTGACCGTAAGCACTGACGTAGGTATCGCTGTGTTTGATGATTACTAACTCGCCGTAGCCCCTTAAACCACTCCCGGCGTAGACCACTGAACCATCAGACGCGGCCAAAACAGGCTGTCCCAAATCTCCGGCGATATCAATTCCTTTATTCAAACTACCGTTTGAAGAAAATTTACTGATCAAAACACCGCTCGTTGGCCATCCCCAACCACTGGCTGAACGCGCTCCTGTCACGACAGGCGTGTTGACCGGCGTAGTTATCGGGGCAGTGCCAGGGGTTGCCGCACTACCTGAAGTTGCACCCACAGGCCGTGTAATAACGGTGGTCTTCAACGAGCCGGAAGGTGAACTGGAATTGGTTGTCGTGCTACTCGTAGCGCCACCGGTCGCCGCTTGAGGGACAACCACAGGTGCATCCGCGACGGCAGTGGATGTTGAATTTGAACGCCCGTCGAAGCGAATCGCCTGACCGACGTGGATCGTGTAGGGCTCCGGGATATTGTTACGGGCAGCCAGCGCCTTCCAGTCCCAGCCGTAACGGAATGCGATCGAGAAAAGAGTGTCGCCACGTTTAACGACGTACTGGCCGGTGGTAACCGGTTGACGGGTCGGTGCTGCCGGCTTGCCGTTGTTGCGATCAACAACGCGCACGCCGCCCGAAGGTGCGCTGGAGCAGCCAACCAGAAGGACACTCAGGGCAATGCCAATCACCAGACGTGGAAAGCTTGTTGAAGACGTACGCTGCCGAATGACTGTGAGACTCACCCGCCACTCCCTTTACTGGTGACTGAATTAAAGCTGCCCATTGTGTCGAGATGATGACGGACAGCCATGAAAAAACTGGTTACAAAAGTGTTCATAACGACATTCAGCGGGCGGGTAATACCCTCATCGCAAATCGCCAGCCTGTAGACAGGCGGCGCCTCACGGAATTCATTGCAGCTGCAAAACAGTGGTTACGCCAGCGGTCCATTGAGCAAAGGCACGAACCGCACTGCGCCGAGCACGTGGCGCGAGAAGCCGTGCTCCTCCCGAATGATCAGCATCAACTGCTGCACTTCACCCGAGCCGACCGGAATCACCAGACGCCCACCTGGGGCCAACTGATCAAGCAGCGCCTGCGGCACGTCAGTCGCGACCGCCGTGACAATGATGCCGTTGTAAGGGGCCAGCGCGGGCCAACCCTCCCAGCCGTCTCCCCAGCGAAAAACCATGTTGCGCAGGTTGAGCTCCACCAGGCGTTCCTTGGCCCGATCCTGGAGCACCTTGATCCGCTCGACGGAGAACACCCGCTCCACCAGTTGCGCCAGCACGGCCGTCTGATAACCCGACCCGGTGCCGATCTCCAGCACTTTGTCCAGCGGGCCGGCCGCCAACAACAGCTCGCTCATGCGAGCCACCATGTAAGGCTGGGAAATGGTCTGGTTGTTGCCGATCGGCAACGCGGTGTCTTCGTATGCACGATGGGCCAGTGCCTCGTCGACAAACAGGTGCCGAGGCGTCTTGCGAATGACATCCAGCACTTGCGTATTGCTGATGCCTTCCTCGTACAACCGCTGAATCAACCGCTCACGCGTGCGCTGGGAGGTCATCCCCACGCCACGACGTAACAGATCATCTTGCTCACGCGACATCAGGCCATTCCCTCCAGCCATGCGTTCAGGCTGTTGAAACCGTCCTGATAGGTCCGATCCAGCTGTAACGGCGTAATCGACACATACCCCTGCATCACGGCGTGGAAATCCGTGCCCGGTCCACCGTCTTCGGCATCGCCGGCAGCGGCAATCCAGTAGCCGGCCTTGCCACGCGGATCGACCACGCGAACCGGCGCCGCAGCGCGCGTCCGGTGTCCAAGGCGGGTCAGCTGGATACCGCGTACGTGTTCCAGCGGCAGATTCGGGATATTCACATTCAATACGGTACGCGGTGGAAGATCGAGTTGCTCGTGCGCCTCGACCAGGAGCCGGGCGAAATGCGCGGCCGTTGCCAGGTTATCGACCTGGCGGGACAAAAATGAAAAAGCAAACGACGGGCGTTGCAGGAACCGTCCCTCCAGTGCCGCTGCGACGGTGCCTGAATACAGCACGTCATCGCCCAGATTGGCGCCCAGATTGATACCGGACACCACCATATCGGGCTCTTGCTCCAGCAGGCCGTTCAGCCCCAGGTGGACGCAATCGGTGGGCGTGCCGTTGAGGCTGATAAAGCCGTTGTCGAGCAGATGGGGGTGCAAGGGCCGGTCAAGCGTCAAGGAACTGCTGGCGCCACTCTTGTCTTGATCAGGAGCGATGACCGCGCACTCGGCATATCCCGCCAGCGCTCCGTAGAGCGCAGCCAGTCCGGGTGCCGAGACCCCATCATCATTTGAAATCAGAATACGCATGAGCTGTCCGTCTGTCCCGCGGGCGCCAGATCGACGAGTTCGCGCACCAGTGCGGTGGCGAAGCATCCGGCCGGCAGGACGAATTCCAGTTGCAGAATGTCAGGCTCGGGATAATGCCACGTCAACCGCCCGATGGGCAGTCGCAGGATGCGACGTTCGTGTTCCATTCCCGCTTTTATCAACCAGTTACAGAGCGACGACTCGCTTTGGGCGACCGTGTTTTCGAGCGCTGCCGTGGCACCGCCCGCAGGCGAATCGCCCTCGCCCCACTGCGGCCCGGTCGGGTGCAGATCGAGAATCGCCAGACGCGGGTCCGTGCACTCGGCCTCTCCCGCCGGGAAAAAGCTGCGACTGTCGGTAAATGCCAGCAAATCGCCTACTTGCGCCTTGTTCCAGGTGCCATTGGCAACGCGCTCGGCCAGCACTCGATTGAACAGGTAGCTGCGCGCCGTGGAAAGCAGGCGCGACCGCACATTACGCTGTTCCGGCAGGGCCTGACGCTCAGCGTAATGCCGCGCCTCACCGACGTTCCCGCCCTCATGACCGAACCGCTGAGCGCCGAAATAATTGGGAATCCCGCCGAGCTTGATCGCTTCAAGGCGCGCATCCAGTTCAGCCTTCTCAGCCTGCAACTGCGTCAGACGCAACGTAAAGCCGTTGGCAGCATGGGCGCCGCGCTGCAGTTTGCGCTTGTGCCGCTTGCTGTCGAGAATCTTGAGGCTATCGTTCTCGGCCGCCGCCATCTGCGGATCGGCCTTGCCCGGCAGTTGAATGCTGAACCACTGCCGAGTCAGCGCCTGACGGTCCTTCAAACCGGCATAACTGACCGTGCGCAACGGAACGCCAGCCGCCTTGGCCAGACGTCGCGCCGCTTCTTCGGTGTTCAAACCACGTTTTTCAACCCACAACCACAGATGCTCGCCGTCACCAGACAGCGGAATGTCCAGCACCTCATCCACCTGGAAATCTTCGGCCGTCGCTTTAAGCACTGCGGTGCCCAACGCATCGCCATAGGCTCTGGGGCCCAGAAGTTCGAACTCGGTCATGCGGCAATCAACAGCGCGACGGCATGAACCGCGATGCCTTCTTCACGGCCGGTAAACCCCAGCTTCTCGGTGGTGGTGGCTTTGACGTTGACCTGATCGAGGTCGACTTGCAGGTCTTCGGCAATCAACGCGCGCATGGTGTCGATGTGGGGCGCCATTTTAGGGGCCTGGGCTACGATGGTGGCGTCGACGTTGCCAACCTTCCAGCCTTTGGCCTGCACCTGTTTCAGAACATGGCGCAGCAAGACGCGACTGTCCGCGCCCTTGAATTGCGGGTCGGTGTCAGGAAAATGCTTGCCGATGTCACCGAGCGCCGCCGCGCCCAGCAAGGCGTCGCTCAAGGCGTGCAGCAGGACATCGCCATCGGAATGAGCGAGCAGCCCAAACTTGTGCGCGATACGCACCCCACCCAAGGTAATGAAGTCGCCCTCAGCGAAACGGTGCACATCGTAGCCGTGGCCAATACGCATAAAAAAACGCCCTGAAAAAGTCAGGGCGTGATTCTACCTACTTTGTCGGACATTAGGGCCTGATGGCACTCAATTGCACGTTGCCGGATTGCGATTGAATGCCATGGCGTCAGCCCGCCAATGCCGCTGCGTGATAGCGCAGGTGATCTTCGATGAAGCTGGCGATGAAGTAATAGCTGTGGTCGTAACCGGGCTGCATGCGCAACTCCAGCGGATGACCCACGGCTTTCGCCGCTTGAACCAGTGATTGGGGCTTGAGTTGATTGGCGAGGAAGTCGTCACGATCCCCCTGATCCACCAGCAACGGCAAACGCTCCTGCGCTTCAGCGATCAGCACGCTGGCATCCCACTCGCGCCAGCGCGAGCGGTCTTCGCCCAGATAACGCGAGAACGCTTTCTGGCCCCACGGGCAATCCATAGGGTTGCTGATCGGCGAAAACGCAGACACCGACTGGTAGCGCCCAGGGTTGCGCAATGCACAGACCAGCGCGCCATGCCCACCCATCGAATGGCCGCTGACGCTGCGCTTGTCCGACGCGGGGAAATGCGCTTCGATCAGCGCCGGAAGCTCGCTGACCACGTAATCGTACATGCGGTAGTGGCGCGCCCACGGTTGCTGCGTGGCATTGAGGTAGAAGCCTGCGCCAAGACCGAAGTCATAGGCGTTGTCCGGATCGCCCGGCACATCGGCGCCACGCGGACTGGTGTCCGGCGCAACGATGATCAGCCCCAGCTCGGCCGCAATGCGTTGCGCGCCGGCCTTCTGCATGAAGTTTTCGTCGGTACAGGTCAGGCCCGAGAGCCAGTAAACCACGGGAAGCTTGCCGCCCTGCTCTGCCTGAGGCGGCAGATAAACGGCGAACACCATGTCGCAACCCAGTACGTCGGAGTGATGTTTGTAGCGCTTATGCCAGCCGCCGAAGCTTTTCTGGCATGAAAGATTTTCCAGGCTCAAAGTCGAACTCCCAGCTGTAAGCTCCAAGCCTCAAGCTGCAAGAGAACGCGGCGCTCTTGCTTGCAGCTGACGGCTTGCAGCTTGGGGCTGCTTTTAGAAGTGAATGACCGAACGGATGCTCTTGCCTTCATGCATCAAGTCGAACGCTTCGTTGATCTTGTCCAGGCCCATGGTGTGGGTGATGAAGGTGTCCAGCGGGATTTCACCCGTCTGCGACTTCTCGACATAGCTTGGCAGCTCGGTACGGCCTTTTACGCCGCCGAACGCCGACCCGCGCCAGACGCGACCGGTCACCAGCTGGAACGGACGGGTGGCGATTTCCTGACCCGATGGCGCAACGCCGATGATGACCGACTCGCCCCAGCCCTTGTGGCAGCACTCCAAAGCTGCGCGCATCAGCTGCACGTTGCCGATGCATTCGAAGCTGTAATCGACACCGCCATCGGTCAATTCGACAATGACGTCCTGAATAGGCTTGGTGTGCTCCTTCGGGTTGATGAAGTCGGTCGCGCCCAATTCACGGGCGACATCGAATTTGGCGGGGTTGATGTCAATTGCGATGATGCGTGAAGCCTTGGCCATCTTCGCGCCGATGATCGCCGCCAGACCGATGCCGCCCAGGCCGAAGATCGCGACCGTGGCGCCCTCTTCCACCTTGGCCGTGTTCAACACCGCACCGATGCCGGTGGTCACACCGCAGCCCAGCAGGCAGACCTTCTCCAGTGGCGCTTCTTTGGGGATCTTGGCCAGAGAAATTTCCGGGACCACGGTGTACTCGGAGAACGTCGAGCAGCCCATGTAGTGATAGACCGGCTCGCCGTTATAGCTGAAGCGGGTGGTGCCGTCTGGCATCAGGCCTTTGCCCTGAGTGGCGCGGACTTTCTGGCAGAGGTTGGTCTTGCCGGATTTGCAGAATTTGCATTCGCGACATTCGGCGGTGTACAGCGGGATCACGTGGTCGCCGACCGCGAGCGAGGTCACGCCTTCGCCGATGGCTTCGACGATACCACCACCTTCATGACCGAGAATGCAGGGGAATACACCTTCGGAGTCGGCACCGGACAGGGTGTAGGCATCGGTGTGGCAGACCCCTGAAGCAACGGTGCGGATGAGCACTTCACCCGCTTTCGGCGCCTCAACGTCCACTTCGACGATTTGCAGCGGTTGGTTGGGCGCGAAAGCAACGGCAGCACGTGACTTGATCATCATGATCTCCAGCGAAGTAAAAACGAGTCCGGAGTGTAAAGCAGTGTCGTTTGATTAATAATCCATGCAAAAGCAAAACATTAATGCTGTGCAGGGATAATCGATGTACGCCAATCGCTGGGAAGGTCTGGATGAGTTCGTCGCTGTGGCGGAGTGCGGTCAATTCACCGCCGCCGCCGAGCGGCTGGGCGTCTCTTCGTCGCACATCAGTCGGCAGATCGCGCGTTTGGAAGAACGTTTGCAGACACGCTTGCTCTACCGAAGCACGCGCAAGGTCGCCCTGACCGAAGCCGGTCAAACGTTCTTGCATCATTGCCAGCGTTTGCAGGATGGGCGTGAAGAGGCGTTAAGGGCCGTGGGTGATCTGACCAGTGAGCCCAAGGGCCTGCTGCGCATGACCTGCGCGGTCGCCTATGGGGAGCGGTTCATTGCGCCACTGGTGTCGCGCTTCATGGATGAATACCCACAACTGCGGGTCGACATCGAATTGACCAACAACACGCTGGATCTGGTGCATGAAGGCATGGATCTGGCGATCCGCCTAGGTCGCTTGCAGGAATCCAGACTGGTCGCCGCGCGCCTGGCACCCCGCCGCATGTACCTGTGCGCATCGCCTTCTTACCTGGAACGCTATGGCCGACCGCACAGCGTGTCGGAGTTGAGCCGCCATAACTGTCTGATCGGCAGCTCCGACAGCTGGTTGCTGCAACAGAACGGCAAGGAATTTTCGCAACGCGTCCACGGAAACTGGCGCTGTAACAGCGGACAGGCGGTGCTGGATGCGGCGCTACTCGGCGTGGGCTTGTGTCAGTTGCCGGACTATTACGTGCTTGAGCACCTTAAAAGCGGGGCTTTGGTATCGCTGCTCGATGCCCAGCAGCCGCCGAATACCGCGGTGTGGGCGCTGTACCCGCAGCAAAGGCACTTGTCGCCCAAGGTCAGGAAGCTGGTGGATTATCTGAAAGCGGGGTTGGCGTTGCGGCCGGAATACCGATGAAGCGCTACGCGTACCCTGTAGGAGCGTGGCTTGTCCCGCGATCGCGCCGGGGTGGCGCCCGACCGAAGTCGTCGTAAACCCTGTACGCGCGGTGTATCTGGTACGGCCAATGCGCCTGGTTTCACGACTGCTTCGCAGCCAATCGCGGGACAAGCCACGCTCCTACAGGAGTCTGCGCGTACAACCCGTAGCAGCAGGTCTGATCAGCGTACGAACTCGCCACGCCGCTGCCGCAGCCACTCAAGGTCTTCCGGCCGTGTGACCTTGATGTTATCCGCCCGCCCCTCGATCAAGCGTGGCGACTGCCCCGCCCATTCGATGGCCGACGCTTCGTCGGTGATCGAGACATTGGACACCAGACTGTCCGCCAGCGCCCGGTGCAGCGCGCCAAGACGAAACATCTGTGGCGTGTAGGCTTGCCAGATCAGACTGCGATCCACGGTTTCCGTGACCCGGCCATTGGCGTCCGCGCGTTTCAGGGTGTCTTTGGCAGGCACTGCCAGCAAGCCGCCAACGGGATCGTCCTTCAGCTCACTGAGCAGGTTGTCCAGGTCCGAGCGCGCAAGATTCGGCCGCGCGGCATCGTGCACCAGCACCCAGTCATTGTCGTCCGCGCCGTTGGCATGCAAATGAAGCAACGCGTTGAGGACCGAATCAGCACGTTCCTTGCCGCCCGCGACCTGCTGGATTCGCGAATCCAGGGCACAGGGCAAGGTCGGCCAATAAGGATCGTCCACAGCCAGACTGATCACCAATCCCTTGAGTCGGGGATGATCGAGAAAACAAAGCAGGCTGTGTTCAAGAATGGTGAGTCCGCCCAGTTGCAGGTATTGCTTGGGACGGTCTGCCGCCATACGGGCACCTACACCCGCTGCGGGAATCACTGCCCAGAAGGCAGGAAGGGATTGAGTCATTACGCCAACGTCACTGTGCCAACTGATAAAGGGTCTCGCCGTCCTTGACCATGCCCAGCTCATGACGGGCTCGCTCTTCGACGGTTTCCAGACCTTTCTTCAGCTCCAGCACCTCCGCGTCAAGGACCCGGTTACGCTCGAGCAAGGCGTCGTTTTCGGCGTGTTGATCGGCGATTTGCTGGGTCAGACTGGCCACCTGCGCAAGGCTGCCATTGCCCACCCATAGGCGGTATTGCAAGCCAGCGAGCAGCAAGAGCAGAACGAGGAACAACCAGTTAGGACTGCGCATTGTGAATATCTGTTACCCGGTGGAGAAAGACAGCAAAACCGACCATTTCAAATGACCAAGAGCCCGGTGGTCACCGGGCTCATGGATCAGGGCGTCAGGATCAATCGCATTTAACGAAATGCCCTACCGCGCCTGCTGCCTTTTTACCATCTTGCAATCAGCCGCGAAACTCACCGCGACCACGGTAAACCGCTTTGGCACCCAATTGCTCTTCAATACGCAGCAATTGGTTGTACTTGGCGATACGGTCGGAACGGCTCAGAGAACCGGTCTTGATCTGACCGGCGGCCGTGCCCACTGCCAGGTCAGCAATGGTCGAATCCTCGGTTTCACCGGAACGGTGGGAAATCACTGCGGTGTAGCCAGCCGCCTTGGCCATCTGGATGGCTTCAAGGGTTTCGGTCAGGGTGCCGATCTGGTTGAACTTGATCAGGATCGAGTTACCGATTTTCTTCTCGATGCCTTCTTTCAGGATCTTGGTGTTGGTCACGAACAGGTCGTCGCCCACCAGCTGGATCTTGTCGCCGATCTTGTCGGTCAGGACTTTCCAGCCATCCCAGTCGGACTCGTCGAGGCCGTCTTCGATGGAGATGATCGGGTGCTTGCTGACCAGATCAGCCAGGTAGTCGGCGAAACCGGCGGAGTCATACTCGCCTTCTTCGCTCAGGGTGTATTTGCCGTTCTTGTAGAACTCGCTGGCCGCGCAGTCTAGCGCCAGGGTCACGTCGGTGCCCAGCTTGTAACCGGCGTTGGCCACTGCTTCAGCGATCGCGTCGAGCGCGTCGGCGTTGGAGTTCAGGTTCGGTGCGAAACCGCCCTCGTCACCCACGGCAGTGTTCAGGCCACGAGCCTTCAGAACCGCTTTCAGGTGATGGAAAATCTCGGTGCCCCAGCGCAGGCCTTCGGAGAAGGTCTTGGCGCCGACTGGCTGAATCATGAATTCCTGGATGTCGATGTTGTTATCGGCGTGCTCGCCACCGTTGATGATGTTCATCATCGGGACCGGCATCGAGTAAACACCTGGCGTGCCGTTCAGGTTGGCGATGTGCGCGTACAACGGCAGGTCTTGGTCCTGTGCAGCAGCCTTGGCAGCGGCCAGGGACACGGCGAGGATGGCGTTCGCACCCAGGCTTGCTTTGTTTTCGGTGCCATCGAGCTTGATCATCGCGTGATCCAGCGCTTTCTGGTCAACCGGGTCCTTGCCCAGCAGCAGATCGCGGATCGGGCCATTGATATTGGCCACAGCTTTCAGAACGCCCTTGCCCATGTAACGGCTCTTGTCGCCATCACGCAGCTCAAGTGCTTCACGCGAGCCGGTGGAAGCACCGGACGGCGCGCTTGCACTGCCGATGATGCCGTTGTCGAGGAGCACATCTGCTTCCACGGTGGGATTGCCACGGGAGTCGAGAACTTCACGACCTTTGATGTCGACGATTTTTGCCATTGTTGTTAACACTCCAAGATTGACGAAAACGACGCAGCTGGGAAAAACGATTCGGCGTCTCAGGGCTCTAGGACAACGGGCAGGCCCTGAAACGACAAAATTCCCGACCCATTGGTCGGGAATGGAACGAACGGCACTCTACCGGAGGGCTCGATGCCGGTGAAGCAGGTTTTTAAGCCGTTTCGATCGTCGGGAAAGCCTTGACCAGATCGTCGAGCGCCTTGAGCTGGGTCAGGAACGGTTCCAGCTTGTTCAGGCGCAGCGCGCAAGGACCGTCGCATTTGGCGTTATCCGGATCCGGATGCGCCTCAAGGAACAGGCCCGCCAGGCCCTGGCTGATGCCGGCCTTGGCCAGGTCGGTTACCTGGGCACGACGACCGCCCGCAGAGTCGGAACGGCCGCCAGGCATCTGCAGCGCATGGGTCACGTCGAAGAACACCGGGTATTCGAACGCTTTCATGATGCCGAAACCGAGCATGTCCACCACGAGGTTGTTGTAGCCGAAGCTTGAACCACGTTCGCAGAGGATCAATTGGTCGTTACCGGCTTCTTCGCACTTGTTCAGGATGTGTTTCATTTCCTGGGGCGCGAGGAACTGGGCTTTCTTGATGTTGATCACGGCACCGGTTTTCGCCATCGCAACGACCAGATCGGTCTGACGTGACAGGAAAGCCGGCAGCTGGATGATGTCGCAGATTTCGGCAACGGCAGCAGCCTGATGCGGCTCGTGCACGTCAGTGATCACAGGCACGTTGAAGGTGCGCTTGATCTCTTCGAAGATGCGCATGCCCGCTTCCAGGCCCGGGCCGCGATAGGAGGTCACGGAAGAACGGTTGGCTTTGTCGAAGCTGGCCTTGAACACGTAAGGAATGCCGAGTTTCTCGGTCACCCGTACGTATTCTTCACAGACCTGCATGGCCATGTCCCGTGATTCCAGGACATTCATGCCACCGAACAAGACCATCGGCTTGTCGTTGGCAATGTCGATGGAACCGACGCGGATGATTTTCTGTGCCATGTAATGGGATTCCCTATCAGCTGTTCTTCTGGTGTTGGGCAAGCGCAGCCTTGACGAAGCCGCTGAACAGCGGGTGACCGTCGCGCGGCGTCGAGGTGAACTCAGGGTGGAACTGGCAGGCCACGAACCACGGATGGTCCTGGGACTCGACCACTTCGACCAGTGCGCCGTCACCGGAACGACCCGACACCTTCAGACCGGCTTCGATCAACTGCGGCAGCAGCTTGTTGTTCACTTCGTAACGATGACGGTGACGCTCGACGATCACATCGTTGGCGTAGCAGTCGTGCACCAGAGAACCCGGTTCCAGCTGGCACTCCTGAGCACCCAGACGCATGGTGCCGCCCAGATCGGACGTTTCGGTACGGGTTTCAACGGCGCCGGTCGCGTCTTCCCACTCGGTGATCAGACCGACCACAGGGTGCGGGCTGGTGCGGTCGAATTCGGTGGAGTTGGCGTCTTTCCAGCCCAGCACGTTACGTGCGAACTCGATGACAGCCACCTGCATGCCCAGGCAGATACCCAGGTAAGGCACCTTGTTTTCGCGGGCGAACTGGACGGCCGTGATCTTGCCTTCCACGCCACGCAGACCGAAGCCGCCAGGTACCAGAATCGCGTCCACGCCTTCCAGCAGGCCGGTGCCCTGATTCTCGATGTCTTCGGAGTCGATATAACGCAGGTTGACCTTGGTGCGGTTGGTGATGCCAGCGTGACTCATCGCTTCGATCAGCGACTTGTAGGCGTCCAGCAACTCCATGTATTTACCGACCATGGCGATGGTGACTTCATGCTCAGGGTTGAGCTTGGCGTCCACGACCTTGTCCCACTCGGACAGATCGGCGCCTGCGCATTGCAGACCGAAGCGCTCCACGACGAAATCATCCAGCCCCTGGGAGTGCAGGATGCCCGGGATCTTGTAGATGGTGTCTGCGTCTTCCAGCGCAATGACCGCGCGCTCTTCCACGTTGGTGAACTGAGCGATCTTGCGGCGCGACGATACGTCGATCGCGTGATCGGAACGGCAGATCAGCACGTCAGGCTGCAGGCCGATGGAGCGCAGTTCCTTGACCGAGTGCTGAGTCGGCTTGGTCTTGGTTTCACCGGCCGTTGCGATGTACGGCACCAGCGTGAGGTGCATCAGCATGGCGCGCTTGGCGCCCACTTCGAAACGCAGCTGGCGGATGGCTTCCAGGAACGGTTGCGACTCGATGTCACCCACCGTGCCGCCGATTTCCACCAGGGCAACGTCGGCATCGCCGGCACCCTTGATGATGCGACGCTTGATTTCGTCGGTGATGTGCGGAATCACCTGAATGGTGGCGCCCAGATAATCACCACGGCGCTCTTTGCGCAGGACGTGTTCGTACACACGTCCGGTGGTGAAGTTGTTGTTCTGGGTCATGGTGGTGCGAATGAAACGCTCGTAGTGACCCAGGTCCAGGTCGGTCTCGGCGCCGTCGTGCGTGACGAACACCTCACCGTGCTGGAACGGGCTCATGGTGCCGGGGTCGACGTTGATGTAGGGGTCCAGCTTGAGCATGGTGACCTTAAGTCCCCTCGCCTCCAGGATGGCCGCCAATGAAGCCGAGGCAATGCCTTTCCCCAATGAAGAAACAACACCGCCCGTGACGAAGATGTAGCGCGTCATGAAAAACCCTAGAAGTCTGCGTTAAAGCGGTCAGAGCCGCCGGGGAAAGCGAAGGAAGGCCGAAGCCCCCGATGACCTGCAAATCTCACGATGCAGTTCTGAAATTGCCGCGCTGAAAACGACTGGTCGAAATCGGACCTGTCCATTGCTCGCCACATTTTGAGAATCGCCCAGTAAAGACTGGCTGGTAATCGGCAACTTGCGTCGTTCCGAAAGGATCGACAGAAGCTGTATCAAGAAGGGAGCGTAGTCTACCGGAAACGGGCTCTCATCTCAAACTGTGGTCATTCGTCGGTGGTTGCCAATGCAATCGCCAGTCACCACGGGGGTCGGCCTCCAGTCCCGGCAGGTTGGCAACGGCCAGCAGCTGCTCGCCGCGGTACAACAGCGGCAATCGGCCGCGCAGAAAGACCGGAACGCCCTTTTCGTTGAGCAGCCGCTTGAGATCCCTTCGTCCCCGATCGGGCACATCGACGATTTCGCCGCCTTGCCGGTAGTGGACATGCAAGCCGCCCCGAGGGATTTCACCGAGAATTTCCAGCATGCCGTTCCCCGGCAGGTGCAAGGGCTGAGACGCCGTGGACCAATGCTGCGAACCTGCAACATCCTTGAGCCAAATGCCCGACAACCACCAGATGCGCCCTTCGGCGCGGTGCAACTGCCCATCCGCAAGCCGCCAGATCGGACGACCGTCCGGCCCGGCATCGCGCAACGAGTCCCAGCCGGCCCAGTGATCGCTGTCCGGCAAACGGGTCAGCGGCCCGAGCCAGTGACGTAGCGCATTGCGTTGCCGTGCGCCGGACAGTGTCTCCAGCGGCGCCAGCTCCAGTGAAGGCACATCCAGCCACGGCCACGGGCACGGTGTGTCTGCTTGCGCCAGGTCCTGCAACGCCAATTCATCCAGCAGTCCTTGGGCTTCCGCCAGATGCGCAGCACTGCGATTGATGCTTGCGATCGCCTGCGGCCAGCGTGCCGTCAGCATCGGCAGCACATCGTTGCGCAAGTAGTTGCGTGAAAACCGAGTGTCTTTGTTGCTGGGGTCTTCGATCCAACTCAGCCCTTGCTCCCTGGCATAGCCTTCAAGAAGCGCACGCGGCTCATCCAGCAGCGGCCGAAACAGATGGCCCCTGCCCAATACCCGTTGGGCAGGCATGGCGGCCAGTCCTTTGACGCCCGCGCCCCGCAGCAGTCGGAACATCAGGGTTTCGGCTTGATCATCACGGTGCTGTGCAGCCAGCAGCACCTCACCGGGGAGAAGCACCTCATCGAACGCGGCATAACGGGCGTCGCGCGCCGCCTGCTCAAGGCTTGCGCCCGGACGCACCTGAACCTCGATGACCTCAAACGGCACCCCCAGAATCTGACACATCTGGCGGCAATGCCCCGGCCACGACGCGGCAACGGGTTGCAAGCCGTGATGAACATGAATGGCGCTCAGAGGAGGAAGACGATGGTACCGGGCCAGGTCGGCCAGCAGGTGCAACAGAACGGTGGAATCGAGCCCACCCGAGAAGGCAATGCGCCAACCGGCTGCGTCACGCCAGGTGGAAAGGCGTGACAGCAGTCGTTTGGATAACTCTTTCCTGATGGTGTCCGGCCTGGTCATGCTGGTTTAACCCTGCGTTACGCTGGCCGGATCTCGATGCAGGCCTTGATGAGAGGCCCGCTTCGATTAAACGCCGTAGCTCATCAAGCGCTCGTAACGGCGAGCCAGCAGTTCGTCGTTGTTGAACTTCTTGAGCATCGCCAACTGGCTGCTCAATTCTGCGCGGATCGATGCGGCAGCGGCCGCTGGATCACGGTGTGCACCGCCCAGTGGCTCGCTTATCACTTTGTCGACAATGCCCAGACCCTTCAGACGATCGGCAGTGATGCCCATCGCGTCAGCAGCGTCCGGCGCCTTCTCGGCGGTCTTCCACAGAATCGATGCGCAGCCTTCCGGCGAGATCACCGCGTAGGTGGAGTATTGCAGCATGTTGAGCTGGTCGCAGACGCCGATGGCCAACGCACCGCCCGAACCGCCTTCACCAATCACGGTGGCAATGATTGGAGTCTTCAGACGTGCCATGACGCGCAGGTTCCAGGCGATCGCCTCGCTCTGGTTACGCTCTTCAGCGTCGATGCCCGGATAGGCGCCCGGCGTGTCGATGAACGTCAGGATCGGCATCTTGAAGCGCTCTGCCATTTCCATCAGACGGCACGCCTTGCGGTAGCCCTCAGGGCGCGGCATGCCGAAGTTGCGACGCACTTTTTCGCGCACTTCACGGCCTTTCTGATGACCAATCACCATGACCGGCTGATCTTCCAGGCGGGCGATACCGCCCACGATGGCCGCGTCGTCGGAGAAGTGACGATCACCATGTAGCTCGTCGAATTCGGTGAAGATGTGTTCGATGTAGTCCAGAGTGTACGGACGACGCGGATGACGCGCCATGCGCGCGATCTGCCAACTGGTCAGGTTGCCGAAAATGCTTTCGGTGAGCGTATTGCTCTTCTCTTGCAGTCGAGAGATCTCGTCGCCGATGTTCAGCGAGTTGTCATTGCCTACCAGACGCAGCTCTTCAATTTTGGCTTGCAGGTCAGCAATCGGCTGTTCGAAATCCAGAAAATTCGGGTTCATAGGCATCCGTCTTGGGTCGACGGCCAAGAGGCCGGCCGGTTGATCCGTAAGCGCCATACCATAAAGGATCTGGCGTCTTGCGGTCGAGATTAAAAAGGTCGAGCTTAAAAGTGTCGAGTTTAAAATTCGAGATCAGCTTTTAGCGATACTGCAGGAAGACGTTCTCTCGTCCGAACTGGTCACGCAACGCCTGAATCAGGCTGTCTGCGGGATCGATTCGCCACGCCTCGCCAAACTGCAGCAACGCTTTGGCTTCCTGCCCGGTGTAATCGAGCGTGATCGGGCACGCTCCCCGGTGCTTCCTGCACAGGTCACCCAGCCAGCGTAGACGATCGCCCTTGAGGGCCTCGCTATGCACGGTCAGGCGCAAACTTTCGGCAAGGCCCGTGCGCGCCTCTTCCAGACTCATGACCCGTTTGGCGCGCAAACGCAGGCCACCGGAGAAGTCGTCCGAACTGACCTCGCCTTCCACCACGACCATCGCGTCTGTCTGCAGCAGCGATTGAGCCGCCTGGAACGAATCGGCAAACAAAGAAGCCTCGATACGGCCGGAACGGTCGTCGAGGGTGATGAAACCCATCTTGTCGCCCTTTTTGTTCTTCATCACGCGCAGCGCGATGATCAGCCCGGCAACGGTCTGAGTGTCGCGGGCCGGCTTCAGGTCCACGATTCGCTGACGCGCGAACCGGCGGATCTCGCCTTCGTATTCATCAATCGGGTGGCCGGTCAGATACAGCCCCAGCGTTTCCTTCTCGCCACGAAGCCGCTCTTTGAGAGTGACCTCTTTGGCGTTGCGATGGTTCGCATAAACATCGGCGTCCGCTTCCACGAACAGCCCGCCAAACAAGTCGGCATGACCACTGTCATGGCTGCGCGCGGTCTGCTCGGCGGCCTGAATTGCGCCCTCCAGAGAGGCCAGCAACACGCCACGGTTACGGTCGATGTTGGCCTGATACTGTTTTGGCTCGTCGAAGAAAAACGGACCGAGACGGTCCAGCGCGCCACTGCGAATCAAACCGTCGAGGGTGCGCTTGTTGACCCGTTTGAGGTCGATGCGTGCGCAGAAGTCGAACAGGTCCTTGAACGGGCCGGCCTGGCGCGCCTCGGTGATTGCTTCCACCGGGCCTTCGCCGACGCCCTTGATCGCGCCCAATCCGTACACGATCCGACCTTCATCGTTCACCGTGAACTTGAACTCGGAGTTGTTCACGTCCGGCGCATCGAGGCGCAGCTTCATGGTCCGCACTTCTTCGATCAAGGTCACGACCTTGTCGGTGTTGTGCATGTCCGCCGAGAGCACCGCCGCCATGAACGGCGCCGGGTAGTGTTTCTTGAGCCAGGCCGTCTGGTACGAGACGAGTCCGTAGGCGGCGGAGTGGGATTTGTTGAAACCGTAACCAGCGAACTTTTCCACCAGGTCGAAGATGTTACCGGCCAGGTCAGGGTCGATATTGTTGGTCTTGCAACCTTCAATGAAACCGCCGCGCTGCTTGGCCATCTCCTCGGGCTTCTTTTTACCCATCGCACGACGCAGCATGTCAGCGCCGCCGAGGGTATAACCCGCCATCACCTGGGCAATCTGCATCACCTGTTCCTGATACAGGATGATGCCGTAGGTGGGCGCCAGTACAGGTTTGAGGCCTTCGTACTGATAGTCGACGTGCGGGTACGACAGCTCGGCGCGACCGTGTTTACGGTTGATGAAGTCGTCCACCATGCCCGATTGCAGCGGGCCCGGACGGAACAGCGCCACGAGTGCGATCAAGTCTTCCAGGCAGTCGGGCTTGAGCTTCTTGATCAGCTCTTTCATACCGCGCGATTCAAGCTGGAACACCGCTGTGGTTTCAGCTTTCTGCAGCAAGTCGTAAGTCGGGGCGTCATCCAGCGGAATGAACGCGATGTCCAGTGGCTCTTCGCCGACCTTGGCGCGGTCGCGGTTGATCGTCTTCATCGCCCAATCGATGATCGTCAGCGTACGCAGACCGAGGAAGTCGAACTTCACCAGACCGGCGGCCTCAACGTCGTCCTTGTCGAACTGCGTCACCAGACCGCCGCCTTCCTCGTCGCAGTAGATCGCGGCGAAGTCGGTCAGCTTGGTCGGCGCGATGACCACACCACCGGCGTGCTTGCCGACGTTACGCACAACACCTTCGAGCTTGCGGGCCATCTCCCAGATTTCCGCCCCTTCCTCATCGGTCTTGAGGAAGTCACGCAGGATCTCTTCCTGCTCGTAGGCTTTTTCCAGGGTCATGCCGACTTCGAAGGGAATCATCTTCGACAGACGATCCGCCAGGCCGTACGACTTGCCCTGCACCCGCGCCACGTCGCGCACCACGGCCTTTGCCGCCATGGAACCGAAGGTGATGATCTGGCTGACCGCGTTGCGGCCGTACTTCTCGGCCACATAGTCGATCACGCGGTCGCGACCGTCCATGCAAAAGTCGACGTCGAAGTCGGGCATCGACACCCGCTCCGGGTTCAGGAAACGTTCGAAGAGCAGGTCATATTGCAGCGGATCGAGGTCGGTGATCTTCTGCACGTAAGCCACGAGGGAACCGGCACCCGATCCACGTCCCGGCCCCACCGGTACGCCGTTGTTCTTGGCCCACTGGATGAAGTCCATGACGATCAGGAAGTAACCGGGGAAGCCCATCTGGATGATGATATCCAGCTCGAAATTCAGCCGATCGACATAGACCTGACGCTTCTCCTCGTAATTGGGCGTGGTCTCTTTCGGCCACAGCACCGCCAGGCGCTCTTCCAGGCCCTCGAAGGAGACCTTGCGGAAATATTCGTCGATGGTAAGCCCATCGGGAATCGGGAAGTTGGGCAGAAAGTGCGTACCCAGCTTGACTTCGATGTTGCAGCGTTTGGCGATTTCGACCGTGTTCGCCAGCGCATCCGGCAGGTCACTGAACAGCTCGGCCATCTCCTCGGCGCTTTTCAGGTACTGCTGATCGCTGTAGTTGTGCGAACGGCGGGGATCGTCCAGTGCGCGGCCTTCACCGATGCAGACGCGCGTTTCATGGGCCTCGAAGTCTTCCTGCTTGATGAAGCGCACATCGTTGGTCGCTACCAGCGGCGCGCCATGGCGCTCGGCCAGGGCGACGGCAGCGTGCAGGTGTTCTTCGTCATTGATGCGATGGGTGCGCTGGACTTCGACGTAAAAGCGGTCCGGAAACACCGACATCCACTCTTTGAGCAACGCGTCGGCTTCAGACGGGTTACCGCCGAGCAGCGCCATGCCGATCTCGCCTTCTTTGGCGGCGGACAGGGCAATCAGGCCCTCGCTGGCCTCGGCGACCCATTCGCGCTCGATAACTACCAGGCCGTTACGCTGCCCGTGCATGAAGCCGCGGGAAATCAATTCGGTGAGGTTCAGATAGCCTTTCGGGTTCATCACCAAAAGGCTCATTCGACTGAGCGGTGCATCGCGGTCGCGCCCCGCCAGCCAGATGTCGGCGCCGCAAATCGGCTTGATCCCGGCACCCATGGCGGCTTTATAGAACTTGACCAGCGAACACAGGTTGTTCTGGTCGGTCACCGCCACCGCCGGCATGTTCATGGCGGTGAGGGCTTTAACCAACGGCTTGACCCGGACCAGACCATCAACCAGAGAGTATTCGGTGTGCAGGCGTAGATGAACGAAAGAAGCCGGCATGGGTGATCCTATAGCGCACAGAAAACGAAGGCCGGATTGTACCGGCCTCTCATGAAAACATCAGCCCGCGATCAACTGAGTGGCAACGAGGTAAAACCGGTGGAAATCATCATTTCGCGCGCTTCGTAGGCCGCGCGCACCGGGGCGAAAGAACGCCGATGGATGGGCGTCGGGCCCAGTCTGGCCAGCGCTTCCAGGTGAACCGGCGTCGGATAACCCTTGTGACCCCCAATGCCGTAGCCCGGATAAACAAGCTCCATGGCCGCCATTTCCCGATCACGGCTGACTTTCGCCAGAATCGACGCGGCAGCGATGGCGGGCACCTGAGCGTCGCCCTGAATCACAGGCGCAGACGGCACCGACAACTGAGGGCAACGATTACCGTCGATCAGTGCCAGCTTCGGCGTGATGAGCAGCCCTTCAACGGCACGTTTCATGGCCAGCATGGTGGCGTGCAAGATGTTCAGCTCGTCGATTTCTTCGACTTCAGCCCGCGCAATGTGCCAGCACAGCGCTTTCTCGCAAATCTCATCGAACAGCTTTTCGCGCTTGGCTTCGGTGAGCTTTTTCGAATCGTTCAGCCCCAGAATGGGGCGATTGGGGTCCAGGATCACGGCGGCCGTCACGACGGCGCCGCACAGCGGGCCACGGCCCACTTCGTCGACACCGGCGACCAGATCCTCGACCAGATTGAAGTCCAGACCCATTTGCATTGATTGCACACTCATCGTGAAGGCGAAGCGCCAATCAGGCTCAACACCGCATCGGCAGCCTGATTGGACGCATCGCGACGCAAGGTTCGGTGAAGCGCATCGAAGCCAGCCGTCTGCTCCGCGCCGTTGTCGAGCAACGGCAGCAGGGTGTGCGCCAGGGCATCGGCGGTCGCCGCGTCCTGCAGAAGCTCAGGGACCAGCAAGCGCTGGGCCAACAGGTTCGGCAGCGACACGTATGGACTCTTCACCATCCGCTTGAGTATCCAGTAGGTCAGCGGCGCCAGACGATAGGCAACCACCATCGGTCGTTTGTACAGCAGCGCTTCCAGAGTGGCGGTACCCGACGCGATCAGGACCGCATCACACGCGGCCAGGGCGACGTGGGAGCGACCGTCCAGCAGGGTGAGCGGGAGATCACGACCTTGCAGCAGCACTTCGATCTGCGCACGACGTTGCGGGCTGGCACAGGGCAACACGAAACGGATGCCGGGACGCTGAGCCAGCAGACGCTCCGCCGTATCGAAGAACAGCGCGCCCAGACGGCCCACTTCTCCGCCACGGCTGCCGGGCATCAACGCAACGACAGGGCCATCACCCAGGCCCAACTCGGCGCGCGCCGCAGCGCGATCGGCCTCAAGGGGGATGGTGTCGGCCAACGGATGACCGACAAACCGCACGGGCACGCCTTTCTCTTCGTAAAAGCGCGCCTCGAACGGCAGAAGGGTCAGCATCAGATCGCAACCTTCGCGAATCTTCAGCACCCGCTTCTGACGCCACGCCCAGACGGACGGGCTCACGTAGTGAACGGTCTTGATCCCGGCCTGGCGCAGTTTAAGTTCGATATTGAGAGTGAAATCCGGCGCGTCGATGCCGATGAACACATCGGGTTTCTCGTCGATGAGGGTCTGGATCAACAGCTTGCGACGGGCCAGCAACTCTTTCAGCCGACCGAGCACTTCCACCAGCCCCATGACCGAGAGCCGTTCCATCGGGAAGTAAGAGCTCATGCCCTCCGCCTCCATGAGCGGACCACCCACGCCGATGAACTGAACGTCAGGATGACGGGCTTTGATGGCACGCATCAAACCGGAGCCCAGGATGTCGCCGGAGGCTTCTCCGGCGACCAGCGCTATACGCAGGGCACTCATGATTAACGGGTGATGCCGCGGGTCGATTTCTGGATCGAATCAAGAAACAGCGCGACTTCAGGGAACTGTGCAGCGGGCTCGGCCAGTTCGATGATCGCCTGCTCCACGGTCAGCCCCTGACGGTAGACCGTCTTGTAGGCGCGACGCAGCGCGTGGATCGCATCGTCCGAGAAGCCCCGACGGCGCATGCCCTCGAAGTTCATGCTGCGCGCCTCGGCCGGGTTACCGAATACCGTGACGAATGCCGGGACGTCCTTGCCGATGGCCGTTCCCATCCCGGAAAAGCTGTGGGCACCGATGTGGCAATACTGATGCACCAGGGTAAAACCGGACAGGATCGCCCAGTCATCCACATGCACGTGACCGGCCAACGCAGTGTTGTTGACGAGGATGCAGTGATTGCCAATGACGCTGTCGTGACCGATGTGGGCATAGGCCATGATCAGGTTGTGATCACCGATCGTGGTTTCCGCACGGTCCTGAATGGTGCCGCGATGGATCGTGACGCCTTCACGAATCACGTTGTGGTCACCAATGACCAGACGCGTCGCTTCACCTTTGTACTTGAGGTCCGGCGTGTCCTCACCCACCGATGAAAACTGGTAGATGTGGTTATGTTTGCCGATTTTGGTCGGGCCGCGCAGGATCACGTGCGGACCAATGACCGTACCCTCGCCGATTTCCACACCGGGCCCGACGATCGACCAAGGGCCGACCTCCACATTGTCAGCCAGAATGGCTGTCGGATCGATGATTGCGCGAGAGTCAATCAAACTCATAGTTTACGTTCCGCACAGATGATTTCTGCGGAGCAGACAGGCTTGCCGTCCACCGACGCCTGGCACTCGAACTTCCAGATCTGACGCTTGCAGCTGAGGAACTTCGCTTCAAGGATCAGTTGGTCGCCCGGTAACACCGGCTGGCGGAAACGCAGCTTGTCAGAGCCCACGAAGTAATACAGGGTGCCGTCGGCAGGCTTCACGTCAAGCATCTTGAAGCCCAGGATGCCAGCGGCTTGCGCCATGGCTTCAATGATCAGCACACCCGGCATGATTGGATGCTGGGGAAAGTGCCCGTTGAAAAAGGGCTCATTGATGCTGACATTCTTGTAGGCACGAATGCTCTTATTCTCAACATCCAGCTCCACGACACGGTCCACGAGCAGGAACGGGTAGCGGTGGGGCAGATATTCGCGAATTTCGTTGATGTCCATCATTTCGAGAGGAAGCCTGTAGTAAAGATTGGGAGTGCGCGACGAATGCGCAGCACTCCTCTAGCAAATCAAGGAGGCAGTTTATCGGCTTTGCACACTTGATAAGAAAAAGGTATCAGCCATCAGATGACGCTTTACCGCCTGAGGTCACTGCCTCGACAATCTTTTCCAGCTGTTGCAGCCGTCGCGCCATGTCGTCGAGCTGGCGAATACGTGCTGCACTCTTGCGCCATTCCGCGGCCGGCTGCATCGCCGTCCCCGAAGAATAAGAGCCAGGCTCGGTAATCGACCGGGTCACCATGGTCATCCCGGTAATGAAAACACCGTCGCAAATTTCAATGTGCCCCACCAGCCCCACGCCACCGGCCAGCATGCAATGCTTGCCAATCCTGGCGCTGCCCGAGATGCCGACACAGGCGGCCATCGCCGTGTGATCACCCACTTGTACGTTGTGTGCGATCTGAATCTGGTTATCCAGCTTCACGCCGTTCCCGATACGGGTATCGTCCATGGCGCCGCGATCAATGGCGGTGTTCACGCCGATCTCCACGTCGTCGCCGATGGTGACGCCACCGATCTGCGCGATTTTCTGCCACACGCCTTTCTCGTTGGCGAAGCCGAAGCCCTCGCCACCGAGCACGGCGCCGGACTGGATCACCACCCGCTGACCGATGCGTACATCGTGATAAAGCGTCACGCGGGGCGCCAGCCAGCCGCCCTCACCGATCGTGCTGCGCGCGCCAATGAAGCAATGAGCGCCGATGGTGACACCGGCAGCGATGCGCGCACCGCTTTCGATCACCGCGTAGGGACCCACGCTGGCGGCCGCATCGACGAATGCGTCTTCAGCCACCACTGCAGTCGGGTGAATACCGGCTGCCGCTTTCGGCTTGGGATCGAACAGGTGGGAAATGCGTGCATACGCCAGGTACGGATCGGCAATCAACAGCGCGTCGCCGGCGTAACCTTCGGCATCCGCCGGCTTGAGCAGCACGGCAGCAGCATGAGTGGTCGCGAGGAATTTGCGGTACTGCGGGTTGGCCAGAAAACTGACCTGACCGGGCCCTGCCTCCTGCAAGGTGGCAAGCCCGGTGATTTCTTTTTCCGCCGGGCCACGAAGCGTGGCACCGAGGAACTCGGCCAACTGGCCGAGCTGGATAGTCGCGGTCATGAAGTTACTTCAGCTGGTTCATGCGCTCGATGACCTGGCGAGTGACGTCATACTGTGGCTTGACGTCAATCACGGCACCGCGCTCGAACACCAGGTCGTAACCGCCTTTCTTGATCACTTCCTCCACCGCCGAATCCAGCTTTGGCTTCAGTTGCTTGAGCATTTCACGGTCGGCGACGGCTTTGGCTTCGTTCAGCTCTTTAGACTGGAACTGGAAGTCACGGGCTTTCTGTTTGAAGTCCAGTTCCAGCTTCTCGCGCTCGGGCTGAGCCATCTTGTCGCCACCGGCGACCAGACGATCCTGGATACCCTTGGCGCTGCTTTCCAGAGCCTTCAGCTTGGTCAGCTGAGGACCGAATTTCTTCTCGGCGTCGACGGCGTACTTCTTGGCCGCGTCCGATTCCAGCAGTGCCATCTGATAATTCAGGACAGCGATTTTCATGTCAGCAAATGCCGGGCCTGCGATCAGAACCGTTGCCAGCAATGCCAATTGGGTCAACTTACGCACAATGTAACTCCTGCAAATCCGTTGTCGTTATCAGTGATCAAACCCTTAGAAGGTCTGACCGAGAGAGAATTGGAACACCTGGGTTTCGGTATCGTTGTCCGGTTTCTTGACCGGCATCGCCAACGCGAAGCTCAACGGCCCCAACGCTGTAACCCATGTCACGCCTACACCGACCGAACTCGCAAGACCCGACAATTCTGGGCCATTGCACTGAATCTTCTCACCGCTAAGGGTGGTCTTCGCGTTGTCGCAATTGGTGTTGAACACGTTACCCACGTCCCAGAACAGCGACGTCCGCAACGAACGCTGATCCTTGATGAACGGCAACGGGAACAGAATCTCGGCACCACCGGTGATCAACACGTTACCACCGAACGGCAGCGGATCTTGATCCGGGTCGGCCAAGGTTCCCGGGCGGCCACCTGGATTGCCTTCACCACGGCTAGGCGTACTGCGGGGGCCCAAGGTGCTGTCCTTGAAACCACGCACCGAGTTGAAGCCACCGGCGTAGTAGTTTTCATAGAATGGCAGACCGGAGGTCGAGCCGTAACCGTCGCCGTAACCCAGCTCGGAGTGCAGACGCAGCGTGGTATTGGTGGTGATCGGGTGGAACAGCTGACCACGGTAGTCAAGTTTGTAGAACGACAGGTCACTGCCCGGAATCGTGGTTTCCAGTGTCAGGCTCTGCGAAGAACCGCGGGTTGGCAAGGTACCTTTGTTCAGGGTCGATTCAGACCAACCTACAGACGCCTTGAAGTTGGTGAAGCTGTCGCCTTCCTTGTCGATGAAGTCGAAGATTTCGTCAACGGTGTAAGTACCGGTGCTCAACGAGTCCCGCTGAACGGATAAACCGAAGTTCAGACGCGACGTCTCACTGATCGGGTAACCCATGTTGATACCGGCACCCAGGCTGTCCACCGAGTAGCTTGCCACGTCAACGTCGAGGTCGTCGTAGTTGGTCTTGCGGTAGAAGGCGCTGTAACCCAGGCTCACACCGTCCGGCGTGAAGTATGGATCGACGTAGCTGAAGTTGTAGCGGGTCTGGTATTCACTTTTGGTCAGGCCGATGCTGACCTTGTTACCCGTACCCAGGAAGTTGTTCTGGCTGATGGAACCACCCAGGATCAGACCGGCGCTCTGCGCAAAACCGACGCTGGCGGTGATCGAACCGGACGCCTGCTCTTCCACGGCGTAGTTCACGTCAACCTGGTCATCGGTGCCCGGCACCGCAGGGGTTTCAACGTTCACTTCCTTGAAGAAGCCCAGACGGTCAAGACGGGTCTTGGACTGGTCGATCAGGTAAGTCGACGCCCAACCGCCTTCCATCTGACGCATTTCACGACGCAGCACTTCGTCCGCCGTCTTGGTGTTGCCACGGAAGTTGATGCGGTTGACGTAAGCGCGTTTACCCGGATCGACGGCAAACAGGATGTCAACGGTGTGGTCTGCGTCGTTCGGGGTCGGTACGCCGTTGACGTTGGCGAAGGTGTAACCCTCGTTACCCAGACGACGGGTGATCAGTTCGGACGTGGTGGTCATGACCTTGCGCGAGAAGACCTGCCCAGGCTTGACCAGCAGCAACGACTTGACCTGATCTTCAGGCACCTTGAGGTCGCCGCTCAGCTTGACCGACTTGACGCTGTACTTTTCGCCTTCATGGATGTTGACGGTGATGTACACGCTCTTCTTGTCGGGCGTGATGGACACCTGAGTCGAGGCGATATCCATGTTGATATAGCCGCGGTCGAGGTAGTACGAACGCAGACGTTCCAGGTCGCCGGACAGTTTTTCCCGGGCGTACTTGTCGTCGTTCTTGAAGAAGGAAAGCCAGTTAGTGGTTTTCAACTCGAACAGGTCGGTCAGGTCTTCTTCTTTGAAGACCGAGTTGCCCACGACGTTGATGTGCTGGATCGCAGCGACCGCACCTTCGTTGATGTTGATTTTCAGGCCAACGCGGTTGCGCGGCTGAGGCACGACTTCGGTGGCAACTTCTGCTGAGTAGCGGCCTTGGGCCACGTACTGACGCTGCAGCTCGTTACGAACGCCTTCCAGCGTCGCACGCTGAAAGATCTCGCCTTCAGCCAGACCGGATTGTTTCAGGCCCTTCATGAGGTCTTCGGTCGTGATCGCCTTGTTGCCTTCGATCTCGATGCTCGCCACCGACGGGCGCTCGACCACCGTGATAACCAGAACGTTGCCCTCACGGCCCAACTGTATGTCCTGGAAGAATCCGGTTTTGAACAGCGCACGCGTTGCGTCGACAAGACGCGCGTCATCGGCCTGTTCACCCACATTCAACGGCAACGCACCAAAGACGCTGCCGGCGGAAACCCGCTGCAGGCCGTTGACACGGATATCGGAGATAGTGAAGGACTCGGCGTGAACTTCGGCGATCATCAGTACGGCAAGAACCGCAGTTAGCAGCAGACGTTTCATGAAGTCCTTTCTTATTCCAACTGGCAATAAACAAACTGCCGCAAAATGCGGCAGATTCACAATTCGGCGTAGCTTTTACAGTCGTCCCAGATCGTTGACCAGTGCGAGCAACATGACTCCAACCACCAGACTTATCCCGATCTGAACCCCCCAGCCCTGTACCTTTTCCGACAGTGGACGACCACGCGCCCACTCGATCAGATAAAACAGCAAGTGCCCCCCGTCCAACACTGGAATGGGCAGCAAATTGAGAACCCCCAGGCTTATGCTCAGATAAGCAAGGAAATTCAAGAAGTCACCTACACCTGACTGGGCCGAAGCGCCCGCCACTTTAGCAATGGTTATCGGTCCGCTCAAGTTTTTTACCGACAGCTCGCCGAACAACATTTTCTTCAGCGAATCGAGGGTCAGTACGCTCATGGTCCAGGTGCGTCTCGCGCCCTCTGCAACGGCGGCGAGCGGGCCGTAACTGACTTCGCGCAGCATTTCCGGTGGCCAGTCGACAGCTTTCACACCGGCGCCGAGGTAACCCGTCGCGGCCTTGCCTTCGCCATGAGTGACCAGGGTGACCGGCACGTCGATTTTTGCACCGTCGCGCTCGACGGTCAGAGAAATTCGGGTATCAGGACGGACACGAACCCAGTCCACAACCTGTTGCCATTCATTGAGCGGCTGCCCATCCAGAGCCAACAGGCGATCACCTGTTTTCAGGCCAGCGGCTTGAGCGGGCCCTTTGGGGTCGAGCTCAGCCAGCACTGGCGCCAGCGCCGGGCGCCAGGGGCGAATGCCCAACGAGCGAATCGGATCCGGCTCATCCGCACCTTTAAGCCAGTTGTCCAGGACCAGCGCGCGCGGCGTGTCGACGTCGGAGCCTTGCTCACGCACCTTCAGCGCAATGCTGCCGGTCTCACCCAGACGGCGTACCAACTGCAGGTTGACGGAGGACCACCCGGTGGTGGGTTCGCCATCTACGGAAACGATTTCCTGACCCGAGGCCAGACCCGCTTTCTCGGCGATACTGCCGGCTTCGACACCGCCGATGACCGGGCGCACCTGCTGGCTACCCAACATGGCGAGTACCCAGAAAAATACAATCGCCAGCAGAAAGTTTGCGACCGGCCCCGCGATGACAATGGCGATTCGCTGATAAACCGACTTGCGATTGAAGGATTGATCGACGAGCTCGGGTGGCACATCACCTTCGCGCTCATCGAGCATCTTCACGTAACCGCCCAGTGGTATGGCCGCTACGACATATTCGGTGCCCTTGCGGTCATGCCAGCGCAACAGCGGCATGCCAAACCCGACAGAGAAACGCAAAACCTTGACGCCACAACGCCGGGCCACCCAAAAGTGACCAAACTCGTGAAAGGTTACCAGCACACCCAAGGCGACCAGGGTACCGACAATCATGTATAGCGCGCTCATCGCTGTTCTCCGGGTACCGGCTCAGCACTGCGGACGCATCTGAAATGCATCGTTGCCCACAGCGCTGGACCTGTGCCTTCTGGCATTTGTCGTTTACCGCCCATGGCGGCTGAGCCATTGCTCAGCCAGCACACGAGCCTTGGCGTCGACTTCGAAAACCGTCTCAAGCTCGTTCACCGCAACGACAGGTTCAAGATTCAAGACCTCGTCGATCATACTCGCGATTTCCGGATAACGAATCCGCCGATCCAGAAACGCTGCAACAGCCACTTCGTTGGCGGCATTCAGGACCGCCGGGGCGCTGTTGCCGGTTTCCGCAGCTTGCCGTGCCAGACGCAAGCAAGGGAAGCGCAATTCGTCCGGCGCCTGAAAATCCAGGCGCGCAATACTGAACAGGTCCAGCGGCGCAACGCCTGAATCAATCCGCTCGGGCCAGGCCAGCGCATGGGCGATCGGGGTGCGCATATCCGGATTACCCAACTGGGCCAACACCGAACCGTCGACGTAGTCCACCATCGAATGGATGACACTCTGCGGATGGATGACCACCTCGATGCGCGCCGGAGCGGTATCGAACAGCCAGCAGGCTTCGATCAACTCGAGGCCTTTATTCATCATGCTCGCCGAGTCCACGGAGATTTTGCGCCCCATGGACCAGTTCGGGTGAGCACACGCCTGCTCGGGAGAGACGTGCTCGAGATCCGCCAGCGGAGTCTCACGGAACGGGCCGCCTGACGCCGTGAGCAGGATTCGCCGCACCCCGACTGCACCAAGGCCACTGGCGTAGTTGCCCGGCAAGCACTGAAAGATGGCGTTGTGTTCGCTGTCCAGCGGCAACAAAACCGTGCCGCTGCGGCGCACGGCCTGCATGAAGAGCGCGCCGGACATGACCAGCGCTTCCTTGTTGGCCAGCAGCACTTTCTTGCCCGCTTCGACGGCGGCCAGCGTCGGGCGCAGGCCCGCGGCACCGACAATCGCCGCCAGCACGGAATCGACCTGTGGATGGGCCGAGACTTCGCACAGACCGCCCTCCCCCACCAACACACGGGTATCGAGGCCGGCAGCGCGCAAGTCGTCCTGCAACTGACGCGCCGCCAATGCAGTCGGAACCACGGCGAATTGAGGCGTGTGGCGAACACACAACGCCAGCAGCTCGGCCAGACGCGTGAAACCGGTCAGAGCAAAGACCTGATAGCGCGACGGATGACGAGCAATGACGTCCAGCGTGCTGAGGCCTACCGAACCGGTAGCGCCCAGCACGGTAATCTGTTGAGGGCCGCTCACATCACGCCCCAATCTTTGGCTGCCCACAGCAGCAGCGCGAACACCGGAATGGCAGCCGTCAGGCTGTCAATGCGATCGAGCACACCGCCATGGCCCGGCAACAGGTTGCTGCTGTCCTTGACCCCGGATTTACGCTTGAACATGCTCTCGGTCAGGTCGCCGACCACGGAAATGAGCACCACGATCGCCGCGCAGACCAGCGCAAACAGAATGCCGGAAAGCGACCAGCCGCGGGAGACGCCCACGACAGCGGTGATGACCAGGCAGGCCGCAAGACCGCCATACAGCCCTTCCCAGCTTTTTCCAGGACTCACCTTCGGCGCCAGCTTGCGTTTGCCGAATGCCTTGCCGGAGAAATAGGCACCGATGTCGGCTCCCCATACCAGCACCATGACCGCCAGGATCAACCAGTTGCCCATGGGTTCCTGCTTGATCAGCATCAGCCCTTGCCACGCCGGCAGCAGAATCAGTAGCCCGATGACCAGCTTGCAGATCACGCTGGACCAGTGGTCACTGGATTCAGGATACGTGAGCACCAACCAGGTCGCCGCCAGCCACCAGATCAGCGCAGCCACCAGAATCCAGGGCGCCAGACCCGGGAGCAGGTAAAGCAGAAACAGCAGGACCGCCACGACGGTCGCGTAAAGCACACGAATCGACTGGGTTTCGAACCCCGCCAGTCGCGCCCATTCCCAGGCACCGAGCGCAACCACTGCACCGATGAACAGCGCAAAGCTGCCGCCCTCGAGCAGAAAGAAGCCGCACAGGGCGAGTGGCGCAAGGATCAGCGCTGTAATGATTCGTTGTTTGAGCATTAAGCACGGGCTCCAGCTTCTACCTGCTCGCTGGTTTTCCCGAAGCGGCGTTGGCGCGAAGCGAAATCGGCCAGCGCATGGCGCATGGCATCGTGTTTGAAGTCCGGCCAGAACAGGTCGGAGAAATACAGCTCGGCATACGCCAGCTGCCACAGCAGGAAATTGCTGATGCGGTGCTCGCCACCCGTGCGGATGCACAGGTCGGGCAAAGGCAGATCACCCGTCGCAAGGCAGGTCTGCAGCAGTTCCGGCGTGATGTCTTCCGGACGCAGGTGTCCGGCCTGAACCTCACGCGCAAGACGCTGCGCTGCCTGAGCGATATCCCACTGACCGCCGTAATTGGCGGCGATCTGCAGGACAAAGCGGCTGTTGCCCGCGGTACTGGCCTCGGCCTCGCGGATGGCCGCCTGCAGCTCGGGATGGAACCGCGAACGGTCTCCGATGATGCGCAGGCTGATGCCGTTCTCGTTCAGCCGCTTGGTCTCGCGACGCAAGGCTGTAAAGAACAGCTCCATCAATGCCCCAACCTCTTCGGCCGGGCGCTGCCAGTTTTCGCTGGAGAACGCGAACAACGTCAGCACCTCGACTTTCGCCTCGGCACACACCTCGATCACCGCCCGGACAGCATCCACACCAGCCTTGTGACCCGCCACACCTGGCAACAGACGCTTTTTAGCCCAGCGGTTGTTCCCATCCATGATGATCGCGACATGACGCGGTACCGATGACGGCACAGCCAGCTTCGTCTTTTCCATGAAAGCTTCCTGACCCCTTATACGGCCATCAGGTCCTTTTCTTTTTCTTCCGTGGCCTTGGTGATCTGGGCCTCGAAATCTTTGATCAGCTTGTCGATTTCAGCAGTACCACGACGTTCTTCGTCTTCGCTGATTTCTTTGTCCTTGACCAGCTTTTTCAGATCGCCCAACGCATCGCGACGAATATTTCGCACCGCAACACGCGCATCTTCAGCCGCACTGCGCGCCTGCTTGGTGAACCCCTTGCGGGTTTCTTCCGTCAGGGCCGGCATCGAGATCAACAGCATCTCGCCAAGGTTGGTGGGGTTGAGGTTCAAACCGGCGCTCTGAATCGCCTTGTCCACCGCCGACAGCATATTGCGCTCAAACGCGACAACCTGAAGGGTCCGGGAGTCTTTTACCGTTACGTTGGCAACACCGCTCAACGGAGTATCGGCGCCGTAGTAAGGCACCATGACGCTGCCCAGGATGCTGGGGTGTGCCTTGCCGGTACGAATCTGACCAAATGCATGGTGCAGGGATTCGATGGATTTCTGCATGCGCTCTTGAGCGTCTTTTTTGATGTCGTTGATCATTGTTCGCCTTCCTCGATCAAGGTTCCTTCCGCCCCGCCATGCACGATATTCAGCAGTGCGCCGGGCTTGTTCATATTAAAGACACGCAGCGGCATCTTGTGGTCACGGCACAGGCAGATGGCCGTCAGATCCATAACGCCCAGCTTGCGATCCAGCACTTCATCGTAAGTCAGATGATCGAACTTCTCGGCATGCGGGTCTTTGAATGGATCGGCAGTGTACACACCATCGACCTTGGTTGCCTTCAACACGACGTCGGCGTCGATTTCGATGGCACGCAAACAGGCGGCCGAATCCGTGGTGAAGAACGGATTGCCGGTCCCCGCCGCGAAAATCACGACTTCTTTTGCGTTCAGGTGACGCATGGCTTTGCGGCGATCGTAGTGATCGGTCACGCCCACCATGGAAATGGCCGACATCACAATGGCGGAGATATTGGCACGCTCAAGGGCGTCACGCATGGCCAACGCGTTCATCACAGTGGCCAGCATACCCATGTGGTCGCCTGTCACCCGATCCATGCCGGCCGCACTCAAGGCTGCACCGCGGAAGAGGTTGCCACCGCCGATGACCAGACCGACCTGGACACCGATCCCAACCAGTTGACCCACTTCAAGCGCCATGCGATCCAGCACTTTAGGGTCGATACCGAACTCTTCGGACCCCATCAGGGCCTCGCCGCTAAGCTTGAGTAGAATGCGTTTATAGCGAGCTTGATAACCACTGCCCTGCTGAGCCATTGCGAATCTCTCCTGCGGCGTTTAAAAAAAATCTTCAGAGCTGCGGGCTGTTTCAGCCTGCGGCTTGCGAGCCTGCTAACTCTAGGCTACTGCGTCAGGGATGTGCAGCCTCGTAAGCCACTCTCCCCGAAAAAACAAATTCCCCCGCCGCTTTGACAAAGAGGCTGCGCGCGTGAGCGGGCAGCCTCTTTGGGGCGACAGTGGTAAAACCGTCTTATTGCTTGCTGGCGGCTACTTGAGCAGCGACTTCTTCAGCGAAGTTGTCGACTGGCTTCTCGATGCCTTCGCCCACTTTGAAGTAGGTGAACGAAACGATTTCAGCACCGGCTTTCTTGGCCAGCTCACCGACCTTGATTTCCGGGTTCTTGACGAACGCTTGCTCGACCAGGCTGGCTTCAGCCAGGAACTTGGAGATACGGCCGGCAACCATCTTCTCGGCGATATCGGCAGGCTTGCCTTTCAGCTTGTCTTCGTTCAGCTGCAGGAAGACATTCTTCTCGCGCTCGATCGCTTCAGCCGAAACGTCGGTCGGCAGCAGGAACTCAGGGTTGCTGGCAGCCACGTGCATGGCGATGTCTTTGGCCAGTTCAGCGTCACCGCCTTTCAGGGCCACAACCACACCAATCTTGTTGCCGTGCAGGTACGAACCCAGTACGTCGCCTTCAACACGCGCCAGACGACGGATGTTGACGTTTTCGCCGACTTTGGCAACCAGAGCGGTACGCTCGGTTTCCTGAGCTTCGATCAGTTGCTCAACGGTGACGTCCTGCTGGTCGAACGCTTTTTCGACGCTCGAAGCCACGAAGTTCTTGAAGTCGTCCTGCAGAGCCAGGAAGTCGGTCTGCGAGTTGACTTCGATCAGGACAGCACGCTTGCCGTTGTCCTTGATTGCGATGGCGCCTTCAGCAGCGATGTTGCCTGCCTTTTTAGCGGCCTTGATTGCGCCGGAAGCACGCATATCGTCGATGGCTTTTTCGATGTCGCCGCCGGCCTTGGTCAAGGCCTTTTTGCAGTCCATCATGCCTTCGCCAGTACGCTCGCGCAGTTCTTTAACCAACGCTGCAGTAATCTCTGCCATTTCAAAATCCTCTTGGATAGGTCTTCAACCATTCCACCCGCCGGGCGGGCGTTCAAATTCTTGAAAATCCATGGTGACAGCTGCGCATGACAATAAGATCGATGGCAACGCCAGATGGTTTTCGAGGTGGCAAAAAGGGGGCAGAGCCCCCTTTTCGCGTACTGAGTAAACGCTAGGCGTTTGCTACTCAGCCTTCAACAGTTGCCGCTGGAGCTTCTTCAACGTAAACGTCGGTGCCGCCAGCAACGTTGTTGCGACCACGGATAACAGCGTCAGCCATCGAACCCATGTACAGCTGGATGGCGCGAATGGCGTCATCGTTACCTGGGATGATGTAGTCAACGCCTTCCGGGCTGCTGTTGGTATCGACTACGCCGATAACCGGGATACCCAGTTTGTTGGCTTCGGTGATCGCGATGCGCTCGTGATCAACGTCGATGACGAACAGTGCGTCTGGCAGACCGCCCATGTCCTTGATACCACCCAGGCTACGATCCAGCTTTTCCAGATCGCGAGTGCGCATCAGCGCCTCTTTCTTGGTCAGCTTGGCGAACGTACCGTCTTCGGCCTGAACTTCAAGCTCACGCAGACGCTTGATGGAAGCACGGATGGTTTTGAAGTTGGTCAGCATGCCGCCCAACCAGCGGTGATCGACGTACGGCGAACCGCAACGTGCTGCTTCTTCAGCAACGATCTTGCCAGCGGAACGCTTGGTGCCGACGAACAGAATCTTGTTTTTGCCCTGAGCCAGGCGCTCAACGAAAGTCAGTGCTTCGTTGAACATAGGCAGGGTTTTTTCAAGGTTGATGATGTGAATCTTGTTACGCGCGCCGAAAATGTACTTACCCATTTTCGGATTCCAGTAACGGGTTTGGTGACCGAAGTGCACACCGGCCTTCAGCATATCGCGCATGTTGACTTGGGACATGATAGTTCCTTGATAAGTCGGGTTAGGCCTCCACGTATCCCAATGACCAACCAACGGCTTGAGCCGAGGGCACCCAGGTCATCGTGTCGACACGTGTGTGGGTTTGGGCTTTCGGGCTTACCCCGTAAAGCGGCGCATTTTATATCACAAAAGCTCTGATAACGGAACCCGAATTAAGATCCTGTTTTCCGGGGCTTTTTATCTGCACCGCGCCAACTGGCGATGAGTCCGCCAGCCGCTATATGAGGAAGCGATGATAACCCGCCCGGCGGCGGTCTGGTAGAATCCCGTTTTTCCGTGTTTAGCTGCGGCCCTGCCGCGCCGAGAGAGCCTTGTATGTCCGTTACCCTCAAAACCCCTGAAGACATCGAAAAGATGCGAATCGCCGGTCGTCTGGCCGCAGACGTCCTGGAAATGATCGGGGCGTACGTCAAGCCTGGCGTTACCACCGACGAACTGGACCGCATCTGCCATGACTATATCGTCAACGAGCAGAAGGCCATTCCGGCTCCGCTGAACTACAAGGGTTTCCCGAAATCCATCTGCACCTCGATCAACCATGTGGTCTGCCACGGTATCCCTAACGAGAAGCCGCTGAAGGAAGGCGACGTGCTGAACATCGACGTGACCGTCATCAAGGACGGCTACCACGGCGACACCAGCAAGATGTTCCATGTCGGCAAAGTGCCCGAGTGGGCAGAACGCCTGTCGAAGATCACCCAGGAGTGCCTGTATAAAGGCATTGAAATCGTCAAGCCGGGTGCGCACCTGGGCGATATTGGTGAAGTCATCCAGAAGCACGCCGAGAAAAACGGCTTCTCCGTGGTGCGCGAGTACTGCGGCCATGGCATCGGCAAGGTGTTCCACGAGGAGCCGCAGGTCCTGCATTACGGCAAGGCGGGCACTGGCATGGAGCTCAAGGAAGGCATGACGTTCACCATCGAGCCGATGATCAACCAGGGCAAGGCCGACACGCGCCTGCTCGGCGATGGCTGGACAGCCATCACCAAGGATCGCAAGCTGTCGGCGCAGTGGGAACACACCATTCTGGTCACCGCCACCGGCTATGAAATCTTCACCCTGCGCAGCGACGACACCATTCCACGCACTTCGGCGTGATCACCACGTGCTACTTACACAGCCGGTATAGATAGAAGGAAAGCAGTTCGATGCCGCAGGTGGACCCAGATTTGTTCGATCGCGGCCAGTTCCAGGCCGAACTGGCGTTGAAGGCGAGCCCGATCGCGGCCTTCAAAAAAGCCATCCGTCAGGCCCGCGAGGTGCTGGACGAACGTTTCAAGTCTGGCCGGGAGATTCGTCGACTGATCGAGGATCGCGCCTGGTTCGTCGACAACATCCTGCAACAGGCCTGGGAACAGTTCGACTGGAGCGAAGACGCCGACATCGCCCTACTGGCGGTTGGCGGTTACGGCCGTGGCGAGCTGCACCCCTATTCCGATATCGACCTGCTGATCCTGCTCGACAGCGCTGATCACGAGATCTTCCGCGACTCCATCGAGCGCTTTCTGACCCTGCTGTGGGACATCGGCCTGGAAGTCGGTCAGAGCGTGCGCTCTGTCGACGAGTGCGCCACTGAAGCCCGCGCCGACCTGACGGTGATCACCAACCTGATGGAAAGCCGCACCATTGCCGGCCCCGAGCATCTGCGCCAGCGCATGCTGGAAGTCACCAGCACGGGTGAAATGTGGCCAAGCAAGGAGTTTTTCCTCGCCAAACGCGCTGAGCAGAAGACGCGCCACCACAAGTATTTCGACACTGAGTACAACCTGGAGCCCAACGTCAAAGGCTCGCCGGGTGGTCTGCGTGATATCCAGACCATTCTCTGGGTTGCGCGGCGCCAGTACGGGACGCTGAACCTGCATGCACTCGCCGACCAGGGCTTCCTGCTTGAGAGCGAGAATGCACTGCTGGCGTCTTCCCAGGAGTTTCTCTGGAAAGTCCGCTACGCCCTGCACATGCTGGCCGGCCGTTCCGAAGACCGGCTGCTGTTCGATTACCAGACCAACATCGCGCGTCTGCTGGGTTATCAGGACAGCGACGCGAAGCTGGCCATCGAGCGCTTCATGCAGAAGTACTATCGCGTGGTCATGAGCATCGCCCAACTGAGCGACCTGATCATTCAGCACTTCGAGGAAGTGATCCTGTCGGACGACGAAAACACCGTCACCGAATCGATCAATTCACGCTTCCAGCTGCACGACGGTTACATCGAAGCGACCAACCCGAACGTCTTCAAGCGTACGCCGTTCGCCATGCTGGAAATTTTCGTGCTGATGGCACAACGCCCGGAAATCAAGGGCGTACGCGCCGACACCATTCGCTTGCTGCGCGAACATCGGCACTTGATCAATGACGATTTCCGCAACGATATCCGCAATACCAGTCTGTTCATCGAGCTGTTCAAGTGCGAGATCGGCATTCATCGCAACCTGCGCCGCATGAACCGCTACGGCATTCTGGGTTTGTATCTGCCGGAATTCGGACACATCGTCGGGCAGATGCAGCATGACCTGTTCCATATCTATACGGTCGACGCTCACACCCTGAACTTGATCAAACACCTGCGTAAGCTTCAGTACACGCAGGTGTCAGAGAAATTCCCGCTGGCCAGCAAGCTCATGGGCAAATTGCCCAAACCGGAGCTGATCTACCTGGCAGGCCTTTACCACGACATCGGCAAAGGCCGTGGTGGCGATCACTCGGAGTTGGGCGCGGTGGATGCCGAAGCCTTTGCCATTCGTCATCATTTGCCCCACTGGGACACCCAGCTGATTGTCTGGCTGGTGCAAAACCACCTGGTGATGTCGACCACCGCCCAGCGCAAAGACCTGTCCGATCCTCAAGTGATCCACGATTTTGCCCAGTTCGTGGGTGACGAAGTGCACCTTGATTACCTCTATGTGCTGACCGTCGCCGACATCAACGCGACCAACCCGACGCTGTGGAACTCGTGGCGTGCCAGCCTGTTGCGCCAGCTGTACACCGAAACCAAGCGCGCGCTCAAACGCGGCCTGGAAAACCCGGTGGACCGCGAGGAACAGATCCGTCGCACCCAAAGCGCGGCGCTGGACATCCTGGTGCGCAACGGCACCGACCCAGACGACGTCGAGCAACTGTGGTCGCAACTGGGCGACGACTACTTCCTGCGTCATACCGCGGGCGACGTGGCCTGGCACAGCGACGCCATCTTGCAGCAACCCGCTGACGGCGGACCGCTGGTGTTGATCAAAGAAACCACGCAGCGCGAATTCGAAGGCGGCACGCAGATCTTCATCTATGCGCCCGACCAGCACGATTTCTTCGCGGTAACCGTGGCTGCGATGGATCAGCTGAACCTGAACATTCACGACGCACGGGTCATCACCTCGACCAGCCAGTTCACCCTCGACACCTACATCGTGCTCGACAGCGAGGGCGGTTCGATCGGCGACAACCCTGAGCGGATCAAGGCCATCCGCGACGGCCTGACCGAGGCGCTGCGCAACCCTGACGATTACCCGACCATCATCAAACGTCGCGTGCCGCGTCAGCTCAAGCATTTCGCCTTCGCGCCGGTGGTGACCATTTCCAACGATGCGCAGCGTCCGGTTACCGTGCTCGAGCTGAGCGCGCCCGATCGCCCAGGGCTGCTGGCCCGCGTCGGCAAGATTTTCCTGGAGTTCGATCTGTCGTTGCAGAACGCCAAGATCGCAACGCTCGGCGAACGCGTGGAAGACGTGTTCTTCCTGACCGACGAAAACCACCAGCCGCTGTCCGATCCGCAACTGTGCAGTCGCCTGCGGGACGCGATCGTCGAGCAACTGAGCGTCAACCCGGAGCCGAGCAGCGAACTGCGGATCAGCATCTGATACCCGATTCAACGACCTGAACATTCGATTCAAGGCGCCCTCCCCGAGGGAAGGCGCCCCGCTTCTTGAGACCGATCGCCCATGAATAACGCCCTGCAACAGCTTCAGCCTTACCCGTTCGAAAAGCTTCGAGCCCTGCTCGGCAGTGTCACGCCGAACCCGGACAAGAACGCGATTGCGCTCTCTATTGGCGAACCCAAGCACACGTCACCGGCGTTCGTCGCCAAAGCGTTGGCCGACAACCTCGACCAGATGGCGGTCTATCCCACCACCGCAGGCATTCCTGCGTTGCGTGAAGCCATCGCCAAATGGTGCGAACGTCGTTTCAGCGTGCCTGAAGGCTGGCTGGACGCAGGCAAGCACGTGTTGCCGGTCAACGGCACCCGTGAAGCGCTGTTTGCCTTTACCCAGACGGTGGTCAACCGCAGTGATGACGGACTGGTGGTAAGCCCGAACCCCTTCTACCAGATCTATGAAGGCGCGGCGTTCCTGGCCGGCGCCAAGCCGCATTACCTGCCCTGCCTGGCCGAACACGGCTTCAATCCGGATTTCGATGCAGTCCCTGCCGATATCTGGAAGCGCTGCCAGATTCTGTTCCTGTGCTCCCCCGGCAACCCGACGGGCGCGTTGATCCCCGTCGAAACGCTGAAAAAACTCATCGCGCTGGCCGACGAACATGACTTCGTGATCGCCGCGGACGAATGCTACAGCGAGCTGTACTTCGATGAAGGCACCCCGCCGCCGGGCCTGCTCAGTGCTTGCGCCGAACTGGGCCGCAAAGACTTCAAGCGTTGCGTGGTGTTCCACAGCCTGTCCAAACGCTCGAACCTGCCGGGCCTGCGTTCGGGCTTCGTGGCTGGCGATGCCGATATCCTCAAAGCCTTTCTGCTGTACCGCACGTACCACGGCTGCGCGATGCCGGTTCAAACCCAGCTTGCGAGCATTGCGGCCTGGAACGACGAAGAACATGTGCGCGCCAACCGCACGCTGTATCGCGAGAAGTTTGACGCCGTCCTGGACATCCTTTCGCCGGTCATGGACGTACAGCGCCCCGATGGCGGCTTTTACTTGTGGCCGAGCGTCGGAGGCGACGACGCACAATTCTGCCGCGATCTGTTCGTCAACGAACACGTGACCGTGGTGCCAGGCTCCTACCTGTCCCGTGATGTCGACGGTTTCAACCCGGGTGCCGGCCGTGTGCGCATGGCGCTTGTTGCGCCGCTGGCCGAGTGCGTCGAGGCGGCAGAGCGGATTCGCGAGTTCATCAGGAACCGGTGATCGCGTTCCGGCGGAGCTATTTCACCACGCCAAGGTTGGCCTCGTTCAGGTCCAGCTCGGCCAGTACGATCCGCAGCACGTCATCACCGATCTGGTGATGACGGTGCAGGCTGTACAGCTCCAGTCGCTGGGCCCGCAACGCATTGACGCGCATCCGTTTTTCCAGCTGATCCATCTGGAACGCCAGGGCCTGGGCCTCGGCGGTGTCGTTGAAAATCTCCAGACGATGCCGGTATTCGGACATGATCCGCGACTTCACTTCGGTGGCTAGCACGGCCTGGGCGGCATCGGGCGAGGTGCTGGTCGCGCCGGGAATCTCCTGGTTTTCCAGCGTCTGGATGGCCGCCTCGGCGGTGCGCTTCCAGGCGTCGCGCACTTCTCGCTTGAGGCGCAGGTCCGGCTCGGAAACCAGCCCGCGCAACAGCAGTGGCAAACAGATACTCGCCACCACCAGTGACAGCAAGATCACACCCGCCGCAATGAAAATCAGGAGATCTCGCTCGGGAAACGCGATCCCTGCGGCAATCAGCATCGGCACCGACAGCGTACCGGCCAGTGTCACCGCTCCCCGCACACCACCCACTGTCAGCAGCAACGAGGAACGCGTCGACAATTCGACCATGCCTTCGTTATGCCCGCGCCAACGCCCGACCAGCACCATCAGCCGCCAGACACTGCGCACCCAGACATAGCGCAGCACCGCCAGCACTACAAAAATTGCCAAGACATCAAGGCAGCGCCAGAGCAAGGTCGGCCAGAGCGTGGGCTCATCGTGGGTGACCGCGCTGACGATGTCCGGCAGTTGCAAACCCAGCAGCAGGAAAATCAGGCCATTGAACGCAAACTCCAGCAAGGTCCAGACACTGCGATTGAGTAACCGGGTGCTGGTCTGACGCGGCAGCAGGTCGACCCAGCTTTGCATCATGCCCGCCGCCACCGCCGAGAGGATGCCCGACAGTTCCAGACGCTCCGCCAGTACATACGCGGCAAACGGCAGCAGCAACATGAACACCACATGGGTCGCCGGATCGTCCCAGCCCCGCGTGATCATCCAGCTACGAAAGCGCCCCACCAGCCAGCTCAGGACGACACCGACCGCCAAACCGCCGCAGGCAACCAGCAAGAACGTGAGGCTCGCATCCGTGAGTGAAAAGATCCCGGTGATGGCCGCCGCCAGGGCAAATTTAAAGGTCACCAGACCGGTTGCGTCGTTCATCAACGCCTCACCTTGCAACAGCCGCATGATCGGCGCGGGCAAACGGTCCTGAGCGATCGCCGACACCGCCACAGCATCCGTCGGCGACAGGACAGCGGCCAGCGCGAAGGCCACCGGCAGCGGAATGGTCGGCAACAGCCAGTGGATGAAATACCCCGCGCCAATGACCGTGAAGATCACCAGCCCTACCGCCATGGTCAGGATCGGGCCGCGATAGCGCCAGAAATCGCGCTTCGGCATGCGCCAGCCATCGGAGAACAACAACGGCGGCAGAAACAGGAAAAGAAACAGCTCGGGGTCCAGTGCAACGTGCAGCCCGAGGGTGGGCCACGCCAGCAACGCGCCCGCTGCGATCTGGACCAGCGGTAACGGCAGCGGGATGACCCGGGCCAGCAATCGCGAGACACCTACCAGCGTCAACAAGATAAGGACGGTATAGGCTGTCTGCATTGCGTGTTTCCCCGAACGAGCGACTTTTTGACTGACACCCGGAGCAGACCCGTGCGCAGCGTCGAAGTGCCATATTAGCCGTTTAAGCTCCTGCCACGTCTTGATACATAGGTATGACCGCGCACCGGTATCGTCTGTAAACCTGCTCAACGCATCGGCAGTCCGCGCCCAAGCGGTTCGTACGTGGCATAATCCGTCACCGTTTTTTTCAATATCCCAAAGGGGGCAAGCTCATGGCCGATAAAAAGTTGCACCTTTACGGGATCAAGGCGTGCGACACGATGAAGAAGGCTCGCACCTGGCTCGATGAAAAACCGGTGAGCTACGATTTCCACGACTACAAAACCCAGGGCATCGACCGCGAACACCTGACCCAGTGGTGCAATGAGCACGGCTGGCAGACGGTGCTGAATCGCGCCGGTACGACCTTTCGCAAACTGGACGAGGCGCAGAAAGCCGATCTCGACCAGGACAAGGCGATCGAACTGATGCTCGCCCAGCCGTCGATGATCAAGCGCCCAGTCTTGGATCTTGGCGGCAAAACCCTGATTGGCTTCAAACCCGAACTGTACGCAGCGGCTATCGCCTGATTGAGATAGCCCTAAATAACGAGGTATTTCCATGTCCACTTCCCTGTTCAGCCTGGCCTTCGGCGTTGGCACTCAAAACCGTCAAGGCACCTGGCTGGAAGTTTTCTACGCCCTGCCGCTGCTCAACCCGTCGGCTGAAATCGTCGCCGCCGTTGCGCCGATCCTCGGTTACACCGGTGGCAACCAGGCCATCACCTTCAACACTGACCTCGCCTCGAAGCTGGCTGACGCGTTGAAATCGGTGGACTCCGTACAGGCTGCGCTGCTGACCCGCCTGGCTGAAAGCCACAAGCCGCTGGTCGCCACATTGCTGGCCGAAGATGCCGCACTGACGTCCACGCCTGAGGCTTACCTCAAGCTGCATCTGCTGTCTCACCGTCTGGTCAAACCTCACGGCCTGAGCCTGGCGGGCGTATTCCCGTTGCTGCCGAACGTGGCATGGACCAGCCAAGGCGCCATCGACCTGGGCGAGCTGGCTGAACGTCAACTGGAAGCCCGTCTGAAAGGCGAGCTGCTGGAAGTGTTTTCCGTGGACAAATTCCCGAAAATGACCGACTACGTCGTGCCAGCCGGCGTGCGCATCGCTGATACGGCGCGCGTCCGTCTGGGCGCCTACATCGGTGAAGGCACCACCGTGATGCACGAAGGTTTCGTCAACTTCAACGGCGGCACCGAAGGCCCGGGCATGATCGAAGGCCGCGTGTCGGCTGGCGTATTCGTCGGCAAGGGTTCGGACCTGGGCGGCGGCTGCTCGACCATGGGCACCCTGTCAGGCGGCGGCAACATCGTGATCAAGGTCGGCGAAGGCTGCCTGATCGGTGCGAACGCCGGTATCGGCATTCCGTTGGGCGACCGCAACACCGTGGAAGCCGGTTTGTACATCACCGCAGGCACCAAGGTCGCCCTGCTGGATGAGAAGAACGAACTGGTCAAGGTGCTCAAAGCCCGTGATCTGGCCGGCCAACCTGACCTGCTGTTCCGTCGCAACTCGCAAACCGGCGCCGTGGAATGCAAATCCCACAAGTCGGCCATCGAGCTGAACGAAGCGCTGCACGCTCACAACTGATCGACGTGCAGGCACGAATTCAGTTTGAATTCGTGCCTGCAGTGCAGAGAGCACGATTTTTATGTCCCTCATTTCTCCCTGGCGCGCTGACTTCCCTGCCCTCGACGCCCTTGAACGGCAAGGCCAGACCTACCTGGACAGCGCCGCCACCGCACAAAAGCCTCAAGCCCTGATCGACGCACTGGCGCATTACTACGGCAATGGCGCCGCCAATGTGCACCGTGCGCAGCATCTGCCGGGTGCCATGGCGACTCAGGCGTTCGAGGACACTCGCCACAAAGTCGCCGAATGGCTGCATGCCGGTGCTTGCGGACAAGTCGTCTTCACCCACGGCGCGACCTCGGCGTTCAACCTGCTGGCCTACGGGCTGGAACACCTGTTTCAGGCCGGCGACGAGATCGTCATCAGCGCACTGGAACACCACGCCAACCTGCTGCCCTGGCAGCAACTGGCTAAACGCCGCGACCTGAAGCTGGTGGTGCTGCCGCTGACCGCACAGGGCGTGATCGATCTCGATGCCGCGCGCAGTCTCATCACTTCGCGGACACGCCTGCTCGCTGTCAGCCAGCTGTCCAACGTGCTGGGCACTTGGCAGCCAGTCACCGCGTTGATTGCGCTGGCGAAGGCTCATGGGGCATTCGCCGTGATCGACGGGGCTCAAGGTGTGGTCCACGGTCGCCACGACGTGCAGGCGCTGGACTGCGACTTTTACGTGTTTTCCAGCCACAAGCTGTACGGCCCTGACGGCGTCGGTGTGTTGTTCGGTCGGCATCAGGCCCTGGCGCAATTGCGGCCCTGGCAGTTCGGGGGTGAGATGGTGTTGCAGGCCGATTACCACCACGCCACCTTTCGCCCGGCCCCGCTGGGTTTCGAGGCCGGCACGCCGCCTGTTTCCGGCGTGATCGGGCTGGGCGCGACGCTGGACTACCTGAACGACGTCAACCACGTCGCAGCCGCCGAGCATGAGACGCGTCTGCACGCGCTGCTGCGTGCCGGGCTGATGCTGCGCGAGGGCGTGCAGCTTGTGGGCGAGCCGGAAGTGGCGCTGGTGAGCTTCGTGATCGACGGCGTGCACAATGCCGATCTGGCGCATCTACTGACCGAGCAGGGCATCGCCGTGCGTGCAGGCCATCATTGTGCGATTCCGTTGATCAAGAGCCTGGGCCTGTCCGGCGCCATTCGTGTATCGCTGGGGCTGTATAACGATTCCGACGACCTGGAGCGTTTTTTCAACGCACTGGATCAAGCACTGGAGTTGCTGCGATGACTTTGCCCGATGAGGCCCGGACCGCGCTTGAAACGTTCGGCTCCTCGCTGAGCTGGGAGCAGCGTGCGCGCCTGCTCATGCAGTGGGGCGACCGGTTGCCGGCCATGGCGGATGACGAAAAGAGCGACGAGCATCTCGTGGACGGTTGCGAGAGCAAGGTCTGGCTACTCGGCGATGTCGTCGACGGTCACTGGCAGTTTCGTGCTGCGAGCGATGCGCGGTTGATTCGCGGGCTGGTGGCGCTGTTGCTGGCACGGGTCAACGGTCTGACGGCGCAGGATCTGCACCAGGTCGACCTGCCGATCTGGTTCAATCAATTGGGCTTGAGCCGCCAGCTGTCACCGTCACGCAGCAACGGCCTCAATGCGGTGCTGCAGAAGATGCGGGAATTGGCGGGTTGAGCCACGGACGCAGACGCCGGTTTCAGCCTGTAGGAAATCCATGGTTCTCAAACCAGTGGTGTCAGTCCGTTCCTTGAGGGTCGCAAAGCCTGAAAGCATGCGCCACCTGCTGGATGACGCAGAGCGTCATTGAATGTGTTACCACGCGGAGCGCGGGAACAATCAGCTTGCTCACGATGGGATTCATTCAGTCTCATCAAAGGTGAGTGAGACACCGCATTCGTCAGCAAGCTAACTCCCACAGGTTTTATGTTCATTCAACGATTGAGGTGATGAATCTAAAAAGCGCAGCGCGCTGTGGCTTTTGATCTTCATGCCGCAGCAGGCCAGACACCACAAAACGCGACTTGGGTGCAGGCTGAACGCAGGCGGCGTGGAGTGGGACGAGCGGCATGGATGCCGCGAGAGCGCTGCTAGGACATGGATGTCCGTTCAGCGCGGGCCCACGGAGCGTCGCCGGAGTGAAGGAACTCCGACGAAGGAGGAGCCCAACCAGGAGCATAAGACCCTTGGTTACTTGGGGTCTTTTCAAGTAACCCGCCGAAGGCGGAACAGTTTGGACGTTAGGACAAACCAAACCATCAGCGTCACCCCAAATAGTGGAAATGCACACCATACAAGCGAGCTTGCTCCCTCAAGGGTCAAGACCGCCGGCCATTCAGGGCTGAGCTTCTTCCTTCGCCTTGGCCCGATCAGCCGGGCGCCTCACGCCCGCGACGATCTTGTCCACCGCTTTGGTCGCCGCCACCATTCCGAAGGTGGCAGTCACCATCATCACCGCGCCAAATCCACCGGCGCAATCCAGCTTCACGCCGTCGCCCACAAAGCTTTTCTGAAGACAGATGCTGCCGTCCGGCTTCGGGTAGCGCAGTTGTTCGGTCGAAAACACGCACGGCACGCTGTAATGACGAGTGACCGTGCGCGAAAACCCGTAATCGCGGCGCAGGGTTGAACGCACTTTTGAGGCCAGCGGGTCGTTGTAGGTGCGGTTGAGGTCACACACTTGGATCAGCGTCGGGTCGATCTGCCCGCCCGCACCGCCTGTGGTGATGATCTGGATCTTGCGCCGCTTGCACCAGGCGATCAGCGCCGCCTTGGCGTTGACGCTGTCGATGCAATCAAGCACGCAGTCGATGTTCGGCGTGATGTACTCGGCCATGGTCTCGCGGGTGACGAAATCGGCCACGGCGTGCACGGTGCAATCCGGGTTGATTTCACGCAGACGGTCGGCCATGACCTCAACCTTGGGCCGACCGACGGTGCTGGTCAGGGCATGCAGCTGGCGATTGCTGTTGCTGACGCAGACGTCGTCCATGTCGAACAGCGATATCTCGCCCACGCCGCAGCGGGCCATGGCTTCCGCAGCCCACGAACCGACGCCGCCAATGCCGACCACCGCGACATGGGCGGCGCGCAAGCGCTCCAGGCCTTCGATGCCGTACAAACGGGCGACGCCAGCAAACCGCGGATCTTCTGTGCTCATGACCAATACCCCAAAAAACCGGCGCGCATTATAGGCCGTGCCTGAATTTGGAACAGCTGTCTGTTACAGGTGTTTGGTCTGAAAAACAGGATCTTCTCTTTGAAGCTGTTTCCCTGTGGGAGCGAATTCATTCGCGAGAGGACCGCACAACCGACATCCATGCATCGACTGGAAAATTTTTCGCGAATGAATTCGCTCCCACAGGCAGTGTTTTCCGCGCCTACAAATCGGCAAGCGCCAAGGTATCAGAGAGAAACGGACTACATTTTTTTCGGAATAGAACTTCAACCTTTGTCGGCTGCCAAAGCTCTTGCCGGCTGACGTCTGTCAGCTTTTCCCCGTTCCCCTTTTGGAACCTGAAGTACCTATGCCATCGCGTAAATTTGGACTCAACCTGGTAGTCGTCGTGGCGATCGCCGCGATGTTTACCGGTTTCTGGGCGTTGATCAACCGCCCCGTCACCGCCCCCAACTGGCCTGAACAGATCTCCGGATTCTCCTACTCACCCTTCCGACTGGGGCAAAGCCCACAAAAAGGCGTGTACCCGTCCGACGACGAAATGCGTCAGGATCTGGAGCTCATGAGTAAAGAGACTGACAACATCCGCATTTATTCGGTGGATGGCAGCCTCAAGGACATCCCCAAACTGGCCGAAGAATTTGGCCTGCGTGTCACGCTGGGCATCTGGATCAGCCCGGATCTGGAGCGCAACGAACGGGAAATCAACACCGCCATCGAGCTGGCCAACACCACTCGCAGCGTCGTTCGCGTCGTGGTGGGCAACGAGGCGCTGTTTCGCGAGGAGATCACCCCCAAGGACCTGATCGCGATCCTCGACCGCGTCCGCGCAGCGGTAAAAGTGCCGGTCACCACGTCCGAGCAATGGCACATCTGGGAGAAATACCCGGAGCTCGGCAAGCACGTCGATCTGATCGCCGCGCACATCCTGCCCTATTGGGAACACATCCCGATGGAGAAAGCCGGGCAGTTCGTCTTCGACCGGGCGCGGGAGCTGAAGCACATGTTCCCGAAAAAGCCTTTGCTGCTGTCGGAAGTCGGCTGGCCGAGTAATGGCCACATGCGCGGTGGAGCCGATGCGACGCAGGCCGATCAGGCGATTTACCTGCGCACACTGGTCAACAAACTCAACCGTCAGGGCTTCAACTACTTCGTGATCGAGGCCTTCGACCAGCCGTGGAAGGCCAGCGACGAAGGGTCGGTCGGCGCGTACTGGGGCGTGTTCAACGCAGCGCGCCAGCAGAAATTCAACTTCGAAGGTCCGGTGGTCGCGATCCCGCAATGGCGAGTATTGGCCATCGGCTCCGCGGTGTTGGCGATGCTGGCACTGGCCTTGATGCTGATCGATGGCTCGGCCCTGCGCCAGCGCGGTCGGACCTTTCTGACGTTTATCGCGTTCCTTTGCGGTTCGGTGCTGGTGTGGATCGGCTACGACTACAGCCAGCAGTACAGCACCTGGTTCAGCCTGCTGGTCGGGTTCCTTCTGGCGCTCGGTGCATTCGGGGTCTTCATCGTGTTGCTGACCGAGGCGCACGAGCTGGCCGAAGCGGTCTGGACCCACAAGCGGCGGCGTGAATTCCTGCCGGTTGAGACGGATACCGCCTACAGGCCGAAAGTCTCGGTGCATGTGCCCTGCTACAACGAGCCGCCGGAGATGGTCAAACAGACCCTCAACGCCCTGGCCGCACTGGATTATCCGGATTTCGAAGTGTTGCTGATCGACAACAACACCAAGGACCCGGCCGTCTGGGAACCCGTGAAGGCCCATTGCGAGATGCTCGGCGAGCGCTTCAAGTTCTTTCACGTCGCGCCACTGGCCGGTTTCAAGGGCGGTGCGCTGAACTACCTGATTCCGCACACCGCGCCGGACGCCGAAGTGATCGCGGTGATCGACTCGGACTACTGCGTCGACCGCAACTGGCTCAAGCACATGGTCCCGCACTTCGCCGACCCGAAAATTGCCGTCGTGCAGTCGCCGCAGGACTACCGCGATCAGCATGAAAGCGCGTTCAAGAAGCTGTGCTATTCGGAATACAAAGGTTTCTTCCACATCGGCATGGTCACCCGCAACGATCGTGACGCGATCATTCAGCACGGCACGATGACCATGACCCGTCGTTCGGTGCTGGAAGAACTGGGCTGGGCCGACTGGTGCATCTGTGAAGACGCCGAGCTGGGCCTGCGCGTCTTCGAAAAAGGCTATTCAGCCGCCTACGCCCACAACAGCTACGGCAAGGGCCTGATGCCGGACACCTTCATCGACTTCAAGAAACAGCGTTTCCGCTGGGCCTATGGCGCGATTCAGATCATCAAGCGTCATGCCGCCAGCCTGCTGCGCGGCAAGGGCACCGAATTGACCCGTGGTCAGCGCTATCACTTCCTCGCGGGCTGGCTGCCGTGGGTCGCCGACGGCATGAACATCTTCTTCACGGTCGGCGCGCTGTTGTGGTCGTCGGCGATGATCATCGTGCCCAACCGGGTCGATCCGCCCTTGCTGATTTTCGCGATTCCGCCGCTGGCGCTGTTCTTCTTCAAGGTCGGCAAGATCATCTTCCTGTACCGTCGCGCCGTCGGCGTGAACCTCAAGGATGCGCTCTACGCCGCGCTGGCCGGGCTGGCGTTGTCGCACACCATCGCCAAGGCCGTGTTGTATGGCTTCTTCACCACCAGCATCCCGTTCTTCCGCACGCCTAAAAATGCGGACAGCCACGGTCTGCTGGTCGCGATTTCCGAGGCGCGGGAAGAGCTGTTCATCATGTTGCTGTTGTGGGGCGCGGCGCTGGGCATCTGCCTGGTGCAGGGTCTGCCGAGCAATGACATGCGTTTCTGGGTGACCATGCTGCTGGTGCAATCGCTGCCGTATCTGGCCGCGCTGATCATGGCTTTCCTGTCCTCGCTGCCGAAACCGAAGACGGCGACCGAGCCCGCGACGGCCTGAAACAATTGTGCGCTGTACTAAACGGCGGCCTTCGGGTCGCCGTTTTGATTTAAGATAACCGCCGTTTTGTAGGAGCGCGCTTGCCCGCGAATGCTTTGTGTCAGATACCTATGATGTGCCAGACAGAACGCATTCGCGGGCAAGCGCGCTCCTACAGGGTTAACACTCTTACTTCTGCGGACCTTTCATGACAGCCCCAGCCGACCTCTCGCCCACTCTGCAACTCGCCTGCGACCTGATCCGTCGCCCATCGGTCACGCCGCTCGACGCCGACTGTCAGGCCGTGATGATGAAACGTCTGGGCGATGCGGGTTTCATGCTGGAACCCATGCGCATCGAGGACGTGGATAACTTCTGGGCCACTCACGGCACGCAGGACGGTCCGGTGCTGTGCTTCGCCGGCCACACCGACGTGGTGCCGACCGGCCCGGTCAAGGCTTGGCAGAACGACCCGTTCGACGCTCTGATCGATGAAAACGGCATGCTGTGCGGCCGTGGCGCGGCGGACATGAAGGGCAGCCTGGCGTCGATGATCATCGCCACCGAGCGCTTCGTCGCCGATTACCCGAATCACAAAGGCAAAGTCGCGTACCTGATCACCAGCGACGAAGAAGGCCCGGCGCACCACGGCACCAAAGCCGTGATCGAACGCCTGGCCGCCCGCAAAGAGCGTCTGGACTGGTGCATCGTCGGCGAACCGTCGAGCACCACGCTCGTCGGCGACGTGGTCAAGAACGGCCGTCGTGGCTCGCTCGGCGCCACGTTGACCGTCAAAGGCATCCAGGGTCATGTGGCCTATCCGCACCTGGCCAAGAACCCTATTCATCTGGCGTCCCCGGCCCTGGCCGAACTGGCGGCGGAACACTGGGACGAAGGCAATGCATTCTTCCCGCCAACCAGTTTCCAGATCTCCAACCTGAACTCGGGGACTGGCGCGACCAACGTGATTCCAGGTGACCTGACGGCGGTGTTCAACTTCCGCTTTTCCACCGAATCGACGGTCGAAGGCCTGCAAAAGCGCGTCGCCGACATCCTCGACAAACATGGCCTGGACTGGCACGTGGAGTGGGCGTTGTCAGGTCTGCCGTTTCTGACCGAGCCTGGCGCATTGCTCGACGCGGTGTCGGCCAGCATCAAGACCGTCACCGGTCGCGACACAAAACCGTCCACCAGCGGCGGTACGTCGGACGGGCGCTTTATCGCAACCCTGGGCACGCAGGTGGTTGAGCTGGGCCCGGTCAACGCGACCATTCACCAGGTCAACGAACGCATTCTGGCCAGCGATCTCGACGTGCTCACCGAGATCTACTACCAGACCCTGGTCAAGTTGCTCGTCTGATGCTGACCTGCCCGATCTGTTCAGCGCCGCTCGACGCAGCGGACAACGGCGTGGTGTGCCCGGTGGGCCACCGCTTCGACCGCGCCCGCCAGGGTTACCTGAACCTGCTGCCGGTCCAGCACAAAAACAGCCGCGACCCCGGCGACAATCAGGCGATGGTCGAGGCACGCCGCGACTTTCTCAACGCCGGGCACTACGCCCCGGTGGCTAAACGTCTGGCCGAGCTGGCCGCCGAGCGTCACCCTGCGCATTGGCTCGACATCGGCTGCGGTGAGGGTTACTACACCGCGCAGATCGCGACTGCCCTGCCCGATGCCGACGGCTATGCGCTGGATATCTCGCGGGAAGCGGTCAAGCGCGCCTGCAAGCGTAATCCTGATTTGACGTGGTTGATTGCCAGCATGGCCCGCGTGCCGCTGCCCGACGCCAGCGTCCAGTTCATCGCCAGCGTGTTCAGCCCGCTGGACTGGTCAGAAGCCAAGCGCCTGCTGTCGCCTGGCGGTGGCTTGATGCGTGTAGGGCCGACCAAAGAACACCTGATGGAATTGCGTCAACGCCTGTACGACGAAGTCCGTGACTACGCGGACGACAAGCACCTGGCGTTGGTCCCTGAGGGCATGACCTTGCAGCACAGCGAAACCCTGACGTTCAAGCTGACGCTGGTCGATGGTCCGGCCCGTGCGAATCTGCTGGCGATGACGCCCCACGGTTGGCGCGCCAGTGCCGAGCGCCGGGCAAGCGTGATCGAACAGGCCGAGCCGTTCGAGACCACGGTGTCGATGCGTTACGATTATTTCGTTCTGCAATGAGCACCCGGCGACCGGCATCGAACACCTACACCGAATGAATCCGCGAATGGATTTTCCAGAACACTCACGAGGCCTCCATGCGCCAACCCGATATCGAGATTTACCTGAAAGACGCTGACGTCGATCACAAGGCCATTACCCACTGGCTGACGGCAGACATCGGCCCGTGCAGCGAATGGGTCCAGAAAGGCCAGACCTGGAAGTGCACCGCGGGGAACATTCCGGTGACCTGGATTCCCAAGGCCGTGGGCAAATGGAACAGCCTGTGCCTGGACAGCGACCAGACGCCGTGGGAAGACGACATCGCCTGCGCCCGCGCCGCGTTCGCGGCTCTGAACGTCGAAGTCCGCTGCGCGCCGGGCACGTGGGTGGAGGAAGAGAACGACGAAGACGCCGACCGCTGGATTCGCATCAGCGTCGACGGCGAAGAAGAGATTACCTGGCGTACGTCGTAAGGCTGCACGCTGCAGCTCCCACAGCGATTGACTGACCGATCGTATTCGCTGCCGTCGTAACCTCCGACGTCTCCCACGGGTTGCTGTCACGCCGTGGATCGGTGACACACCTCGATCCCTGTGGGAGTCAGCTTGCTCACGAAGAGGGCGTCTAGTCCCTGCATCTTCAGTGGCTGATACCCGGCATTCGCGAGCAAGCTCGCTCCCACAGTGCGTGTGCGCCCGCTTTGGCGCGCAACTTTGCCCATCCCCGCCATATGCGGCAAACTGGCCGCTTCGTGGGCATTGACCCCTTAGCGCAGAATTCGTATGACCCGTTCCCCGTTCCGTCGTCTTGTGTTTGGCACCCTGCGTCGCTTGCTGTACCTGTGGGTGCGTTCGGAGACCATCAATCAGTCGTCGTTCACCCTCAATCTGGACCGCAGCCGTCCGGTGTTTTATGCCCTGCAGAATCCATCGCTGAGCGACCTTGCCGTACTCGACACCGAGTGCCGAAAGGCCGGTCTGCCGCGCCCTGTCCTGCCAGTCGTGGTGGGCAACCTGACCGAGCCTGCCGCATTCTTCTACCTGACGCCCGAGCCTGACTGGCTGGGCCGTCAGGACAAACGCGGCGCGCCGCCTGTTCTTGAACGTCTGGTCGGTGCGGTCTCGCAGAACGCTGCCGAAGACGCGCAGATCATTCCCGTCAGCGTGTTCTGGGGCCAATCGCCGGACAAGGAAGACAGCCCCTGGAAGCTGCTGTTCGCCGACAGTTGGGCCGTCACCGGGCGCCTGCGCCGTTTCGTCACGATCCTAATTCTGGGTCGCAAGACCCGCGTGCAGTTTTCCGCCCCCGTCCACCTGCGCGAACTGGTCGACGAGAACAAAGGCTACGAGCGCACGGTGCGCATGGCCCAGCGTCTGCTGCGCGTGCATTTCCGCAACCTCAAGACCGCCACCATCGGCCCCGATCTTTCGCACCGCCGCAATCTGGTGAAAGGCCTGGTTGCCGACCCTTTGGTCAAACAGGCCATCCTCGACGAAGCCGCACGGGAGAAAATTCCTGAAGCCAAGGCCCGCGAGAAAGCCCTGCACTACGGCAACGAAATCGCCTCGGATTACACCTACACCGCGATCCGCTTTCTGGAAGTGGTGCTGAGCTGGTTCTGGAACAAGATCTACGACGGCATCAAGGTCAGCCATCTGGAAGGCGTGCAGAACGTCGCCCAAGGCAACGAGATCATCTATGTGCCCTGCCACCGCAGCCACATCGACTACCTGCTGCTTTCCTACCTGCTGTTCCGCAACGGGCTGACGCCGCCGCACATTGCGGCCGGCATCAACCTGAACATGCCGGTCATCGGCGGCCTGCTGCGGCGTGGCGGTGCGTTCTTCATGCGCCGTACGTTCAAAGGCAACCCGCTGTACACCGCCGTCTTCAACGAATACCTGCACACGTTGTTCACCAAGGGCTTCCCGGTGGAGTACTTCGTGGAAGGCGGACGTTCGCGCACCGGGCGCATGCTGCAACCCAAGACCGGCATGCTCGCGATCACGATGCGCAGCTTTCTGCGCAACTCACGCACGCCGATCGTGTTCGTCCCCGTGTACATCGGGTACGAGCGCGTGCTCGAGGGTCGTACGTACCTTGGCGAGTTGCGCGGCGCGGCGAAGAAGAAAGAATCGATCTTCGACATTTTCAAAGTCATCGGCGCGCTCAAGCAGCGTTTCGGGCAGGTGTCGGTCAACTTCGGCGAGCCGATCAAACTGGCCGACTTCCTCGACCACGAACAACCGGACTGGCGTGCTCAGGAACTGGGCCCGGTCTTCAAACCCGCATGGCTGAACGAGACCACTCACCGTTTGGGCGAACGCGTCGCCCGGCACCTGAACGAAGCGGCGGCGATCAATCCGGTCAACCTGGTGGCGCTGGCCCTGCTGTCGACGCCCAAACATGCCCTGGACGATCAAGCCCTGGCGCGCGTGCTCGACCTGTACCTGACGCTGCTGCGCGCAGTGCCCTACTCCCCGCACACCACGCTGCCCGAAGGGGATGGCCGTGCGTTGATCGAGCACGTGAAAGGCATGGACTTGCTGTCCGAGCAGAAAGACGCGCTGGGCAAGATTCTGTACCTGGACGAGCAGAACGCCGTCCTGATGACGTACTACCGCAACAACGTGCTGCACATCTTCGCGCTGCCCTCCTTGCTCGCGAGTTTCTTCCAGAGCTCGTCGCGCATGAGCCGGGAACAGGTCCTGCGCTACGCGCGCGCGCTTTACCCGTACCTGCAAGCCGAGCTGTTCATTCGCTGGTCGCTGGACGAACTGGATGCCGTGATCGATCAATGGCTGGCGGCGTTCGTCGAACAAGGCCTGCTTCGTTTCGAGAACGATGTCTACCTGCGCCCTGCGCCGAGTTCGCGCCATTTTGTGTTGCTGACCGTGCTGTCGCGCGCCATCGCTCAGACCCTGCAACGCTTCTACATGTCGATTTCGCTGCTGCTCAACAGCGGCCAGCACACGCTGACGGCTGAAGAACTGGAAGACCTGTGCACGATCATGGCCCAGCGCCTGTCGATCCTGCACGGCCTGAACGCGCCGGAATTCTTCGACAAAAGCCTGTTCCGCCACTTCATCCAGACGCTGCTCGACCAGGACGTGCTGCGCAAGGACGAGGGCGGCAAACTGGGTTATCACGAGCTGTTGGGCGAACTGGCCGAAGGCGCGGCCAAGCGCGTACTGCCCGCCGAAATTCGCTTATCGATTCGCCAGGTGGCACTGCATCGCAATGAAGAGGTCGTAGAGACAGACCCGAGCGTCTGACGCAGTTCCCTGTGGGAGTGAGCTTGCTCACGAAGCAGTCCGTCCGCTCGGAACAGTTCTCGCAGCGTAAAAGCACGCCGCCGCACGACAAGGAGATTCACCCGATGAAACATATTCTGCTGACCTTGATGACCACCGTTCTCGCCGCGTGCGCCCATGCGCCGGACAACCTGCCCGGCACGGTCGACGGCGAAGTGTTCTACGTGCAGCGGATGGCATTGCCACCGACCGCCACCCTGGAGGTCACCCTTCAGGACGTGTCGCTCGCCGATGCGCCGGCCCAGACACTGGCCAGCCAGAAAGGGCCGATCAAAAATCAGGTGCCGCTGCCCTTCCACCTGACCTACGATCAGAAGCAGATCCAACAGGGTCATACTTACGCCGTCAGCGCGCGCATCGAAGTTGACGGCAAGCTGCTGATGATCAGCACCGAGCGCTACACCGTGGACCTGACACTGGAAGAAAAACCGCCAGTGAAGATCCGCCTGAATCCGGCCCGATAAGCGGGTCGCACATTGCTTTCTCTTTTTTTTGAAAAGGACGTTCCCCATGCTGCTTCGCACGCTTTCGTTCACTGGCCTGTGTGCCGGCCTGATGCTGTCAGCCAGTGCCTTTGCGCTCTCGCTCGGTGACCTGTCGCAATCGGACGCGACCGGCGGCCTGAAGGATGCGCTGACCCAGGGCGCACAGATCGCCGTCAAACAGCTGGGCGTGCCGGGCGGTTTCAGCAACAACAAGGACGTGCGCATTGAACTGCCGGGCAAGCTGGGCAAGGTCGCAAGCAAGATGAAGCTGCTAGGCATGGGCACTCAGGTGGAACAACTGGAAACCAGCATGAACCAGGCGGCCGAAGCAGCCGTGCCACAGGCTCAGGCGCTGTTGGTCGATGCCGTGAAGAAAATGAGCGTGTCGGATGCCAAAGGGATTCTGAGCGGCGGCAAGGATTCGGCCACTCAGTACCTGAACAAATCCAGCCGCGAGCAGATCCGCGCCAAGTTCCTGCCGATCGTGAAGCAGGCCACCGACAAAGTGGGCCTGGCACAGAAGTACAACGCCTTTGCCGGTCAGGCGGCAAGCCTGGGGGTGGTCGATGCGAAGGACTCGAACGTCGAAGGTTATGTGACCGAGAAGGCGCTGGACGGGTTGTTCGAGATGATCGCCAAGCAGGAAGAAAGCATCCGCGCGAACCCGGCGGCTGCGGCGACGAGTCTGGCGAAGAAGGTGTTTGGGGCGCTGTAAGCGCTTTGCGCGTCAGGAAACGCCCTGTCTGGTGTTGAATCAGATGGGGCTTTTTTTCGCGTCGGATTTAGGCTGAACGGACATCCATGGCCGTAGGCGGCTGTCGCGGCATCCATGCCGCTCGGCCCACTCCGCGCCACCTGCGTTCAGCCTGCACCAAAGTCGCGTTTTGTGGTGTCTGGACTGTCGCGCATGAAGAGCAAGAGTAAGAGCTTTTGATTCTGCCAAAGGCGTAGGAGTCCGGCTTGTCCGACGATCTGCTGCGAAGCAGTAGTAAAACCAAACACCTCGGCAGTGTCAGGCAATCCGCATTCCCAAGATTTACTGCCGGTTCCCGGCAGGTCGCGGGACAAGCCACGCTCCTACAGGGATTGAGTAAGCCTGATAGCTCTGCTTCTGCCGTTGATGTGCTTTTGTTTGATCGTTCCCACGCTCCGCGTGGTAACGCATCGATTGACGCTCTGCGTCCAACTTGACGCAGAGCGTCATGGCAGGCATTCCCACGCGGAGCGTGGGAACCATCACGATCAAAGGTGCAGCCAGGCCATCATCCCCAGCACCACGCTCACCCCACCCGCGCCGTACGACACCTTCTGCAACCACTCTTTGCGAGTGAGCAATGTGATCGCCGCCAGCGAAATGGCCATCTGGATCGCCATCATTGCCTGCGCCCAGCGATGGTGAGAATGCAGCACACGCTCGGACTTCTCATCCCATTCTTGCGCCTGAGCCTCAAGTGCCTCGGCCTTGGCGCGCGCGGCCTCCTTATCGGCTTTGTAACGCTGCACTTCTGCCGTGTAGTGCGCCGCGTCCAGACCCGGAATGTGACTGGCCAGGTCCGCAAGGTTTTCCCGGCTCGACTTGGCCTGGTAGTAGTTCCACTGGTTAGACGCCTCGGTCTTCTTGATCGCCGCGTTATTCTTGTCCATCGCCGCCTCGCTCTCGGTCGAGCCGGCCTGATAGCTGAGCATTGCGCCGACCGTGGCCATGATCGCCGTCATCACGGCAATCTTCCCGGCAAAACGATCGCCAGAACGGTGTGCGTGTTCGACATGATGTTCGTGAGGGCTAGGGACTTCGAAAGATTCGGACATGGACTTTCTTGCGCCTGAGAAGACGTTGAAACAGACAGTGCTTGAGCAGCCGGAGCTGGCCGGGGCGAATATAGGGGATATCCCCAGGCCAGAGAAGCCGCGCAGTGATTCTGTTCAGCAATTAGAAAGTTATCCGCCTGTGGAATCGCCCTCGCCCTTCTTCACCTTGAACCACGCCGCATACAAGGCCGGCAAAAACAGCAGCGTCAGCGCGGTCGCGACGATCAGGCCGCCCATGATAGCGACCGCCATCGGGCCGAAGAACACGCTGCGGGACAAAGGGATCATCGCCAGCACGGCGGCCAACGCCGTGAGTACGATCGGGCGGAAGCGTCTTACAGTCGCTTCGATGATCGCTTGCCAGCGATCGAGCCCTGCGGCGATGTCCTGTTCGATCTGGTCGACCAGAATCACCGAGTTGCGCATGATCATGCCCGACAGCGCGATGGTGCCGAGCATGGCCACGAAGCCGAACGGCTGACGGAAGATCAGCAGGAACAAGGTCACACCGATCAGGCCCAACGGCGCCGTGAGGAACACCATGAAGGTGCGGGAGAAACTGCGCAGCTGAATCATCAGCAACGTCAACACGACCACAATGAACAGCGGCACACCGGCGTTCACCGAGTTCTGGCCACGGGTCGAATCCTCCACGGTTCCGCCGACCTCGAGCAGGTAGCCGTCCGGAAGTTGCGCGCGGACTTCGTCGAGTGTCGGCAGGATCTGCTTGACCAGTGTGGCCGGCTGTTCCTTGCCGTAGATGTCGGCGCGGATGTTCACGTTCGGCAGGCGGTTGCGGTGCCAGATGATGCCTTCCTCGAAGCCGTACTCCAGCGTCGCCACCTGGGACAACGCGACACTGCTGCCGTTTTCAGTCGGGATTGCCAGGCTGGCCAGCCCGCCAAGCTCATGGCGTTCCTGCTCGGTGCCACGCAGCAGAATCTCGATGAGTTCGTCGTCCTCGCGGTACTGGCTGACGCTGGAGCCGGTCAGCTGGCTTTGCAGGAATCGCGACAGGTCGGCCGTGGTCACGCCGAGCGCCCGGGCCCGGTCCTGATCGACATTGAGATAGACGACCTTGCTCGGCTCTTCCCAATCCAGGTGGACGTTGACCACGTGCGGGTTTTCCCGAACCTTGGCCGCCACCTTGCGCGCGAGTGCGCGGACTTCATCGATGTGTTCGCCGGTGATCCGGAACTGCACCGGATACCCAACGGGTGGGCCGTTCTCCAGTCGCGTCACACGGGGTCGCAGCATCGGGAACTGCTCGTTCATCGTCTGGATCAGCCACGTGCGCAGGGCCTCGCGGTCTTCGATGGTTTTGGCCAACACCACGAACTGCGCAAAGCTGGCCGCCGGCAGTTGCTGATCCAGCGGCAGGTAAAAGCGCGGCGAACCGGTGCCCACATACGCCACATAATTCTCGATGCCCGCATGACCCTTAATCATGGCTTCGAGGCGCTTCACCTGCTCAGTGGTGTTGCTGAGCGATGCCCCTTCGGCAAGTTTGAGGTCGACCATCAACTCCAGCCGACCCGAAGCCGGGAAGAACTGCTGAGGCACGAAACGGAACATGACAATCGACAGCACGAACAGGCTGATGGTCAACACGATCACGGTCTTGCGACGGCGTACGCACCAGCCCACCAAGGCGCGGACGCGCTTATAGAACGGCGTGCCGTAAGGGTCCGGCGCTGCAGAACCGGCGCCATGTCTCACCGCATGAAGCTTGGCCAGGTCCGGCAACAACCGGTCACCCAGATAAGGCACGAACACCACGGCCGCGACCCAGGACGCAAGCAAGGCGATGGTCACCACCTGAAAGATCGAGCGGGTGTACTCGCCCGTGCTCGACTGCGCCGTGGCGATCGGCAGAAAACCTGCCGCCGTGATCAACGTGCCGGTGAGCATCGGGAACGCCGTGCTGGTCCAGGCAAAGCTCGCGGCCTTGAGCCGGTCGTAGCCCTGCTCCATCTTGATCGCCATCATTTCCACGGCAATGATCGCGTCGTCCACCAGCAACCCCAACGCGAGGACCAATGCGCCGAGGGAAATCTTGTGCAGGCCGATTCCCAGGTAATACATGCAGGCGAACGTGATCGCCAGCACCACCGGAATCGCCAACGCCACGACCATGCCGGTGCGCACGCCGAGGGAAAAGAAGCTCACCAGCAGCACGATGCCCAACGCTTCGGCGAGCACTTGAACGAACTCACCGACACCGGTCTTCACCGCGGCGGGCTGATCAGACACCTTACGCAGCTCCATGCCGGCCGGCAGGTTGCGTTGCAAGCGGGCGAACTCACCTTCCAGGGCCTTGCCCAGAACGAGGATGTCGCCGCCGTCTTTCATGGCGACCGCGAGGCCAATGGCGTCTTGGCCCATGAAGCGCATGCGCGGCGCGGGCGGATCGTTGAAGCCTCGGCGCACATCGGCCAGATCGCTGATGCGGAATGTGCGATCACCGACGCGGATCGGGAAATCACGAATCTCGTCGACGGTCTGGAAACGCCCGGTCACGCGCAACTGAACGCGTTCGCTCGGCGTCTCGAAAAAGCTCGCGGCCACCACGGCGTTCTGCGCTTCCAAGGCTTGCTGCACGGCTTGCAACGGCAAGCCGAGGGTCGCGAGCTTGACGTTGGACAGCTCGATCCAGATCTTCTCGTCCTGCAGGCCAACCAGCTCGACCTTACCGACGTCTTTGACCCGCTGCAGCTGGATCTGGATGCGGTCGGCGTAATCCTTGAGCACCGCGTAATCGAACCCTTCGCCTGTCAGCGCATAGATATTGCCGAAAGTGGTGCCGAACTCATCGTTGAAAAAAGGCCCCTGGATGCCTGCGGGCAGGGTCTGGCGTATGTCGCCGATCTTCTTGCGGATCTGATACCAGAGTTCCGGCAATTTGGCCGACACCAGTGAGTCGCGGGCCATGAACGTGACCTGAGACTCGCCGGGCCGCGAGAACGAGACGATGCGCTCGTAATCGCCCGTTTCCATCAGCTTCTTTTCAATGCGATCCGTGACCTGGCGCGCCACTTCCTCGGCACTGGCGCCGGGCCAGAGCGTACGAATGACCATGGCTTTGAAGGTGAACGGCGGATCTTCGCTTTGTCCCAACTTGGTGTAAGACAACGCGCCAACTACAGCCAGAAGAATCATCAGGTACAAGACCATCTGCCGGTTGCGCAGGGCCCATTCGGAGAGATTGAAACGCATCCGTGCTTACTCCTTCGCCGCCAGTTTCACCGCGCGGTTGCTGCGATCAACCGGACGAACCTGCTCGCCTTCGTGCAGCACATGAACCCCGGCGGCCACCACCCAGTCACTGGCTTGCAGGCCACTCAATACCGGCACCGACTCCTGTCCGTACGCGCCCACCTGCACCGGTGTGCGCTTGAGGGTGTTGTCACCTTGCAGCCGCCAGACGTAGGTCACGCCATTCTCGGCGGTCAGCGCGGACAGCGGCACCGACAATGGCACGTTGTGCTCGGACGCAATGAACACCCGTGCGCTCTGGCCGAGCTCGGCGGTCACCTTACCTGCGGCGAAGGCGATGCGCGCGGCGAAGGTCCGCGAGCGGGGATCGGCCGCCGGGGACAGTTCACGAATACGGCCCGGAAAACGTTGCTCACGCTGCGTCCACAGCTCCACCGAAACCGGGTCGCCAATCTTGAAACGTCCGTAGTTCTGTTCGGGCAAGCTGATCGACACTTCGCGCTCGCCATCGGCGGCCAGGGTGAACACCGTTTGCCCGGCCGCCACGACTTGGCCGACTTCCACCAGACGCTTGGCAATGACTCCGTCCTGCGACGCACGCAGCACGGCATAACCGGTCTGATTGTCGGCGACCGTCAACTCGGCCTTGAGCTGCCGCAGGCGAGCATCGCCGGCGCGATACAGGTTTTCGGCGTTGTCGTACTGAGATTTGCTGACCATCTGCCGTTCCATCAGCGTCTTGTAACGGTCACGCTCGGAGCGGACCATCTGCAGATTGGCCTCGGCGGCGGCGACTTGCGCGCGCGTGGCGTCCAGCTGGAGACGTACGTCCTGGGCGTCCAGCTCTGCCAGCGGTTGGTTGGCTTTGACCCGCTCGCCCTCTTCGACCCACCGCTTGCTGACTTTGCCGGGAATACGAAACGCGAGTTCCGGCTCGAAGCGGGCGCGAACTTCACCGGGATAGCTGTCCATGGATTGGGACGACGGCACCGGTTGCACTACCATGGCCGGACGTACTGTGGCGGGGACGGATACTTCCTGGCCGCAACCTGCCAGCAATGACACCAGGCTGATTGGCACGACGAGGAGCAAAGCATCGCGAAACATGGTGTGGCACCTTGGCGAGTGAGGGCTTGGAATAATTGTACTGGCGAGTATATTAAAAATTACCGAACTGAACAGTCCACTAATAAAACACCTATGCCTGAAGAACGAATGACCGACGCGACATCCACCACCGGCCCCGGTCGCCCAAAGGATCTGGCCAAGCGCCAGGCGATCCTCAACGCCGCGAAAGACCTGTTCGTGCGCAACGGTTATGCGAGCACCAGCATGGATGCAGTGGCCGCTGAGGCCGGGGTTTCCAAGCTCACCGTCTACAGCCATTTCAACGACAAGGAAACGCTCTTTTCCGCCGCCGTGGTGGCGCGCTGTGAGGAGCAGCTGCCTGAATTGTTCGTCGACGTCGGCCTGGCGGAACCGGTTGAAAAAGTATTGCTGGGTATTGCGAGGGGATTTCAGACCCTGATCAACAGCCCGGAATCGATTGAATTGCACCGGCTTATGATCGCCTTGGGCACTCAGGACACCGCGCTTTCACAGGTCTTCTTCGAGGCAGGGCCGCAACGCATCCTGCATGAAATGGAGCGGTTTCTGACGCGGGTGAACGACACGGAGGGATTGCACTTCGATTCACCGGTCAGCGCGGCCGGACATTTCCTGAGTTTGATCAAAGGCGTGTGCAATTTCCGACTGCTGATCGGCAACGGCGGCGTGCCGGATGAACAGACCGGTGAACAGCATGTGCGGGAAGTGGTGGCGTTGTTTTTGAGGGCGTATCGGGCCTGAAGCTATCTGGCGAGACCTGATCCGCTCTACGACTTGAATCAAGTACGAAATCCTGTGGGAGCGAATTCATTCGCGAAGAGCCGGTACAGTCAACATAGGTGCGGCGACTGACAAATCTTTCGCGAATGAATTCGCTCCTACAGGTGCTGGAGGTGCGAATTACGGCTTCAACGCCTTCTTCGGATAGATGTCATAGCGGCTGGATTTCCCGTCCAGCGCATAGCTGGGCTTTACGCCTTCGATGCACGGCGCCTTGCGTGGGCGTTTGACCACCACGCGGTGAGTGGCCAAGGCCAAAGCGGCTTCCAGCAAGGCCGGCGCGTCCATGTCATCGCCCACCAACGGCCGGAACAGGCGCATTTCCTTCTTCACCAGCGCCGTTTTCTCACGGTGTGGAAACATCGGGTCGACATAGATCACCTGCGGTGGCTCACCCTGCCAGTTGCGCATCAGCTCGATGGAATTGCCCGTCAACAAGCGCATCTGACCAATAATGCCGCCCACTTCCAGGTCCTGAGATCCCCGCGCCAGGCCGTCTTCGAGTAACGCCGCGATGATCGGCTGGCGCTCGATCAGGCTCATTTCACACCCCAGGCTCGCGAGCACGAACGCATCCTTGCCCATCCCCGCCGTTGCATCCAGCACACGGGGGCGGACGCCTGGCTGGATGCCAACGGCCTTGGCGATCATCTGCCCACTGCCGCCGCCGAACAGACGCCGATGAGCCGCCTTGCCTTCCACGAAATCCACACGGACCGGTCCTGGTGCATCGTCACCCAATTGCTGCAATTGCAAACCGTCATCGCTGACCTGCAAGGCGAAGTCGGCGTCGGCATCCTCGTGCGGCAGACCAAGACGTCTGGCCCACTGCGCCGCCTTTTCCTGAGAGTCAGGGGTCAGGGCTTCAACCCGGATGCGGCTGCCCGCCTGTTGCTCGTTCATCGTTTCCACACGCTCAAATTTTCTTAATGATTGGCAACATCTGCCGATAACGAAAGTATCCGGCATTTTGCCAGAGCCACGGCATGTACTGAGCGCTTATGTCAGACATTCAGCAAACATCATCGATAGGTTATTTGACGTACGCAGGCGACTACAGCGTACGCAATACCGAAACCCTGAGCGGCGTCACGCAGCTCTGGCAGGATGCGTTTGCCCGTGCAATGGCTCAACAGGTCGACGATAACGCGGGCACGGCCCCGGCCTACAGCGTCGTCGCGGCAACGGACAGCATGACCGGCGAGCCGATTGCCGGCGCCAGGACCCTGAGCAAAATCGTCGAGCAGCGCGCCTGCCCCGTCGAAGACAAGGAGATCGCTCCGCCGGAGCCCTTGTTTCTGCCCATCGCCGAATTCGAATGGGACCTGGCCGACAAACCCGCTGTGCCGTTCAGCGCCAGCGAACTGATTGAGCAACAACGCAATCTGGAGTTCGACAGCAGCTGGGTGCGTCCAACCGTAGTCAACCCTTACGACGACAGCGTCGAACCCGGCCCTGGCCCTCAACCACGCCCTCTGTTCCTGCCCATCGCCGAGTTCGAATGGGACCTGGCCGACAAACCCGCCACGCCGTACAGCCCCGAAGAGATAACCGAACAACAGCGCAATCTGGAGTTCGACAATGGCTGGGCACGTCCAATCGTGTTGCAGAACCTGCGTATCGCCGCCTGACGAATAATCGCTCTTCAAACCCAGGAGCGCGCTGGTCCGCGATTGGGCATTTCCAGCGCTGCATCTTTGTTAGATGAGCTATCCAATCGCGGGCAAGCGCGCGCCTACAGGGTCCTATGTCATCTATCGACAAACCTGCCAACGTCCCATGTCCACATGAAAGTGATTCCGATGCGCGGCGTTGTAGTCCGGGCCGAGGACGGTGTTGAACTGCTTGCAGGCGCCATCCCTGACCAGCCTCAGAAAACGTCCGTTGTCCCCGTCGTCTTTCCAGTCCTTGAGTACTGAAATCCGCCTGCCGTCTGCCAGACGAAACCCTGCGATATCCAGCGCATTGGCTGACGCATGCTGGCTGAGCCTTCCCTCGCTGCGGTTATAAACGTTGCGACAGGCGAAGCTGCCCAGATGATCGATCTGTACGACCTTCTCCCCGAACACCGCCTGCGCCGCCGGTTGCAGTGCGTGAACATCGAACAGCGCGTAGGCCACCGCGAGCCGACAACTGGAGAGAAAACTGCTGCTTAACGTTACTTCGCCGCCTTGAATACGCAGCGTATCGTTCAACGGGCATTTGGCATCCGGGCCGCTGTCGGCCTGATGGGCGTAACGCAGTGTCGAGGTCTGCAACGCCTGATCACAGAGCAAGGGGTCATCCTCCAGGCGCCAAAGCTTGAAGCGTGTCAGCAGGTTTGGCGGCTCCCGTACATCGAGCGGCGCCCAAGGGTTCCACCGCTCGGGCACGTCAAGCCAACCTCGCCAGACGGAAAAAACCATCCCGGCGCTGATCAACAATAAGGCGAGGAAAACAGTCGAGCCGCGCATGGGCAAAGTGTCCGGAGAGTGAGAGCGTCCACCCTATCGACCTCACAGCAGGCCGAGTTGCTCCACCTGCGGCCCACGATCCAGCTCAGGCAGTTCAGGCAAGCCCGGCAGCAACGTCATCAATTGCCGATGGAAACGTCGTGCAAGGTCCGGCGCCTGAATGTTGTCCGGGGTGTGCAAAAAGACATACGGCGTGCGCCCTTCCTCGATCCATCCGGCGACTTTCTGCGCCCACTGGTGGACAAAACTGTCGTTAGCCTCCAGCTCCGGGCGCCCGATGAACCGCACCTGTGGAAATGCCGTCAACGCAGCAGGACGTGGCGGGACTTTCGGCTTTTTCGATTGCGCGTGCAGGACGGCCGGATCGCTGGAAACACAGCTAAAGAGCGGCCGCGAATCCAGGCAGATACGCTCGACGCCACGGTCGAGCAGCAGGCGGTTGAGCATCCGCTCTTCTTCGCCTTTGTTGAAGAACGCCATGTTTCGCACTTCCACCGCCAGCGACCGACCCTCCAGCGCCTCGATAAAGGCCGCCAGTTCACCGAGCCGGTTCGGGGTGAAGCTCGCGGGCAGTTGCAACCACAACGGTTGAACGCGCTCGCCGAGGGGCGCCAGCAACGTCAGGAAATCCTCGGCCGAAGTCAGGTGCTCGCGCAGGTCGCCCGCATGGCTGATGTCGCCGGGGAACTTGGCGGTGAAACGAAAATGCTCAGGCAGGACCTGCGCCCAGCGCTGCACAGTGGTGGCAGCCGGGCGGGCATAGAACGTGGTGTTGCCTTCAACGGCGTTGAAGACTTGAGCGTAGAGCTCGAGAAAATCCGTGCTGCGCGCGTCTTCCGGGTACAACGACTGACGCCAGGCGTTTTCGCTCCAGGACGGGCAACCGATGTAGTAAGGCGGGTTGGCGACGTTCAAACGTGAAGGTCGAGCCCCGAGACCTCAAGATCCCAGTCGACAAAGGTGGACGTCGTCAGGTAGCTGCTCAACGCGTGGGCAACACGGGTGCTCATGGCACGGGGGAAAATGATGTCTTGCTGGCGAGCCGGCACGTTGGCGGTGCTGCCGGTCTGACGACGGGACGACTGAGGAATGACTTCAACGTCGTCGATCACTTCTTCAGAGGCGTTGTCGATCGTCGCAGAGCCTTTGCGCGGCTTGCGCTTTATCGGGTACGAACGTTGTGAAGGACCATTAATCCGCATCGATGCTTACTCGGCGTCTTGTAGTGGCAATTTAATCTCACGGAACGCACTTAAGCAAACTCGCGAACGATAACTAGACCACAGTTATTACAAAACGTTTAAATCCACCGAGCAGAAAATGAACATTTGTCGCCGAACGGTAGCAAATCCTGTGACTTGGGTCGCAGATCGAGCGTGTTTGCGGTTCGGATTCGCTGCCCTCGTAACCTCGGACGTCTCCTACAGAGTCCGGGTTGATGCGCGTACTCGGTTCGGCCTCACTCCAACAGGCGTCCGAGCTTGGCAGACCCGTTCAACGCGCTTTCGGCGTCGCGACCTTGTCACGCAGATAAACAGGCTGTGCATCGTCAGCGACGATGGCCTCGCCACGCTGCCAGGCGAAGGTCGCCAGCGTCAGCAGGTCCTGAGCGTGGGGCAACATGCCGGGGGCCTGAGCGGACACTGTCACCGGGATGCGCTCGGCGTAGCCCCAACCGGTGCCAGCACCGAACCATTCTCCCGAAGCATCGGCGGGCAACGCGGCCTGCTCCGGCGGCATCACGGCTTCCTCGCCGACCAGCTTCATTTCACCCGCGATGTCGCGGTAGCAACCCCAATACACTTCGTCCATCCGCGCATCGATGGCCGCCGCGACCTGGCTGACGCCGTGCTCGCGCAACGCTCGCTGCGCCAGCACGGCCAGGTTGGAAACGGGCAGCACCGGACGATCAAGCCCAAACGCAAGCCCCTGAACCACGCCAATAGCGATGCGCACACCAGTGAAGGCACCCGGGCCGCGACCGAATGCAATGGCGTCCAGCGCTGACAGGCCGATACCCGCTTCGGCCAGCAGATCCTTGATCATCGGCAACAGTTTCTGCGCGTGCAGGCGCGGGATCACCTCGTAGTGAGTCAGTACTTTGCCGTCGTGCAGCAAAGCAACTGAGCAGGCTTCAGTGGCGGTGTCCAGGGCCAGCAGGGTCGTCATCGGGTTTTCCACGGTTGTGCAAAAGAGGGTTAGACAAAAACGTGCCGCATTATAAACAACAACGGCCCGCAAGCGGGCCGTTGTTCACTGCACCGATCAAACGATCAGGCCAGTGCTTCCTTCACTTTCGAGGTGATCTGCTCGACCGAGCCGACACCCGGAATGCTGCTGAACTTCGGCGTGCCGTCCTTCTCTTCGAGCTTTTTGTAGAACTCGACCAGAGGCTCGGTCTGCGCGTGATACACCGACAGGCGATGACGTACGGTTTCTTCGACGTCGTCTTTACGCTGGACCAGCGGCTCGCCCGTCACATCATCCATGCCTTCGACTTTCGGCGGGTTGTGGATGGTGTGGTAAACGCGGCCCGAACCTTCGTGCACACGACGGCCGGAAATGCGCTGGACGATTTCTTCGTCGTCGACCTTGATCTCTACCACGTGATCGATCGCCAGGCCCGCATTCTTCAGGGCTTCAGCCTGAGGAATGGTGCGCGGAAAACCGTCGAACAGGCAGCCGTTGGCGCAGTCAGGTTGCGACAGGCGATCCTTGATCAGACCGATGATCAGGTCGTCGGAGACCAGACCGCCGCTGTCCATCACGCTCTTGGCCTTCAGACCCAGTTCAGTCCCCGCCTTGACCGCTGCGCGCAGCATGTCACCGGTGGAGATTTGCGGAATGTCGAATTGCTTGGTGATGAACGTTGCCTGAGTACCTTTACCGGCCCCGGGAGCTCCCAGCAGAATCACGCGCATTGTTGTGCTCCTCAATTTTTATAGAGATTTCGTCGGATTCGCCTAAATGGGGCCAATCACAAAAAAAATTAACTGACCCAACGGCCAAAGGCTGATCAAGATACACAGCCGATTCATGCCGCACAAGACGCCAAAAGTCGCAGTAACCCGCGATAAACCAGTAGCTTGGCAACGATCAACAGACGGGTATGACCTGGCGCAACTTTAAAGCGATGCGCCTTCGCCGATCACCCACGCGCCGCGAGATGAAGGCTTTCGCCCTCATCCGCGTGGACACCCTCACCTTAGCCCGTGTTGCGCAAACCGGCGGCAATGCCTGCGACAGACACCAACAGGGCCTGCACCAAAGGACTGTCCAGACTCGCGTCCTGAGCACGGGATCGCGCCAGCAACTCGGCTTGCAATAGATGAAGCGGATCGAGGTAGGTGTTGCGCAGGCTGATGAATTCCAGGGTTTCAGGACTGTGCGCCAGCAACTGCGACTGGCCGGTCAACCCCAGCACCACGCTGCAGGCCTGCGACAATAGGTCGCGCAAATGCGCACCTAAATGCTGCAGTCCCGGCTCCACCAGACGCTCGTCGTAGAGTTGCGCGATGTCGCTGTCGGCCTTGGCGAGCACCATCTCCAGCATGTCGATCCGCGTCCGGAAAAACGGCCACTGCTCACGCATCTGCGCCAGAAGCTCGCCTTCGCCTCGCTTGAGGGCTTTGCTCAGGGCGTCTTCCCAACCCAACCAGGCAGGGAGCATCAAGCGTGTCTGGGTCCAGGCGAAGATCCACGGAATCGCCCGCAAGCTCTCGACGCCACCCTCTCGACGCTTGGCCGGTCGACTGCCCAGCGGCAGGCGACCAAGCTCCTGCTCAGGCGTCGCCTGGCGGAAATACTCGACGAATTCAGGGTTTTCTCGCACCACGGCGCGATACGCGCTGACGCCATCCGCCGCCAGCTCATCCATCATCGTACGCCAGGCGGGCTCGGGCATTGGCGGCGGCTGCAGCGTCGCTTCAAGCACGGCCGCCAGATACAGATTGAGGTTTTGTTCGGCGATGTCCGGCAGGCCGAACTTGAAGCGAATCATCTCGCCCTGTTCGGTGGTGCGGAAACGCCCGGCGACCGAGCCCGGCGGCTGCGAGAGAATCGCCGCGTGAGCCGGACCACCGCCCCGGCCGACCGTGCCACCGCGACCATGGAACAGCAGCAGTTCAACCTGTTGCGCGCGGCAGATCTCCACCAGTTTTTCCTGCGCCCGGTACTGTGCCCAGGCGGCGGCTGTCGTGCCCGCATCCTTGGCCGAGTCGGAGTAACCGATCATGACTTCCTGCGGGCCGTGCAAACGCAGGCGATAGCCCGGCAGGCTCAGCAAGTGCTCGATCACCGGCCCGGCGTTGTCCAGGTCGGCCAGGGTCTCGAACAACGGCACCACGCGCATCGGGCGCTGCAATCCGGCTTCCTTCAACAGCAGTTGTACGGCCAGCACATCGGACGCCGCCCCGGCCATGGAGATCACGTACGATCCCAGCGATGCGGCAGGCGCAGCGGCCACTTCCCGACAGGTCGCCAGCACTTCGGCCGTATCGGCGGCGGGCTTGAAGTGCGCGGGCAGCAGCGGACGCTTATTGCTCAACTCACGCAACAGAAACTCGATACGCGCGTCTTCATCCCACTCGTTGTAGCGCCCAAGCCCCAGATAATCGGTGATTTCGGTCATCGCCGAGCTGTGCCGCGTGGAGTCCTGACGCACGTCGAGCTTGACCAGAAACAGTCCGAACGTCACAGCGCGACGCAGGCAATCCAGCAACGGACCGTCGGCGATCACGCCCATGCCGCACTCATGCAGCGACTGAAAACACAGCTGCAACGGGTCCAGTAGATCGCGATTGTTGTGCAGCACACCTTCAGGCGCAGGCTGCGTGACACTCAACGAGGCATGCGCCCAGTTACGGGTGGCCCGCAGCCGTTCGCGGAGTTTTTTCAGCACGCTGCGGTAAGGCTCGGCACTGTCTCCCGCCGCCGCCATCAGCGCCGGGCTGGCCTGCTGCATCGACAACTCAGCCGCCAGTTGATCTACATCTCGCAGGTAGAGATCGGCAGCCATCCAGCGCGCCAGCAAGAGCACTTCACGGGTGACAGCTGCGGTGACATTCGGGTTGCCATCCCGGTCACCGCCCATCCACGAGGCAAAGCGAATCGGTGCGGCTTCGAGTGGCAAATGCAGGCCCGTCGCGGCGTGCAGCGCCTGATCGGCTTTGCGCAGGTAATTGGGAATGGCTTGCCACAGCGAGTTTTCGATCACCGCAAATCCCCACTTCGCTTCGTCCACGGGCGTGGGTCGAATGCGGCGGATCTCTTCGGTGTGCCAGGCTTCGGCGATCAGGCGTTGCAGCCGCTCGGTGATCTGCTCGCGCTCAAGGCGGTTCAGGTCACGATGGTCGAGGGCGGCGAGCTGCGCGGCGATGGCGTCGTATTTCTGGATCAAGGTCCGGCGCGCGACTTCGGTGGGGTGCGCGGTGAGCACCAGCTCGATTTCCAGCTTGCCGAGCTGGCGCGCCAGCGCTTCGGAGGATTGCCCGGATTGCTTGAGACGCTCCAGCAATTCCGGCAGCACGCGAGACTCGAAGGGTTGCGGCTTGCTGTCATCGCGGCGATGGATGAGCTGGTATTGCTCAGCGATGTTGGCCAGGTTCAAGAACTGGTTGAACGCCCGCGCCACCGGCAGCAGCTCGTCTTCACCGAGGCTTTCAAGGTTGGAGCTCAGTTGCCCGGTGCTTTGCGTCGAGCCGTGTCGACCGGCCTTGGCGCTTTTGCGGATACGCTCAATCTTCTCGAGAAAATCAGCCCCGTGCTGATCACGGATGGTGTTGCCCAACAGCTCGCCCAACAGGTGAACGTCCTCCCGCAAACGTGCATCGATATCAGCCATCCAGCCTTCTCCTTCAGCGTTTTTTTGTTCTGCCTTGAGTCAGTTCGATCACTCGAAACTGAACGCCCTCGTAAGTTTTGCCTCTATCTCTGTGTATAGAGCGACAAATTCATACATGCGCGCAACCCTTTGCCGCACATCTGCCGGGAGCAAGCTAGTCTCATCAGCGAACCCCACGAGGGTTCGAACATCCGCCTGAACCCGCCACCACGCGGGTGTACGAAGAGGTCTTTATGAAAATTCGTGAGCTCGCAAAACAGTGGGAACAGACCGCCAAGGGTCGCCTGACCAAGACCGGCTATGCGGTTCATCTGGATGTCGAAGCCGCTGCACGGCTGGCCGCGCTGGCTGAAATGTACCCCAAGCGCACCCCGGAAGAATTAATGGGCGAGCTGATCGGCGCCGCCCTGGAAGAGCTGGAAGCCAGCTTTCCGTATATCAAGGGTTCGCACGTGGTCGCCACCGATGAAGAAGGCGATCCGCTCTACGAAGATGTCGGTCCAACACCGCGTTTCCTCGCTCTGTCTCGTCGTTTTCTGCAGGATTTGTCCGATCAGCAGGACAGCCAGCAGCACTGATTACGACGTCGTTTTCAGCGCGTTTAAAAAGGTCGCGCCACCCCGTTACCACGGGCCTGGCGCGTCTTTTTTTGTGCCAATTTTGCAGCGCCAATTTCTCACTTTGTAAAAATCCATCCAGTCAGATGGCTAAAAAACGCTGAACTATTCAAAAACTGCTCAGGTCCGAGCCTTTAGCCATTACAGAAAAAGCCGACAGATGGCAGCGGATACATGACCCCGTCATCCAGCCGCCAGGCCCTTGACTGAAATGGAAAACAACGTGTTTTTCAGGAGTTTCAAAATGGAGTTGACCACCATGAATATCAGCACTGCCAAAACCACGTTCACTGGCCTGCGCGGGCTGAAACTGGCCGCGCTGGCTCTGGGCACCAGCTTCCTGCTCGCCGGTTGCGCAGGCAACCCGCCCAGCGAGCAATATGCCGTCACCCAATCCGCAGTGAACGCAGCCGTTACTGCAGGCGGTACCGAGTACGCAGCGGTGGAAATGAAATCCGCCCAGGACAAGTTCAAGCAGGCCGAACTGGCCATGCAGGAAAAGAAATACGACGAAGCCCGCAAATATGCCGAGCAAGCCGAATGGGACGCTCGTGTAGCCGAGCGTAAGGCTCAGGCCGCCAAGGCACAGAAAGCGGTGCAGGATGCTCGTCAGGGCGTCAATGAACTGCGTGAAGAAGGCATGCGCCAGGCTCAGCCGGTCAGCCAGTAACCCTTCGCCTTTCATGCATTGGCCATTGATTTAAAGGAAGAAACCATCATGCGTAAACAAGTACTGATCCCTGCCCTGCTGGCCCTGAGCGTTGGTCTGGCTGCCTGCTCCTCGCAACCTAACGTGAACCTGGAACAAGCCCGGACCAACTACTCGGCGCTGCAAAGCAATCCAAAAGCCACTGAACTGGCGGCATTGGAAACCAAAGACGCCAGCGAATGGCTGGACAAGGCAGACGCCGCGTATCGCAATCATGACGACGAAAAGAAAGTCGACCAGCTGGCTTACCTGACCAACCAGCGCGTCGAGCTGGCGAAGCAAACAATCAATCTGAAGACAGCTGAGAACGATCTGAAAAACGCATCGGCCCAACGTGCTCAAGCGCGTCTGGATGCTCGCGATGCTCAGATCAAGCAACTGCAGAACAGCTTGAACGCCAAGCAGACCGAGCGCGGTACGCTGGTGACCTTCGGCGACGTGCTGTTTGACCTGAACAAGGCTGAGCTGAAGTCGGCGGGCCTGGTGAACGTGAACAAGCTGGCGCAGTTCCTGTCGGAAAACCCTGATCGCAAGGTGATCGTCGAGGGCTACACCGACAGCACCGGTTCGGCGACCTACAACCAGTCGCTGTCCGAGCGCCGCGCGAACTCGGTGCGTATGGCACTGGTGAAGATGGGCGTGGCCATGGACCGTGTGGTCGCACAGGGTTATGGCAAGGAGTACCCGGTGGCGGATAACGCCAGCGCGTCGGGCCGTGCGATGAACCGTCGTGTGGAAGTGACCATTTCCAACGACAACCAGCCGGTTGCGCCGCGTTCTTCGATGCAGTGATCGGGATGATGCGGTGATGTGATTGCCGCTGTAAGTCAGAGAGCCCCGTCTGTGGATGCAGATGGGGCTTTTTTATGGGTGTTTGTGGGGGCGTTTTTTTGGTGGGGTTGAAGTTGTGTCATCTCGTTTTGTGTCGTCTGGACTTTCTCGGTATGAAGATCAAAAGCAAGGGCAGGAGCAGTTCACTGCTCCGCTTTTGATTCTGCCGAAGGCGTAGGAGTGCGGCTTGTCCCGCGATCTGCCGGGAACCGGCAGCAAAACTGGCGCATACGGCGTGTCAGATAAATCCGAGTTGTCCGGTTTTGCTACCGCTGCGCGGTAGATCGCGGGACAAGCCACGCTCCTACAGCTAACGCGACAGCTTGATCGTTCCCACGCTCCGCGTGGGAATGCATGGCAAGACGCTCTGCGTCCCAGTCGACGCGGAGCGTCAATCGATGCGTTACCACGCGGAGAGTGGGTACGATCAAACGACCAGAGAGACCTGTGCATGCGGGGTGTCAGTCAGAATTGAGTCGCCTGGTTTTGCTACCGCTGCGCGGTAGATCGCGGGACAAGCCACGCTCCTACAGCTAACGCGACAGCTTGATCGTTCCCACGCTCCGCGTGGAATGCAGGGCAAGACGCTCTGCGCCCGAGTCGACGCGGAGCGTCAGTCGATGCGTTACCAAGCGGAGCGTGGGAACGATCAATAACCTAAACGCCCCAAAAAACGCAGCACATAAATCACTGCACCTTCTGCGGTGTCTCCTGCCCCATGCACCTCACCGCCTGCTTGCGATCATTCACCAACACCCCGGTCAGCCCTTTCTGCTCGGTATCGAACAACACCATCACCCCGTCGATACACTGAGCCACCTGCGGCGCCGGCTCCAGCGAGACTTTATAGTCCTCCCCCGGCACCGTCTTGAGCATCGTGAACTCGCTCAACTGCAACGCATCCTCAGGCTTCGCAAAGTGCAGATACCCGTAGTACCACAACGTCCCGACGGTCAAGAAAATACAGCCGATCCCGGTCAGAATCTGCGGGATCACGTTACGCTCGTCACTCATTTCGAACTCTCTGCCGGTTGCGTTTCCGATGGCGCAGAGGAGGTGTTCTTGCTCGCATCAGGATCAGGGTAATTGGGAATCTCGGCCAGACGCCGCAGGCCATTGAAATGTTGCGGGTCGTCCAGATACCGAACCATGACTTCACGCCAGGTCGGGTCCTCGAAGGTCTGCACGTGCGGCCCTCGCGTCAATTGCAAGACTCGTGGCAACGGGGCGGACTGGTACAGGCTGATGCCGTTGTATAAGGGCACTTGCGTGTCGTCGAGGCTCTGGAACAGCAGCATCGGCGTTCCTTTGAGCTGCGTAATGCCATTGATTGCGCTGTCGCCGTCGGGGATCACCCACGACAATGGCCGCTTGAATGCCCACGTGAGCCACGACGTGCTTAGCGTGTAGCGCGCCACTTCGCGATAGCTGGCTGGCACACCGTCCAGCACCAAGGCTTTCACCCGGGAGCGCTGTTGCGGATGCTCGGAAAGGTAGTGAACCCCCAGTGCACCACCGATGCTCTGCCCCAACACCACCAGCGGTTTACCCTGCACCTCGGGCGCTTTGTTCAGCCAGTCGAACGCCGCGTCGATGTCCTTATAGACCGCAGGCAGGCTGGGGTCGCCTTCGGAATGGCCATAGCCGCGATAGTCCAGCAACAGCACCTGATACCCCTGCTCGGGAAGCCAATAGCTGCCGCTCAGGTGCCAGGCCATGTTGCCGCCGTTGCCGTGCAGGTGCAGCACCGTGCCCTTGATAGCGACGCCCTCTTTCGCCGGGAGAAACCAGGCATTGAGCTTTTTGCCGTCGGCGGTCGTCAGGGTCAGATCACGGTACGGCAGGTGAGCCTTTTCCGGGGTCAGGGGGACGTCTCGCTCCGGGTAGAACAGCAGTTCGCTGCAACCGGTGAGGGACAAGAACAGCAGCAGCGTGAGCAGAGGCTTCAAGCGATGTCCTTTTATTCGAATTATCCAGACCGATATGGACAACGGCAGGCGTGAGACGCTCACGCCTACAGGGAATACCTTCGATTGCCCCCTCTTATGGGATAGCAATCAGAGAATATTCGAGTAATCCGCCTCGATCCGGTCCAGGCTCAGGTGGTTGAGGAAGTTGGAGAAGCACATCCAGGCCGACAATGCGTTCATGTCGCGGAACTGTTCCGGGAGGTATTTGGGCGGCACCACCAGCCCTTCGTCCACCAACTGGCGCAACGTGCGCATGTCTTCGAGCGTGGTCTTGCCGCAGAACAGCAACGGCACTTGTTCAAGCTTGCCCTTCCTCACGGCCAACTGGATGTAGTTGTAAACCATGATGAAGCCCTTGAGGTAGGACAGGTCCTTGGTGAACGGCAGACCGTTAGGCACAGAACCCCGGAAAACGCGGCTGGCGTTGCCGTAGCTTTCCGGCATGCCGAAGCCCTGCTCACGGTAGAACTCGAACACCTGAAGGAAATCAGCGCCTTCCTCGGCCATATGAATCGCACGGGTGCGGTTGGTCAGCTTGCGCAGGCGGCTTGGGTAGGAAGCGAAGCCGATGACTTCCATCAGAATCGCCAGGCCTTCCTGGGTTACGGTCGACGAGGGCGGCCCTTTCGCGAGGAAGGTGCAGATCGGCTGGTTCTGACCGTTCAGGGTCGTGCCCACGTGCACAAGGCCTTCATGGACCTCCAGCGCCCGCACGTCGCGCTCGTTGAACATCGCGTCGCTGCGGATCTTGATGTAATCGGCGCCCGCCGCCGCGTCCGCGACGATACCGTCGGACTCGAACACGCGGATGGTTTCTTCCGCCTCGCCGAAGGTGCGATTCAACCGGCTTTGCAGCATGGCAACGGCGTCTTTCGCCGTCAGAATCTTCGGTTCGTCCTTAAGGTCACCGCGCCCGGCGATGTTGTTCAGGTAATCGGACAGCATCAGGCCAAGGTCGGCCAGCGTCGGATCTCCGGCATGAAACGCATCGGACGCCGCGCCGTACAACTCTTGGGAGATCAGGCCGAAATCCGGTGTGCCGCGGGCTTCGAGCATCCGGATGACCATCCGGTACTCCTTGCACATGCGGCGCATGATCTGCCCGACCGGGTTGAACTGCCCCAGTTGCCGGGTGATGTCGCGTTCGATGTTCTGGAATTCCAGCTTCAACGCGCCGGAATCAAAACCCAACGGGCGATTCTCGTAGTAGGCCCGATCGATTTCGGGCAGTTGCTTGCCCTTGGCGGAAAGAAAATTCTTGCGGATGCTGTCGTCCCACTTCACCGCATCGAGTACACGGATCGGCGTTTGCGCGAACACGATACGATCGGACAGCGTGCGAATGGTCTGCTGGTAATCGTCCACCCAGTACCCCTTTGATTGACCTTTAGCGCTATTTGGTCATGCGCTGATATTGAGCTGCCTTGAGAAAGACATCGGAATTGGCGGTGTCGTCCAGATAGGCGAACACCTTGTCCATGGAGGTGGTGATCAGTACGCCGTCACCCTTCTCGGTTTCAATCGGCTGGCCTTCGAACGTTTTCTGCTCGATCAACTGCTGCATCCGTTCCAGGTCCAGGTCATAGACCACCAGTTCGTCGGCCGCGTTATCGTTGTCGACCAGGTCGAAGCCGGCGATGACGTAATTAGCGCCGTACTTCTCGGGCAACGCCGCCGACACGTACCAGCGGCTGCCATGGCGCGACACCGTGAAGGTGTACTCGTCGCGGTTCTTGCGATCCCCCTTGCGGTAGCTGACGGCCTTGTACAGATTGGCCCCAGCGCGGCTTATTTCCAGCTCCAGCGGCTCGCCCCAGGCGTTCTTGCTGGTCCAGGTGCCGAGCAGTTTGGGGGGCGCGGTGTCGCTCGTGGGAATAGGGTCCTTGAAAGTCACCAGACATCCGCTCAACAGCGCGAACGACAAGGCGAGCAAGACGCTCCAGACTTTCATCGCTTCTCCTGAAGGTGAGCCCTCGACACCGAGCTCTGAAATTAAGCGTTGCAGCCCACCATTGGCTTGGCGGTGCCCAGCACCAGATGCATCTGGCGGGTAAGAATAGCGAGCATTTCATCGTCTGCGTCGGGACGCGGCCCCTCGAGCAAGCCCTGATATTCCATCCGCCCGATAATCCCCGTCAACACTTGCGCATCCACTTGCGGTTGGGCCGAGCCCATAACCTCGAGAAACTGGGCGCTTCCCTGCAACAGAATCTGCTGGTGGGCGCTGACCAGAGGCGCCAGCCGCGGGTTGATCAGCGCTTCCAGGCGGAACGCGTGCTCGGCGATCAACTGATCGCGACGCGTCAGCAACTGATGGCGCACGTAGTCCAGGGTCATGCGCGCGATCTCGTCCGCCAGCCGCGCGCGGGCATCGGCACTGCCGTCGTTGCGCGCGACCATTTCGCGCAGCAGGGTTTCGGTGTTGGTCCACAGCTTGGCCATGTAGGCCGCGCTGCGCTCGACGTATTGGGCAAAGGCATCGGTGAGCAGGTCGTCGATGTCCTTGAAGTAATACGTGGTGGCCGACAGCGGCACTTGCGCTTCGGCGGCCACGGCACGGTGACGCACGGCACGGACGCCGTCACGAATGAGAATGCGCATGGCGGCATCGAGAATCTGCTGTCGGCGCTGTTCGCTTCCCTGTCGGCTCGCCTTGCGGCCTTGATACTGAACACTCTGTGCGACTGCCGTGGCAAGGCCAGCGGCTCCCTTTTGAGCGATCGTACGATTCACGACAGGTTTTCCTCTTTCGGTCAGTGCGTAGGTCGGGTGTATTCGATTGCAACCTATTATCCCTGTGGGAGCGAATTCATTCGCGATGCAAAGGTACAGCCGACAGAAATTCATCGACTGAAATATTTTCGCGAATGAATTCGCTCCCACAGGGTTGTCGCGCTCGTCTTTACAGACAAAAAAAAGCCGCCCTGCTCAGGCGGCTTGTTTTACAGCGCTTATGCTTGCGGCCGCATGTGCGGGAACAGGATGACGTCGCGGATCGACGGCGAGTTGGTCAGCAGCATCACCAGACGGTCGATACCGATGCCCTCACCCGCTGTCGGCGGCATGCCGTATTCCAGCGCGCGAACAAAGTCGGCGTCGTAATGCATGGCTTCGTCGTCACCTGCATCCTTGTCGGCCACCTGCGCCATGAAACGCTCAGCCTGGTCTTCCGCGTCGTTCAACTCGGAGTAGGCGTTGGCGATTTCACGGCCACCGATGAACAGCTCGAAACGGTCAGTGACGTTCGGGTTGTCGTCGTTACGACGGGCCAGCGGCGACACTTCGAACGGGTACTGGGTGATGAAGTGCGGCTGCTCCAGCTTGTGCTCGACCAGCTCTTCGAAAATCATCACCTGCAGCTTGCCCAGACCTTCGAAGCCCAGCACCTTGGCGCCGGCCTTCTTGGCGATGGCGCGAGCCTTGTCGATGTCGTTCAGGTCATCGGCGGTCAACTCAGGGTTGTACTTGAGGATCGAGTCAAACACCGACAGACGCGCGAACGGCTCGCCGAAGTGGAACACCTTGTCGCCGTACGGCACGTCGGTGCTGCCCAATACCAGCTGAGCCAGTTCACGGAACAGCTCTTCGGTCAGGTCCATGTTGTCTTCGTAGTCGGCGTAGGCCTGATAGAACTCCAACATGGTGAATTCAGGGTTGTGACGGGTCGAAACGCCTTCGTTACGGAAGTTGCGGTTGATCTCGAACACTTTTTCGAAACCGCCCACTACCAGCCGCTTGAGGTACAGCTCAGGCGCGATACGCAGGAACATTTCCATGTCCAGCGCATTATGGTGGGTTTCAAACGGCTTGGCTGCCGCGCCGCCAGGAATGGTCTGCAGCATCGGCGTTTCGACTTCCAGGAAGTCACGCTTCATCAGGAAGCTGCGAATGTGCGCGATGACCTGCGAGCGCACGCGGAAGGTCTGACGCACGTCTTCGTTGACGATCAGGTCGACGTAGCGCTGACGGTAGCGTTGCTCGGTGTCAGTCAGGCCGTGGTGCTTGTCCGGCAGCGGACGCAGCGACTTGGTCAGCAGGCGGACGCTGGTCATTTCGACGTACAGGTCGCCTTTGCCGGAACGGGCCAGGGTGCCTTCGGCGGCAATGATGTCGCCCATGTCCCAGGTCTTGACCGCAGCCAGGGTTTCTTCGGACAGCGTCTTGCGGTTGACGTAGACCTGAATGCGACCGGTCATGTCCTGGATCACCATGAACGAGCCACGGTTGAGCATGATGCGACCGGCAACCTTGACCGGAATCGCCGCCTCGGCCAGCTCTTCCTTGGTCTTGTCCGCGTACTGTTTCTGCAGGTCGTTGCAGTAGTTTTCGCGGCGGAAGTCATTCGGGAAGGCATTGCCCTTGGCGCGCTCGGCAGCAAGCTTTTCCTTGCGCAGGGCGATCAGGGTGTTTTCTTCCTGTTGCAGGGCTTGCGGGTCGAGTTGTTGGTCGCTCATGTCTTTAGATTTTCCATCACAGGTTCGTTGCTTCTTGCCACAGGCAAGGGATCACGGGCCGGTCGCGGTAGAAGGGTGCGCCGTACCCGTAACAGTGGTGTCGCGTTTACAGCCCCTGTTTGAGGCTTGCTTCAAGGTAACCGTCGAGGTCGCCGTCCAGCACCTTGTTGCAATCGCTGCGCTCAACGCCGGTACGCAAGTCCTTGATACGCGAGTCATCGAGGACATACGAACGGATCTGGTGGCCCCAGCCGATGTCCGACTTGGTGTCCTCCAGCGCCTGGGACGCCGCATTGCGCTTCTGCATTTCCAGCTCGTACAACTTGGCCCGCAGCATTTTCATGGCGGTGTCCTTGTTCGCGTGCTGAGAGCGCTCGTTCTGGCAGCTGACCACGGTGTTGGTCGGTACGTGGGTGATACGCACCGCCGAGTCGGTGGTGTTGACGTGCTGACCACCGGCACCGGACGAGCGATAGGTATCGATACGCAGGTCAGACGGGTTGATGTCGATCTCGATCCGGTCGTCGATCTCAGGGGACACGAACACCGCCGAGAACGAAGTGTGGCGACGGGCGCCGGAGTCGAACGGGCTCTTGCGGACCAGGCGGTGCACGCCGATCTCGGTACGCAGCCAGCCAAAGGCGTACTCGCCCTTGATGTGAACCGTGGCGCCCTTGATGCCGGCGACTTCGCCTTCGGACAGTTCCATGATGGTCGCGTCGAAGCCACGCTTGTCGGCCCAGCGCAGGTACATGCGCAGCAGGATGTTGGCCCAGTCCTGAGCCTCGGTACCGCCAGAGCCGGCCTGGATGTCGAGGTAGGCGTTGTTCGGGTCCATTTCGCCGCTGAACATGCGACGGAATTCGAGCTTCTCGAGTGACTCGCGCAGGCGATCGATTTCAGCCACGACGTCGGCGACAGCGCCTTCGTCATCTTCTTCGACGGCCATGTCCAGCAAGTCCTGGGCGTCAGCCAGGCCGGAACTCATTTCATCGAGGGTTTCGACGATCTGCGCGAGCAAGGAACGCTCACGGCCCAGTTCCTGGGCATACGACGGGTTGTTCCAGACAGCCGGATCTTCGAGCTCGCGGTTTACTTCGGTCAGACGATCATGTTTGTGATCGTAGTCAAAGATACCCCCGAATGGCTTCGGAGCGCTCGGACAGGTCCTTGATGCTGTTTAGGATCGGGTTGATTTCCATGGTGGGCAGCACTCGCAGGCGAAATTTTCAAAGCCGGCGAGTATACCCCAGCTCCCGCCCTGATGGCAGCCCGTTGGGCAGGGTGAGAGAGGATCCATGCATTCTCTGGACAGCTCAAAAAATGGGTGGGTGCCCAGCTTCCAGGTGCAGTCCATTCTGTAGGAGACGTCGGAGGTTACGACGGCAGCGAAGGCGGCGGCGCGGTCTCCATCGAGTCGGCTTAAGAACGCATTCGCCACGGTCGTAACCTCCAGCAGCTCCCACCATGCTGCGCATGTCCATTGATCGGTATCGGATCAGCCCACCACCACCTGATTGCGCCCGTTGTGCTTGGCCGCATACAGCCCCTGATCAGCGCTCTGGATCACTTGACGGCTGTGACTGCCGACCTGCGGCACCACGGTCGACAGGCCAATGCTGACGGTCAGGCTCGCGCCTTCGCTGGGTGCGATGTGCGGGATGTTCATGCCGGCCACGGTCTGGCGCAGTTTCTCGGCCAGCAGGCGCGCGCCACCGGGCGAGGTGTTTGGCAGCACCAGCGCGAACTCTTCACCGCCGTAACGGGCCGGCAAATCGGAGGGACGACTGCAACTGGCACGGATCGCCTTGGCGACCTGACGCAACGCTTCGTCCCCCTCCAGGTGACCGAAATTGTCGTTGTACGCTTTGAAGTAGTCGACATCGATCATCATCAACGATAGCTGCGTCTGCTCACGAATCGCCCGGCGCCACTCCAGCTCCAGGTACTCATCGAAGTGGCGACGATTGGACAGCCCGGTCAGCCCGTCGGAGTTCATCAGGCGTTGCAGCACCAGGTTGGTGTCCAGCAACTGCTGCTGACTGACCCGCAACGCGCGGTAGGCTTCGTCACGCTGGAGCAGGGTCATGTAGGAGCGCGAGTGATAGCGGATACGCGCGACCAGTTCGATGGTGTCCGGCAACTTGACCAGATAATCGTTGGCGCCGGCGGCGAACGCCGCGCTCTTGATCAGCGGATCTTCCTTGGTGGAGAGCACGATGATCGGAATATCCCGGGTAGCCGGGTTGTTGCGGTATTCGCGCACCAGCGTAAGACCGTCCAGACCGGGCATGACCAGGTCCTGCAGGATCACCGTCGGCTTGATCTGGATCGCCTGAGCGATGGCCTGATGCGGGTCGGCGCAAAAATGGAAGTCGATGTTCTCTTCGTTCGCCAGCCCGCGCCGGACTGCCTCGCCGATCATTGCCTGATCGTCGACCAGCAACACCATGGCAGCGTTTTCATCCGTGGCGTTTACATCGTCCAGCTGCAAATCATGCATTCAGGGTCTCCTGGTCACAGGCGCGCTGTGAAATCACCTGGAAATTCATTGGGTGAATACCTCGGTCAAGCGAGGCGCTATCGTGTCCAGCGGGCGAATCTCCTTGGCGGCGTCAATCGCGGCTGCCGCTTTGGGCATGCCATACACCGCACAGCTTCGCTGGTCCTGGGCGATGGTGAGGAATCCCCGCTGACGCATCAGCTTGAGCCCCTGGGCGCCATCGCGCCCCATCCCCGTCAACAGAACACCGACTGCATCACCGTTCCAATAACTGGCCACGCTTTCGAAAAACACATCGATCGAAGGCCTGTAAATCTCGTTCACCGGCTCGGCGGTATAGGCCAGCGTGCCGTTCTTCAACAGACGAATATGGTGGTTGGTGCCTGCCAGCAGCACGGCGCCCCTTTGCGGCGGCTCGCCGTCACGGGCCAGCCGGACCTCCAGCCCCGAAGAGCTGCTCAACCACTGCGCCATCCCGGCGGCAAACACTTGATCCACATGCTGAACCAGCACGATGGCGGCCGGAAAGTCCTTAGGCAGCGCCTTCAGCAGCACTTCCAGCGCCGCCGGACCACCAGCGGACGAACCGATCGCGACCAGTCCCTGACGCTGCGAGGCCTCGCGCAACGGTGCCGGTGCCGGACGCACGCGGCTGTCACGCTGGCCAATGAGCCAGCCTATATTAAGAATCTTGCGTAACAAAGGTGCGGCAGCATCCTTGGGATTGCCCGCGCCGATCGCCGGGGTGTCCACGACGTCCAGCGCACCGTGGCCCATGGCCTCGAATACCCGGTGGACATTCTGTTCACGGTCCACCGTCACAATCACGATGGCGCACGGTGTGGCGGCCATGATGCGGCGGGTGGCTTCCACGCCATCCATCACCGGCATGATCAAGTCCATGAGGATCAGGTCCGGTGTCAGTTCCGCGCACCGCTGCACTGCCTCGGCCCCATTGCCGGCGACCCACACCACCTGATGCGCGGGCTCGAACGCCAGCGCACGGCGCAGCGCCTCGACCGCCATGGGCATGTCATTGACGATGGCGATCTTCATCCTTGCGCATCTCCTATCAACTCAACGACCGCGTCGAGCAATGCGTCGTCATGGAAACTGGCCTTGGCCAGATAATAGTCGGCACCGGCGTCCAGCCCTCGACGGCGGTCCTCTTCACGGTCCTTGTATGACACCACCATCACCGGCAATGACTGCAAGCGACTGTCGCGACGCAGCAACGTCACCAGTTCGATGCCGTCCATGCGCGGCATGTCGATGTCGGTGATCAGCAGGTCGAAGTCCTCGGCACGCAACGCGTTCCATCCGTCCATACCGTCCACCGCCACCGCCACCTCGTAGCCGCGCCCGAGCAACAACTTGCGCTCGAGCTCGCGCACGGTCAGCGAGTCGTCGACCACCAGCACGCGTTTACGCGCTTGATTATCAGCCTGGCGATTGCGCCGGTCGATACGTTCCAGCCGCCCGGTATTCAGCAATTTTTCAACCGAACGCAGCATGTCCTCGACATCGATGATCAGCACCGCAGAACCATCGTCGAGCAACGCGCCCGCCGAGATGTCCTGAACCTTGCCCAGGCGGGGATCCAGTGGCAGCACCACCAGCGTGCGCTCACCGATAAAACGCTCTACCGCTACGCCATACACTGCGTCGCGCTCGCGAATGACCACCACTTTGAGTACGTCTTCGTTGTGCAGACTCGCCGGGCGATTGAGCAACTGACTGGCCGCGACCAGTCCGACATGACGCTCCTCGTGCCAGAAATGCTGACGCCCTTCGAGCTGCACGATGTCATCGGCCTGCACGTCACGCATGCGTTCGATGTGCGCCAGCGGGAAGGCATAGGCCTCGCCACCGACCTCCACCACCAGACTGCGCACCACCGACAGCGTGAGCGGCACTTCGAGATGGAAGCAACTGCCCTGCCCTGCCGTCTGGACCAGCTCGACACCCCCACGCAGCTGCCGGACCATGTGCTGCACGGCATCCAGCCCGACACCGCGGCCCGACACTTCGGTGACCTTGTCGCGCATGCTGAAACCGGGCAGGAACAGAAAGCTCAACAACTCTTCCTCGCTCAACTGCGCCGCCGTTTCCTCGGGCGACAACTTGCGGTCGATGATGCTGCGACGCAGGCGTTCAAGGTCGACCCCGGCGCCGTCATCGATCAGTTCGACCACCAGCAGACCCGCCTGATGCGACGCCTTGAGTTTTATCAGCCCCTCCGCCGGCTTGCCGCTGGCGAGCCGTTGCTCGGGTGATTCGATGCCGTGATCGACCGCGTTGCGCAGCAGATGCGTCAACGGGGCCTCGAGTTTTTCCAGCACATCGCGATCGACCTGGGTCTTCTCGCCCTCAATTTCCAGGCGCACCTGCTTGCCCAGAGAGCGTCCGAGGTCGCGAACCATCCGCGCCTGCCCGACCAGAACGTCGGCAAACGGACGCATGCGACAGGCCAACGCGGTGTCGTACAGCAACTGGGCACGCTGGGTCGCCTGCCAGCCGAACTCGTCCAGATCGGACGTCTGCTGAATCAACAAGTGCTGCGCTTCGCTCAACAGGCGCCGGGCTTCTTCCAGCATCTTTTGCGCGTCCGGATCGACGTTGGCATCGAGCAGGGCTTCCAGGTTGTCGAGCGCCCGACTGGCACCGCTTTGCGACCGTTTGACCCGCTGCATGGCGGTCAGGTATGGCTTCAGCCGTTGCGTTTCAACCAGCGACTTGCTCGACAGGTCGAGTAGGTTATTCAAGCGCTCGGCCGTCACGCGCAGCACACGCTCGCCGCCCTCGGCAACCCGGCGCTCTTTACGGCGCCCGGGCTTCGACGGCGCGGGATCGTCTTCGCTTTCAGCAGCGGTGGAGGACGTTGAAGGCACGGGCAGTAACAGATCGGCGGGCAGCGGTTGCGCCGACAGCGGCGCGCTCAACGCCACAGGACCCAGCGCAGACTGGACGGATTCCACCAGCGACTGAGCGTTGGCCAGCAGCAGGTCGTCCATTGACGGCGTCGCGCTCGGCGCTAGGATCGCGTGTCGCGCACCGGGTTTGATCAGGTCAGTCATCAGCGCGACATAACCGTCGACATCGCTTTGTCCAACGCTGCTTGCGCCTGGCGTGGCAATGCGCATGAGCATGTCGGTGCCCATCAGCAGCGCGTCAATGTGCTCGGGCTTGAGATGCAGACGGCCTTCCTGCGCCTCGACCAGACAATCTTCCATGACGTGGGAGACGCTGACGCCTGCATTGACCCCGACGATCCGTGCCGCGCCCTTGAGCGAATGCGCGGCGCGCATGCAGGCTTCCAGCTGATCCGCCTGTGTGGGGTTGCGCTCAAGCGCCAGTAAGCCTGCGCTCAGGACTTGGGTCTGGGCTTCGGCTTCCAGGGTAAACAGTTCGAACAACGAAGCGTCGCGCATCTGATCGGGCGTCATGTCAGGCTCCGGTTCACTGCCGACAACAGGTGTTCTTCATCCAGCAACCGCAGGCTGCGATTTTTCCACTGCACCACGCCTCGGGTGAATCGGGCATTGCTGTTCTGCGCGGGCGCCGACGCCGAATCCAGAAGCCGCACCTCGATGGCGTGAATCCCGTCCACTTCATCGACCGGCACCACCACCGGTCCGCCCTCGGCCGAGACGATCAACATGCGCGGCATGATGCGCGCCGACGTCGAGGGCGCCAGGGAGGTGTCCAGCCCGAGCAGCTCGACGAACGACAGACACGCCACCAGCGCGCCTCGCACGTTGGCAACGCCCAGCAGCGCGCGCGAGCGTTGATGCGGGAGCGAGTGAATGGTCTGCACCGGGGAGACCTCGACCAGGCAGCGTGTCGGCAGGCCCAGCCACTCTTCTCCCAGACGAAACACCACCAGGGAGCGGGTCTTGACGTCGCTGGCCAGGTCCTCGCCATGCATCGACACGCGGTGCTCCTGAGCTAACGCATAGCGGTCGAGCAATCGGGTCGCCGCTGCCGAATACACCGAACAGTTGCGGCAATGAATGTGCTCCACCAGTAACGGGCAGGAGCGGTCGCCATGAATGCCGATCCGGTTCCAGCAATCGTCGATGGCCTGAGCGTCGTGGCTCACCAGTTCACTGTGTACGCCGGTCATCGATTACGTCCTTCTTTGTTCACGCCACGCGCTGCGCGCTCCTGCAAGCGGCGAGCGCCCGCCAGGTCGCCCTGGGCCGCCAGCAACGCCGCCAACTGCGCCAATGTTTCAGGGTGCTGAGGCTCGAGGTACAACGCCTTGCGGTAAAACCCCTGAGCGCCCGCCACGTCGCCTCCCACTTCGCTGAGCAGCCCGAGCCAGTAGAACACTCGCGCCACCGGCTCATAGCGCTTGAGGTATTGCTCGCACGCCGCTTTGGCCTCGGCACTCTTGCCTTCGTTGGCAAGACGCCTGATGTCGTCCAGCAACGTCGCGGCTTCGCCCACGATGGCCGACGGCGGGATCGTCGCGCGGGATACCGGCGGAACCGGTGCAAACGGGCGTACGCTATTTCTGGCACGTGCCGAGATCGGCGGTATCGACGTTGCGAGGCGAGACGGCTCGACGGGCAGCGGCGTCGAAACCGACGGCGCGGTCACGACGGCGAGCTGATCGGGCAACGGGTCAGCGCGGTGTCGAAAGGCGAAGGACTGGGCGATGCCGATCGACGCCATGCCCATGCGGCCGAGCAGGCTGCCTTCCGCAGGGCCGATGAACAGCACGCCGTCATCGCGCGTCATGCGCTTGAGCGCTTCGAAACCGCGCTTCTGGGTGTCGACGTCGAAATAGATCAGCAGGTTGCGACAGAACACGAAATCGTAGGCCGACTGCGCGACGAGCAAGGTCGGATCGAGCAGGTTCCCGGCTTGAAAACTGACGCGCTCGCGAACCCGATCCTCGACGCGATACCCCTCATCGACCTGACTGAAATAACGCTCGCGAAAACCGAGGTCACTGCCGCGAAAGGAATTTTTGCCATACACGCCTTGGCGCGCGCGTTGCAGCGACAACGGACTGATATCGACCGCTTCGACCTTGAACTGCTGCGGTTGCAGACCGGCATCGAACAACGCCATGGCAATCGAATAAGGTTCTTCACCCGTCGAGCATGGCAGGCTGAGGATACGCAGCGGACGCACACCGCCCAGCTGCGCCAGACGCGCAGCGGCCAGTTTGCCCAGCGTGCCGAAAGACTCGGGGTAACGAAAAAACCAGGTTTCGGGCACGATCACCGCTTCGATCAGCGCTTGCTGCTCGTCTGCCGAGCTCTGAAGCAGTTGCCAATAGGCGTCGTGGTCCACGGCCTTGGCACTCATGCAGCGCTGGCGCACCGCTCGCTCGATGATGGCCTCGCCAACGGACGCCACGTCCAGCCCGATGCGGGTCTTGAGGAAGGCAAAGAAACGCGCGTCTTCGCTCATGGCGTCGCCTCGAACGCTTCAAGACTTAAAGGCTGCGCCGGAAACAGCAGTTCACGCACGGAATCGTTCAGCAAATCCTGCACGCGAATCCATTGCAACAGACCCAGCGCATCTTCGCGCACCGGGCCAAGGTACGGCGCCTGCCGGTTGTCCAGGCCGTATTCCTTGAACTCGTCTGGCGCGCAGCGCAGGGTGTCGGTCGCCTGTTCCAGAATAAGCCCCAGCCACTGCGGCGCGCGTTCGGCGCTGACGCGGTAGTTCACCAGCACCAGACGGGTGCTGGTGCGTGGCTGGGCGGGCTCACCGAAGGTCAAGGCACTCAGGTCGATGACCGGCACCACCACGCCACGGTGAGCGAACACACCGGCAACCCAGTGCGGCGCCTGAGCGATGGGTTTGAGCACCAGCCGAGGCAGCACCTCGGCGACTTCCGTCGCTTCCAGCGCATACCGTTCCTGCCCGATGCGAAACAGCAGGAACAGCTTGTTCTTCGGCAACACCACCGTGCTGCGTTTGGCTGAGTGCTCGATCATGGTCCCGACTCAGACCTTGAAGCGCGAAACGCCGCTGCGCAGTCCCACCGCTACCTGGCTCAGTTCGTCGATGGCGAAACTGGCCTGGCGCAGGGACTCCACGGTCTGGCTGCTGGCATCACCCAACTGCACCAGCGCCTGATTGATCTGCTCGGCACCGGTCGCTTGCGCCTGCATGCCTTCGTTGACCATCAACACCCGAGGCGCCAGCGCCTGCACCTGGTGGATGATCTGCGAAAGCTGCTCGCCGACCTGGGTCACTTCAAACATGCCCCGGCGCACTTCTTCGGAGAACTTGTCCATGCCCATGACGCCCGCCGACACCGCCGACTGGATCTCGCGCACCATCTGTTCGATGTCGTAGGTCGCCACGGCCGTCTGGTCGGCAAGACGACGCACTTCGGTCGCAACCACGGCGAAACCACGGCCGTACTCGCCGGCTTTCTCAGCCTCGATGGCGGCGTTGAGGGACAGCAGGTTGGTCTGGTCGGCCACCTTGACGATGGTCACCACCACCTGATTGATGTTGCCGGCTTTCTCGTTGAGGATCGCCAGCTTGGAGTTGACCAGATCGGCCGCGCCCATCACCGAATGCATGGTGTCTTCCATGCGCGCCAGCCCTTGCTGCCCGGAACCTGCAAGGATCGAGGCCTGGTCCGCTGCGGAGGTGACCTCTGTCATGGTCCGGACCAGGTCGCGAGACGTGGCGGCGATTTCACGGGAGGTCGCGCCGATCTCGGTGGTGGTCGCGGCGGTTTCCGTAGCGGTCGCCTGCTGCTGTTTCGATGTGGCGGCGATCTCGGTGACCGATGTGGTGACCTGCACGGACGAGCGCTGCGCCTGGGACACCAGTGCGGCCAGTTCGGTAACCATGTCGTTGAAGCCGGTCTGCACGGAACCGAATTCGTCGTTGCGGTCCAGCTTCAGACGGCTGCTCAGGTCGCCGGTGCGCATGGTGTCGAGAATACGCACGATGCGGTTCATCGGCGCCAGGATCGTGCGCATCAGCAGCAGACCGCAGGTACCTGCCGCCAGAATCGCCACGATCAGCGAAATACCCAGCGTCACTTTCGCCGTGAGAACAGCCGATTCAATGTTGCTTGTGGCCTGATCGGCGACCGCCTTGTTGGCAACGATCAGGTCATTGAGTTGTTTGCGGCCTTGCAACCAGACCGGATTGACCTGCCCGTAGAACTCGGTACGGGCCGAGGCGTAATCGCCGTTCTGATAAGCCTTGATGACGTCGTTCAACAGGCGGGAATAGGTTTCGCGCTGTTTCTCGAAGACGTTGAAATTATTACGATCGGTATCGTCGAAGATGGTCTTCTTGTAGCCGTCGATCTGGGTTTGAAGCCGGGTTTCGAAGTCGGCGTATTGGTCCTGCTCGGCACGGGTCAGCTCGCGCGCCTTGCCTTCGCCAATCAATTCCAGGGTACGGATATAGCTTTCACCCCAGGCACTGCGCACCAGCGTGCTGAAGTAAACGCCCGGCAACGCATCGTCGCTCACCGCTTCTTCACTGCTCTGGATCGACAAGAGTCGGGTGTAAGACACGACAACCATCAGCAGCATGATGGCGATGATTACAGCGAAGCTCGCCAAAATACGTTGACGCAACGTCCAGTTCTTCACAGTCAGCCCTCAAGAGTTCAACACCGGCAAAAACCGGGTTCAAGAAGCGGACCGCAGACGGCCCGAAGCGAGCGGAGTATAGCCTAGTGACCTACCAATTAACCGGGCTGTTTCCGACATAGATAACGCGATAACGCACAGATATAGAAGAAATATCTGACACGTTATCGGCATGTGGAGGGATTGCTTGATGGCAGGAACGTGGCGGACTGGCGGATGACTGGACCACCCGCAAACCTGTGGGATAGCCGGGATGACCGGACCAACCGCGAACCTGTGGGATGGCCGGGATGACCGGATCACCCGCGAACCTGTGGGAGACGTCGGAGGTTACGACGGCAGCGAACGCGTTGGTTCAGTTGTAGATGGGTTGCCTGACACTACGCTTTCGCTGCCGTCGTAACCTCCGACGTCTCCTACAGGAATCCAATCCCTGTCACTGCTGGGATTGGCGCACCTGGTTTTCCAGCTCCTGCTTGAGCCCCGGCTCAATCTTCAACTGTTTGGCGAGCTCATCCAGATACGCGCGCTCCATGAAGTGCTCTTCATCGACCATCATCACGCTGGCCAGGTACATCTCGGCTGCGATTTCCGGGGTGCGCGCGGACCGGGCGACGTCGGTCGGGTCCAGCGGCTTGTTCAGCTCGACGTGCAGCCACTGCTGCAAGTCCCTGTCGCCGGTCAGGCGAGTGAATTCACCTTCGATCAACTGCCGTTCGTTTGCGTCAACGTGACCATCGGCCTTGGCCGCCGCCACCAGCGCTCGCAAGATGGCCTCGCTGTGTTGCTCGACCTGAGCCGGAGGCACCCGGTCAACCGTCTGCGGCTCGGCCTGTTCCGCGGTGCCCTGATTAGCCTGCCAGTTCCCATAGGCCTTGTAAGCCAGGACACCTATTGCGGCCAGACCGCCGTAGGTCAGCGCCTTGCCGCCGATCTTGCGCGCGCTTTTGTTGCCCAACAGCAACCCCATCGCCCCGGCTGCCAGTGCGCCGCCCCCCGCGCCCGACAAAAACCCGCCGAGGTTGCCGCCGCCCACTTTGCCCAGCAGATCGTTGAGCCCGCCTTGAGCGCCCTTCCCCTGCACGCCGTTACCGTGCGAGCCGGATTGCGCCGACCCGCCTGACGCGTTCTTCAGCAGGTCCTGACCGGATTTCAACAGTTGATCGAGCAAGCCACGGGTGTTCATAAAAAAGCTCCTGAAAACGGAAGAAACGATTCGACCCGCAGGGTAAGACGAAGTCGGCAATTCGGACTTTCAGGTGTGCTTCTGAATGTTGCTGCGCAAATACAGGTCGCTGGCGGCCCTTCAGGAAAAACGATATACAGTCGTTCAATTCTAAAAAGCCAAGCGGACGGGTGTTCTCATGATGACGCTGCGCCAGATCCGTCACTTCATTGCAGTCGCGGAAACCGGATCGATCTCGGCGGCCGCCCAAGCGGTATTCATCTCGCAATCGACGCTGACGCTGGCCATTCAGCAGTTGGAAGAAGAGATCGGGGTCAGCCTGTTTAGCCGCCACGCCAAGGGCATGACCCTGACCCACCAAGGCCATCAGTTCCTGCGTCAGGCCCACCTGATCCTCGCCACTGTCGAAAATGCCAAGCGCAGCCTGCAACAAGGCGCCGACCAGGTGGCCGGGCAGTTGATCATCGGCGTGACGAGCCTGGTCGCCGGTTACTACCTCGCCGACCTGCTGACCCGTTTCCAGCGTGCTTATCCCAATGTCGACATCCGGGTGATGGAGGACGAGCGGCCGTACATCGAACACCTGCTGGTCAGCGGCGAGATCGACGTCGGTGTCTTGATCCTGTCGAACCTGGAAGATCGACATGCGCTGCAAACCGAGGTCCTGACTCACTCGCCCCACCGCCTGTGGCTGCCGGCGCAACATCCATTGCTGGAGCACGACAGCATCAACCTGGCCGACGTCGCACGTGAGCCGCTGATTCAACTCAACGTCGATGAAATGGGCACCAATGCCCAGCGGGTCTGGTCCCGCGCCGGGCTGCAACCCAAGGTCACGTTGCGCACAGCTTCGACCGAAGCCGTCCGCAGCCTGGTGGCCGCCGGCCTGGGCGTGTCGATCCAGCCAGACATGACGTATCGACCGTGGTCGCTGGAAGGCGACATCATCGAAGCACGCCCGATAGCAGACCTGACTCAGACCTTGGATGTAGGTCTTGCATGGCGGCGAGGCACCGCGCGTCCCTCTTTAGTCGATCCGTTTCTCAGCGTGGCCCGAGAACAACCGCACCCGGGACGCAGGCCATCTATTTAATCGAACGCTGCGTTCAGTATTTAGAATTTGTCGAGCCCTGGAAGCCGCACTAGGCTCTGAGGCTTGGGAACGGAGTTGTTTCAGGGTTTTACGGATCACTGCGGTCTGGATCTGTAGGAGCGAATTCATTCGCGAGACGTCAGTACAGCCAATAGAAACAGGTCGATCGAAACATCTTTCGCGAATGAATTCGCTCCCACAGTGATCCATCGTTGCTGCCCGACAACGGCGGCAGGTTGGACACAAGCCACGAATAACAAAGCATCGACACAAGGAAGCTCGAACAATGGCTGGCGCAGCAACCCCGCACACAGCACCCCCTCAACTGTTCACCTCATTGCTGATCGACGGTGAACTGGTCGCGGGTCAGGGGGTTGTCGAACCGATTCTGAACCCCGCCACCGGCGAGGTATTGACCCACATTGCCGAAGCCAGCACCGAGCAGGTCGAGACCGCCATTCTGGCGGCCAACCGTGCCTTTACCGGCTGGTCGCGCACCACCCCGCAACAACGCTCCAACATTCTGCTGAGCATCGCCGACGCCATTGAAAAAAACGCTGACCATCTGGCGCAACTGGAAGCGCTGAACTGCGGCAAACCCCTGCACCTCGCGCGTCAGGATGACCTGACCGCCACCGTCGATGTGTTCCGCTTCTTTGCCGGCGCCGTCCGTTGCCAGACAGGCCAGCTGTCCGGCGAATACGTGCCGGGCTACACCAGCATGGTTCGCCGTGACCCGATTGGCGTCGTTGCATCGATTGCACCGTGGAACTACCCGATCATGATGGCCGCCTGGAAGATTGCGCCGGCGCTGGCGGCGGGCAACACGCTGGTGTTCAAACCCTCGGAGCACACGCCACTGTCGGTGTTGGCGTTGGCGCCGGTCTTCTCCCGTTTGCTGCCAAACGGTGTGATCAATATCGTCTGCGGCGGCGGTGAAGGCGTCGGCAGTCACCTGGTCAGCCACCCGAAAGTGCGCATGGTCTCGCTGACCGGCGATATCGTCACCGGCCAGAAAATCCTTCAGGCCGCGGCAAAAACCCTTAAACGAACCCACCTCGAACTGGGCGGCAAGGCGCCAGTGATCGTCTGCAACGACGCCGACATTGCTGCGGTCGTCGAAGGCGTGCGCACCTACGGCTATTACAACGCGGGCCAGGACTGCACGGCCGCGTGCCGCATCTACGCTCAGGCCGGCATTCACGACAGGTTGGTCGCCGAGCTCGGCGCTGCGGTCAGCAGCCTGCGATTCGCCGGCAAGCGCGATGCCGACAACGAGATCGGGCCGCTGATCAGTGTGCGTCAGCGTGACCGGGTCGCCAGCTTCGTCGAGCGTGCGCTGAGTCAGCCTCATATCGAGCGCATCACCGGGGCGGCTGTGCATTCCGGTCCCGGATTTTTCTACCAGCCGACCTTGCTTGCAGGCTGCAAGCAAGGCGACGAAATCGTCCAGCGTGAAGTGTTCGGCCCGGTGGTGACGGTCACCCGCTTCGACGAATTGTCTCAGGCCGTGGACTGGGCAAACGATTCCGAATACGGACTGGCCTCGTCGATCTGGACGCAAAACCTCGACAAGGCCATGCAAGTCGCCGGGCGTTTGCAGTACGGCTGCACCTGGATCAACAGCCATTTCATGCTGGTCAGCGAAATGCCCCATGGCGGCCTGAAACGTTCGGGCTACGGGAAAGACCTGTCGAGCGATTCGCTTCAGGACTACAGCGTTGTCAGACACATCATGGCCCGCCACGGCAGCGATCTGGCGTGAACAGGAGATGCAACATCGGCTTCAACTAACACCGCTACGCTAATAAGAGCTTGAAACAAGCACGCTGCACCGAGTCACCGTTCGAAACTGCCCCGACCATAATTTGAAAAAGAGGGAACCCCCATGTCAGTGCAAAAGACCGCGCTCCTCAGCGCTGTAATCACCGCGTTGTTCGCCAGCGGCACCTTGCAGGCCGCTGAAACACTCAAGGCTGTCGGCAACGGCGAAGGCCAGCTGGATATCGTGGCGTGGCCGGGTTACATCGAACGGGGCGAAAGCGACAAGGCCTATGACTGGGTCACAGGCTTCGAACAGGAGACCGGGTGCAAGGTCAACGTCAAGACGGCGGCGACCTCCGACGAGATGGTCAGCCTGATGACCAAGGGCGGTTATGACCTGGTGACGGCATCGGGGGATGCGTCGCTGCGTCTGGTGGCCGGCAAGCGTGTGCAGCCGATCAACACCGACCTGATTCCCAACTGGAAAACCCTCGACCCGCGCCTGAAAGACGGCCCGTGGTACACCGTCAACAAGCAGACCTACGGCACGCCCTATCAGTGGGGCCCGAACGTGCTGATGTACAACACCAACGTGTTCAAGACCCCGCCCGTGAGCTGGAGCGTGGTGTTCGAGGCACAGGACCTGCCGGACGGCAAACCGAACAAAGGCCGCGTGCAGGCCTATGACGGCCCGATCTACATCGCCGACGCGGCGCTGTACCTGAAAACCGCCAAGCCGGAACTGAAAATCGAAGACCCTTACCAACTGACCGAAACCCAGTACAAAGCCGTGCTCGACCTGCTGCGTGCCCAGCACCCGCTGGTGCACCGCTACTGGCATGACGCGACCGTGCAGATGAGCGACGTGAAGAACGAAGGCGTCGCGGCCTCCAGCTCCTGGGGCTACATGGTCAACGGCCTGGTCGCCGACAAGCAGCCGGTCGCCTCGACCATTCCGCAGGAAGGTGCGACCGGTTGGGCCGACACCACCATGCTGCACGCCGACGCCAAACACCCGAACTGCGCCTACAAGTGGATGAACTGGTCGCTGCAACCGAAAGTCCAGGGCGACGTCGCAGCGTGGTTCGGCTCACTGCCGGTGGTGCCCGAGGCGTGCAAAGCCAGCGACCTGCTGGGTGCCGAAGGTTGCGCCACCAACGGCTTCGATCTGTTCGACAAGATCGCTTTCTGGAAAACCCCGCAGGCCGAAGGCGGCAAATACGTGCCGTACAGCCGCTGGACCCAGGACTACATCGCGATCATGGGCGGGCGATAAGGCAGGGGTGTGCCGGATGAACCCGTTCTCCGGCACACCGCAAAACCTGTAGGAGCGTGGCTTGTCCCGCGATCGGCCGGGAACCGGTCGTAAAACCTGCTAATGCGGTGTGTCAGTACAACCGCGGCGCCTGATTTTGCGACTGCCGCGCAGCCGATCGCGGGACAAGCCACGCTCCTGCAGTGACCGCGTCCTTTGTTGATCGTGCCAAAACTCCGCGTGGGAACGATCATCCCAGTGACGGCGTTCTTTCAGATGTTTGCATGTTGATGCACCCGGCGAACCCGCTGCGACGGCGTTCGCGTTCACTTGAGGTTTCACCATGACCCTTGCAGTCCAGTTCACCCACGTTTCCCGTCAGTTCGGCGAAGTGAAAGCCGTTGACCGGGTTTCCATCGACATCAAGGACGGCGAGTTCTTTTCCATGCTCGGCCCGTCGGGCTCGGGCAAAACCACCTGCCTGCGCCTGATCGCAGGCTTCGAACAACCCAGCGCCGGTTCGATCCGCATCCACGGCGAAGAAGCCGCCGGATTGCCGCCCTACCAGCGTGACGTCAACACCGTGTTCCAGGACTACGCGCTGTTCCCGCACATGAACGTGCGCGACAACGTGGCGTATGGCTTGAAGGTCAAGGGTGTCGGCAAAAGCGAGCGACTGGCGCGTGCCGAAGAAGCCTTGAGCATGGTCGCGCTGGGTGGCTATGGCGATCGCAAACCAGTGCAACTGTCAGGCGGTCAGCGCCAGCGCGTGGCACTGGCCCGAGCGCTGGTCAATCGTCCCCGCGTGCTGTTGCTCGACGAGCCGCTCGGCGCCCTCGACCTCAAGCTGCGCGAGCAAATGCAGAGCGAGCTGAAAAAGCTGCAACGCCAGCTGGGCATTACCTTCATCTTCGTGACCCACGACCAGACCGAAGCGCTGTCGATGTCGGACCGTGTCGCAGTGTTCAACAAGGGCCGCATCGAGCAGGTCGACACCCCGCGCAATCTGTACATGAAACCGGCGACCACCTTCGTCGCCGAATTCGTCGGCACCTCCAACGTATTGCGCGGCGAACTGGCGCAACAGCTGAGCGGCACGCCGAACGCGTTTTCCATTCGCCCGGAACACATCCGCTTCGCAGAAGGCCCTGTGGCGAGTCATGAAATCGAGGTCAGCGGCCTGCTGCACGATATTCAATATCAGGGCAGCGCCACTCGCTACGAACTGAAACTGGACAACGGCCAGACCCTCAGCGTCAGCCAGGCCAATACTCAATGGCTGGACACCAGCGCGCAGCACCAGACCGGTCAGCGTATCTGTGCTCGCTGGGCGCGCGAGGCGATGATCCCGCTGGCCGACACCGTTGCAGAGGCCCGTTGAGATGAGCCAGACACTCGCCCATGCGGCGCCGATGTCAGGGCAATCGCCGCTGCGGCGCTTTTCCAACCTGCTGTATCGACGGCCGAACCTGTACCTGTCGCTGCTGCTGATCCCACCGCTGCTGTGGTTCGGCGCGATCTACCTCGGCTCGCTGCTGACGCTTTTGTGGCAAGGGTTCTACACCTTCGACGACTTCAGCATGACGGTCACGCCGGACCTGACCCTGACCAATTTCGGCGCGCTGTTCAACCCGGCCAACTTCGACGTCATTCAGCGCACGCTGAGCATGGCGATCGTCGTGTCCATCGCCAGCGCCATCGTTGCCTTTCCCATCGCCTATTACATGGCGCGCTACACCACGGGCAAGACCAAGGCGTTTTTCTACATCGCGGTGATGATGCCGATGTGGGCCAGTTACATCGTCAAAGCCTATGCCTGGACGTTGCTGCTGGCCAAAGGTGGCGTCGCGCAGTGGTTCGTTCAGCACCTGGGGCTCGAACCGGTGCTGCAGGTGATTCTGGGAATTCCCGGTGTCGGCGGGAGCACCTTGTCGACCTCACACCTGGGGCGCTTCATGGTGTTCGTCTACATCTGGCTGCCGTTCATGATCCTGCCGATCCAGGCCTCGCTGGAACGCCTGCCACCGTCGCTGCTGCAAGCCTCGGCCGACCTGGGCGCCAAACCTCGGCAGACCTTCATGCACGTGATCCTGCCGCTGTCGGTGCCAGGCATCGCTGCGGGTTCGATCTTCACGTTCTCGCTGACCCTGGGTGACTTCATCGTGCCGCAACTGATCGGCCCACCCGGTTACTTCATCGGCAGCATGGTCTACGCGCAGCAAGGCGCCATCGGCAATATGCCCATGGCGGCGGCCTTCACCCTGGTGCCGATCGTGCTGATCGCCATCTACCTGTCCATCGTCAAACGACTGGGGGCATTCGATGCGCTCTAAACCTTTGGTGAAGCAGGGCGACCAGGCCTCGTGGGGTCTGAAGATCGCCGCGTGGGGCGGGCTGGTGTTTCTGCACTTCCCGATCCTGATCATCTTCCTGTACGCGTTCAACACCGAAGACGCCGCGTTCAGCTTTCCGCCGCAGGGCTTCACTCTGAAGTGGTTCAGCGTGGCCTTCTCGCGGCCAGATGTGCTGGAGTCGATCAAGCTGTCGCTGCAGATCGCCTGCGTCGCCACGCTGATCGCGCTGGTGCTCGGAACCCTGGCCTCGGCCGCGCTTTACCGTCGCGACTTCTTCGGCAAAGACGGCATCTCCCTGATGCTGATCCTGCCCATCGCCCTGCCCGGCATCATCACCGGCCTGGCGCTGCTGTCGGCGTTCAAGACGCTGGGCATCGAGCCGGGGATGTTCACGATCATCGTCGGTCACGCGACCTTCTGCGTGGTGATCGTCTACAACAACGTCATCGCGCGTCTGCGCCGCACTTCTCACAGCCTCATTGAAGCGTCGATGGACCTGGGTGCCGACGGCTGGCAGACGTTTCGCTACATCATCATGCCCAACCTGGGCTCGGCGTTGCTGGCCGGCGGCATGCTGGCGTTCGCGCTGTCGTTCGACGAAATCATCGTCACCACTTTTACCGCGGGCCACGAACGCACGCTGCCGATCTGGCTGCTCAACCAACTCAGCCGTCCCCGGGATGTGCCGGTGACCAACGTGGTCGCGATGCTGGTGATGATCGTGACCATGCTGCCGATTCTCGGCGCGTATTACCTGACCCGCGGTGGCGAGAGCGTGGCCGGGAGTGGCGGGAAATAATGAATACAGGATCGAAACACGCCACTGATCCCCTGTGGGAGTGAGCTTGCTCACGAAGAGGACCGTACATCCGAAGCAGATGTGGGGGCTGCAAGTCAGTCTACGTGAGCAAGCTCACTCCCACAGGGTGGCGTTCCACCGAATACGCATCGCAGGCCAATGTGCCGCGACGAAACATTCAATAGCTACAAGAAGAGGACAACCCCATGCAAACCAAACTGCTGATCAATGGCCATCTGGTCGCCGGTGACGGTCCCGCTCAACCGGTGTTCAACCCTGCGTTGGGCCGGGTGCTGGTGGAAATCAACGAGGCCTCCGAAGCGCAGGTCGACACCGCCGTGCGCGCCGCCGATGCGGCGTTTGAAAGCTGGTCGCAGACCGCGCCGAAAGACCGCTCGCTGTTGCTGTTGAAACTGGCCGACGCCATCGATGAAAACGCCGAGGAACTGGCGAAGCTGGAATCGGACAACTGCGGCAAGCCTTACCACGCCGCGCTGAACGACGAGCTTCCGGCGATTGCCGATGTGTTTCGCTTCTTTGCAGGCGCCAGCCGTTGCATGAGCGGGTCTGCCGCGGGCGAATACCTGCCCGGTCACACCTCGATGATTCGTCGCGATCCGGTGGGCGTGATCGCGTCCATCGCGCCGTGGAACTACCCGCTGATGATGGTCGCCTGGAAAATCGCGCCAGCGCTGGCGGCCGGCAACACCGTCGTGCTCAAGCCTTCGGAACAAACGCCCCTGACGGCGCTGCGTCTGGTGGAACTGGCCAATGACATCTTCCCGGCAGGCGTCTTGAATCTGGTGTTCGGTCGCGGCCAGACCGTGGGCAATCCGCTGGTGACCCATCCGAAGGTGCGCATGGTCTCGCTGACCGGCTCCATCGCCACCGGGTCGCACATCATTTCCAGCACCGCCGACAGCGTCAAACGCATGCACATGGAGCTAGGCGGCAAGGCGCCCGTGATCATTTTTGACGACGCTGACATCGACGCGGCGGTGGAAGGCATTCGCACGTTCGGCTTCTACAACGCAGGGCAAGACTGCACCGCCGCGTGCCGCATCTACGCGCAAAAAGGCATCTATGAGCAGTTCGTGCAGAAGCTCGGCGACGCGGTCAGCAGCATCAAAGTGGGTCAACAGGACGACCCGGAAACCGAACTGGGTCCGCTGATCACCGCGCAGCACCGCGACCGGGTGACGGGATTTGTGGAGCGTGCCGTCGCGCAGTCGCACATCCGCCTGATCACCGGTGGCAAGGCCATTGAAGGCAACGGGTTCTTCTTCCAGCCAACGGTCATTGCCGACGCGCAGCAAGATGACGAGATCGTGCGCCGTGAGGTATTCGGCCCGGTAGTGTCCGTGACTCAATTCGACGATGAAGCGCAGGTGCTGGGCTGGGCCAACGATTCGGATTACGGCCTGGCGTCGTCGGTCTGGACGCAGGATGTCGGTCGCGCCCATCGCCTGTCTGCCCGCCTGCAATATGGCTGCACCTGGGTGAACACGCACTTCATGCTCGTCAGCGAAATGCCGCACGGCGGGCAGAAGCTGTCCGGCTATGGCAAGGACATGTCCATGTACGGGCTGGAGGATTACACCACCGTACGGCACGTGATGTTCAAGCACTGAGCTGACACGATCCCACTGTAGGAGCGTGGCTTGTCCCGCGATCGGCTGCGCAGCAGTCGCAAAATCAGGCGCTGCATTTTTAATGACTCATGATTGATGATCGTTCCCACGCTCCGCGTGGGCATGCAGCCGGTGACGCTCCGCGTCACACAAGGGACGCAGAGCGTCCAGGGAGGCGTGACCACGCAGGGCGTGGGAACGATCAATAAAGCTTTTAACCGCAACTGCTTTTAAAACAATAACCACCGACCGGGTTGTGCCGAACGGCACAGCCACGGGCTCGGCCATCCGAAATCTGCCGATTTCCTGGAGAAACACCATGAGCAGCATCCCCGTTCCACCGGCCGCCGACAGCGATGCCGAACAACTGAGAAAGTTGGGCTACACCTCCAACTTCAACCGCAGCATGAGCCTGTGGGAAAACTTTGCGCTGGGCTTCACTTACCTCTCACCCGTGGTAGGCGTGTACACGCTGTTCGGCCTGTGTCTTGCGGCAGGTGGGCCACCGATGTTCTGGGCCTATCTGCTGGTGGGTATCGGCCAGATGCTGGTGTGCCTGGTGTTCGGTGAAGTGGTTTCGCAGTTCCCGATTTCCGGGGGTGTCTATCCTTGGGCGCGCCGGCTGGTCGGCAAGCGCTGGGCGTGGATGGTCGGCTGGATCTACTCCATTGCGCTGTGCGTGACCATCGCCGCCGTAGCGGTCGGTGCCGGTCCTTATCTGGCCGCGATGCTGGGTTTTGAACCGAGCGCCAACACCAACATCGTCATCGCGCTGGTGCTGACCCTGTTCGCCACCGTCGTCAACCTCAGCGGCACCAAGGTGCTGTCGCGCATCGCCATGTTCGGCTTTCTCTGCGAACTGATCGGCGCTGTGCTGGTGGGCGGTTATCTGCTGATCTTCGAACGTCATCAGCCGCTCAGCGTGTTCTTCAACACCTTCGACATCCGCATCGACGGCTCTTACCTGCCCGCCTTCCTCACTGCCTCGCTGGCCGGGATGTTCCTGTACTACGGTTTCGAAGCCTGCGGTGACGTGGCCGAAGAGACGCCAAACCCCAGCAAACAGATCCCCCGCGCCATGCGCATGACCATCTGGATCGGCGGCGCCGCAGCCATGTTCGCGTGCCTGGCACTGATCCTCGCCGTGCCTGACATGAACGCCGTCATCAACGGCACCGACAAGGACCCCGTCACCACCATCCTGAGCATGGCCTTCGGCGTCACCGGCTCGAAAGTGGTGATGGGCATCGTCATGGTCTCGTTCATCTCCTGCGTTATCAGCCTGCAAGCCGCCGCCAGCCGGTTGCTCTACGCCTACGCGCGGGACGAAATGATCGTCGGCAGCGACCTGCTTAAACGCATCTCGCCCACGACGCAGGTTCCAGTGGCCGCGCTGTTCGTGTCCGGCGTGCTGCCCGCCATCATTATCTGCCTGGGCTTCGTGCTGCAGGACGCCGTCGCCACCATCGTCAGCTTCGCGGCCATCGGCATCTACCTGGCCTTCCAGATGATCGTGCTCGCCGCGTTGTTCGCCCGCATGCGCGGGTGGATTCCAAGCGGTCAGTTCAGCCTCGGCAAATGGGGCTGGCCAGTGAACCTCGGCGCGCTGATTTACGGCGTGCTCGCCATCATCAACATGGCCTGGCCACGCACACCGGACGCCGCCTGGTACATCAACTACTCCATGGTTCTGACCACCGTGATCGTCATTGGCCTGGGCCTGGTGTACATGTGGATCGGCAAACCGTATGACCACGGGACTGCACCGGCGGGTGATGCGTGGAAGCGCAATCACTAATCGCGTGACGCCTGATCTGATGAAGCCCGGATAGCAGCCCGGCAGACCGACGGTGGTGCCTTTGAAATCGCCACCGTCGGCAAGCCGGAAAGCCGTTTTGCGGCGCTCGTGACAGCCTCAGTCGCGCCGCGCAGGAAAATGATTAGAATTTGATATCACTGCGCAACCCCTACCTCCATAAATGGTCCATACATCAGACGCTGCTTTGGATCGATCAGGTTGTTTGCTATTCGAATGAGTACCAGATAACCACTTGATCGTTCCTTTCACCCTTCAATCGGATCTGAAAGGTGAGGATTTTTCCAACCCGGCTCCGTACACTGATTCCCCCCTCACTGGAGCTTGCCTCGTTGACCAGATACCCGCGCTTCCCCGCAGGCGACAGTGAGGCAGGTCGTGCCCTGGCGGGAGTCGACTGGAGCAAGACGACCTTGGGCCCAATGGAACAGTGGCCCGCCGCGTTGAAGATCCATTTGAACCTGATCCTTAATTCACCGGAGTCGATGTACCTGCTCTGGGGTGCCGATCTGCTGTTCTTCCACAATGACGCCTACGCACCGATTCTCGGGCCCCGCCTCGACCAGGCCATGGGCGCGCGCGTCGAAGAGCTGTGGTCGGATGTGTGGAGTCAGGTTCAGCCGTTTGCGGAAAACGCCCTGCGCGGCATTCCCTACGAGTGCGAGGATCTGCCACTGACGATGGCCCGCTACGGCGAGATCGAGCACACATGGTGGTCATTCACGTTCTCGCCGATGATCGACGAAAACAACCAAGTGGTCGGTCTATTCTGCGTCACCAACGAAACCACTTGTCGTGTCCTTGATCAACGGGCGCTGCGTGCCAGCGAGCAAAAGCGTCTGGACCTGATTGCCGACCTCGAGCGCAAGGTCATTGAACTCGCTCACGAACGCGGCCTCACCTGGCAAGTCAGCCCGGACCTGCTGTCAGTGATGACGTCGGATGGGCATTTCGAAACTACAAACCCTGCCTGGCGACTGACCCTCGGCTGGTCTGATGATGAACTGTCCGGCCTGACGTTCACTGATCTCCTCCATCCCGACGACGTTGCGCGAAGCCAGGCAGCACTCAACGCGCTGTCGAGTAACCACCCGATGCTCAACCTGGAAACCCGCTACCGACACAAAGAGGGCAGCTACCGCTGGCTGTCCTGGGTCGCGGTGCCGGAGAGCGGCAAGCTGTATTGCAGCGCCAGGGACATCACGACCGAAAAACAACAGGCCGAAGCACTGCGCACCGCCGAAGAGGCCCTGCGCCAGTCACACAAAATGGAAGCCGTGGGGCAACTCACCGGCGGCCTGGCCCACGATTTCAACAACCTGTTGATGGGGGTCAGCGGCAACATCGAGCTGCTGAAGAACAGAGTTGCCAAAGGCCGCACCGAGGGCCTGGAACGGTACATCGATGCGGCACTTGAAGGCTCGCGTCGGGCGGCGGCGTTGACCCACCGTTTGCTGGCCTTTTCGCGTCGGCAAACCCTTGATCCGAAACTCACCGACATCAACCACCTGGTCAACGGCATGGCCGAGTTGATTCGCCGTACGGTGGGTCCTTCCATTGCCATGGACGTGATCGCGACGCGGGACCTGTGGTCGACGCTGGTGGACCCTCACCAACTGGAAAACGCGCTGCTCAACCTGTGCCTAAACGCCCGCGACGCGATGCCAGATGGCGGGCAATTGCTGATCGAAACCAGCAATACACATCTCGATGAGACAGAAGCACAGGGGCTTCAACTGCCTGCCGGTCACTACGTGGCGCTGTGCGTCAGCGACAACGGCAGCGGCATGAGCGACGAGGTCCTCAAGCGTGCGTTCGACCCTTTTTTCACCACCAAGCCGATAGGCATGGGCACCGGTCTTGGCCTGTCGATGATTTACGGTTTTGCACGGCAGTCCGGTGGCGGCGTGCTCATCCATTCCACGCCAGGGCGAGGCACTCGTGTGTGCATTTACGTGCCGGCGTATAACGAGTCGGCCGCGATCGCCAACGATTCACCGGCTCACAGAGCGGTGCCCGATCACACAGCGGGCGGCGAAACGGTGCTGGTGGTCGATGACGAACCGGCAGTACGGGCACTCGTGGCCGAAGTCCTGACCGATCAGGGTTATTGCGTACTGGAGGCCGACAATGGCGCTGCCGCGCTGGAGATCCTGCAAACACGGCAGACGATTGATTTGCTGGTTTCAGACGTCGGATTGCCCGGTGGCATGAATGGCCGGCAACTGGCCGACGCCGCGCGCTTGAAGCGACCCGGCCTGAAAGTCCTGTTTGTCACCGGCTACGCGGAAAACGCCGCCTTGGGCAACGGTCAACTGGAGCCCGGCATGCATGTGCTGACCAAACCCTTTTCGATTCCGGCTCTGAGCGAGCGGGTGAAGGGATTGCTGGAAGAATAGGTTGCCGCAGGCAGTGGAAGATTTCTGGCGGCTAAAACAAGGTTTTTTAGACCGTTCCAGATAGGCAGACCATGGGCACATGGGTTTCTGTGGGAGTCAGCTTGCTGACGAAGACGGTGGGTCATTCATGATTGATGTATCTGACCCAACGCTTCGTCAGCAAGCTAACTCCCACCGGTCATGGGACAGATGATCCTCCGCCAGAGGCCGAGAGCGACTCCCGCGTTTTAGGCAGAAGTCAGTGTTGTGACGGCTTTCAGTCGCGCAGGTCGGACTCGTGAATGGGCTGGTCACGGTGCGTTGCACGCTGGTATTGCGCTGGCCAGACCGCCTTGCGCCCACCCAGATCGTCATCGGCGTGCAGTGGCCAGTACGGATCGCGCAACAGTTCACGCGCCAGCAGAATCAGGTCCGCCTGCCCGGTGCGTAAAATCGTGTCCGCCTGATACGGTTCGGTGATCATCCCCACCGTCCCGGTCGCAATCCCTGACTCACGGCGCACCCTGCCTGCAAATTCCGTCTGATAGCCCGGCCCGACCGGAATCTCGGCGTTGGCCGCCGTGCCGCCAGACGACACGTCGATCAGGTCGACGCCCAGCGTCTTCAAGCGCTTCGCCAACTCGACCGTCTCGTCCGGATTCCAGCCGTCTTCCACCCAGTCCGTTGCCGACACGCGCACGAACAGCGGCAACTCTTGCGGCCACACCTCGCGCACGGCCTTGGTCACCTCCAGCGTCAGCCGGATACGATTTTCGAACGATCCGCCGTATTGATCACGGCGCTGATTGCTCAACGGCGACAGGAACTGATGCAGCAGGTAGCCGTGCGCGGCGTGGATCTCCACCACCTTGAACCCGGCCGTCAGGGCGCGTTTGGCGGCGTCGACGAAGGCCTGGATCACCGTCTGGATCTGGTCCTCTTCCAATGGCGTTGGTGGCGTGTGTTGCGGGTCGAAGGCAATCTTCGACGGTCCCCACGGAATCCACCCGCCATCCTCCGGCTTGATGCTGCCGTGCTTGCCCAGCCACGGACGCCAGGTGCTGGCCTTGCGCCCGGCATGCGCGAGCTGAATACCGGCGACGGCGCCCTGCGCGGTGATGAAGCGGGTAATGCGTTGCAGCGGTTCGATCTGGTCGTCGTTCCAGATGCCGAGGTCTTCCGGGGTAATGCGTCCGTCGCGGGTCACCGCCGCCGCCTCGGTGAAAATCAGGCCGGCACCGCCGACGGCGCGGCTGCCGAGATGGACCAGATGCCAGTCATTGGCCAGACCGTCGACGCAGCAGTACTGGCACATCGGTGACACCGCGATGCGATTCAGAAAGGTCAGTTGGCGAAGAGTGTAAGGTTCAAGCAGCAGGCTCATGGGCACCTCTCAAGTCGACGTAAAGGTTCCTGTGTTCTGAACCTTGAGCCTAGTCGACAACCCGAGAGAAGTTCAGGTTCCTGCTGCCATGCATCGGGCGTGTCAGCGCGGCGAAATATGCGCCACCATCAGTTGCACGGTTTCGTTGCCGCGGAATTCGTTCAGGTCCAGCTTGTAGGCCAGCTCGACCCAGCGAACCGTCGGGTTTGGCCACACGTCACGATCGACGCTGAACGCAATGCCGTCGAGCTTCACCGTGCCACATTCGGTCTTGAGCACCATCTTCAGATGCCGCTCACCCACCACGCGTTGTTCCACCAACTGGAACACACCGTGGAACAACGGCTCCGGAAAGTGCTGGCCCCAAGGTCCGGCGTTGCGCAAGGCGCGTGCCAGCTCCAGGTGAAACTCTTCCACGGCCAGCGTACCGTCCGACAGCAGGCGCCCGGTCAGGTCCTCTTCGTTCAACTGACGGCGCACCTCGGCGTCGAACGCCTCGGCAAATGCCGGAAAGTTCGCTTCCGGCAATGAGAGGCCAGCCGCCATCGCGTGGCCACCGAACTTGCTGATCAATTCGGGATGCTTGGCGGCAACTGCGTCCAGTGCGTCACGAATGTGAAAACCCGGCACCGAACGCGCCGAGCCTTTCAATACGCCCTCGCCCGCGCTGGCAAACGCGATGGTCGGGCGGTGATAACGTTCTTTCAGCCGCGAAGCGAGGATGCCGATCACACCCTGGTGCCATTCAGCCTCGAACAGGCACAGGCCAAACGGCATCGATTCCACCGGCAAGTCCTTGAGCTGGGCCAACGCTTCACGCTGCATGCCCTGCTCGATGGATTTGCGGTCCTGATTGAGCTCATCCAGTTGCACCGCCATTTCCCGCGCCAGGGTCTCGTCATCGCAGAGCAGGCATTCGATGCCCAGGCTCATGTCGTCCAGACGGCCGGCGGCGTTCAGCCGAGGCCCAAGGATGAACCCCAGGTCGGTCGACGTGATGCGCGACGGCTCGCGGCGAGCGACTTCGAGGATCGCCCGCAAACCAGGACGCGCACGCCCGGCACGGATACGCATCAGCCCCTGATGCACGAGGATGCGGTTGTTGGCGTCCAGCGGGACCACGTCGGCCACACTGCCCAACGCGACCAGGTCCAGCAGCTCACCGAGGTTGGGCTGGGCTCGGCCATTGGCCTCGAACCAGCCAATGTCACGCAAACGCGCGCGCAGGGCCATCAATACGTAGAACATCACGCCCACGCCCGCCAGCGCCTTGCTCGGGAACGTACAGCCCGGTTGGTTGGGATTGACGATGGCGTCAGCGGCGGGCAACTCGTTGCCCGGCAAGTGGTGATCGGTGACCAGCACCTGCAAACCCGCAGCCTTGGCAGCAGCAACGCCTTCGACACTGGAGATGCCGTTGTCCACGGTCATCAACAGCTCGGGCTGGCGTTCCAGCGCCACCTGAACGATTTCCGGCGTCAGGCCGTAACCGTACTCGAAGCGGTTCGGCACCAGATAGTCCACATGGGCCGCGCCCAGCAAACGCAAACCCAGCACACCGACCGTGCTGGCCGTGGCGCCGTCCGCATCGAAGTCGCCGACAATGAGAATGCGCTGGCGCTGTTGCAAGGCCGTCACCAGCAGATCTACGGCCGCATCGATGCCCTTGAGCTGCTGATACGGAATCAGCCGCGCCAGGCCCTTATCCAGCTCATCCTGGGACTGCACGCCGCGAGCCGCGTAGAGACGGGTCAACAAGGGCGGCAGGTCGCCCAAAAAAGGCAGGGTGTCGGGCAACTGGCGTGGTTCGATGCGCATGCGGGTTCCGCTGATGTTCTTCTGTTGGAGCTGATGAGGTGTTACGTCGAGCAGCGTCGGCAATCAGCCGCGCTCGCCCGCCAGCCACTGCAGTTGTACTTCGTGCTGACCGCGATCGTCGGTCACGAAGATCGTGCCTTCGCTGATCATGACATCCCACTTGATGACTCGAGGCATGTCCTTGGCCAGCGTTTCCAGGACTTCCTGGGGAACGGCGGCAATGTTGACGTTTTTCAGGTTTTTGATCGCCGGCACGACCTTGCCTTCCCACACGCGCAGACTGCCGTACGCCAGCAGGCTGGTGCGCTCGGTGCGACGCGAGCACCAGGTCAGGCGGTCAGCGTCCGGCTGGCCGACTTCGATCCAGTGCAGCACGCGATCGTCCAGGCTCTTTTCCCACAGCGCAGGCTCGTCCACGTCCGACAGACCCCGGCCAAACGACAACTGCTCGTTGTACCAGAACGCGTAAGCCAGCAGGCGCACAGTCATGCGCTCTTCGGTTTCCGAAGGGTGGCGGGCGATGGTCTGTTTGACGTTTTCGTAAACCCCACGGTCGAGGTCGGTCAGGTTCAGTTCGAATTTGTAGGTCGTGGACGGCTGGGCCATGAACGGGCTTCTAAAGACAGGAAAGGCGCCAAGTCTACCCGATGCGCGACCGTTGAACTAAGGAACTCGACAGTCGCGTCGCCCACACCCGCAAATTCACTCGGCCGGAGGCTGCGCGCGGTGCTTTACTGATCCGAAGGTGACGAGTGTTAAACAAATGATCCACAACGCCGATACCTTACTGCGAGACCCTCTAGCATGAAGTACTCAGAGCGGCCCGTTACCGACGCCTGCTGTCGATCCGCTCAAGGCGATCGAGGGTGTGTTGTCCTCGGACTCAGTCAGTTTTTTCGGGAATTACATCGACGGATGGTCAATCGTTACCCGCGTTTCCACAAAGCCGGGCTAGTGCTCCTGCTTGCCACCTCGGTACTGGGCGCGACACCGGGAAGCGCACACGCCAAGGAGACGCTGACCTGGCTGTTACGTGATTTTCCGCCATTGACGATTTTCACCGGCCCGCAAACCGGTCAGGGCGCGATCGACAAGCTGATGCCCGAACTGATTGCGCGAATGCCCGAATACAATCACCAGATCATGCACGTCAACCGGGCGCGTGGGACGCAGATGCTTCAGGACCCCGACGTCTTCGCCTGCGACCCGACCCTGTTGTGGACGCCGGAGCGCGAAAAAAACATCCTGTTCTCGATCCCCACCTATGCCACACCCGGCAACGGCGTCACCATCGAGCGCAGCAAAGAGGCGCTTTTCCGCCCGTTTCTCACCGAAGACAGTCATCTTGATCTGGCGGCTTTGCTGGCCAGCAACACGGTCAAAGTCGGCATCGTCGCCGAGCGCAGCTACGGGCCCGTGGTGGACAAGATTCTGCGTGAAACCACGCAGCCGGACACGCTGATCCTTCACTACGGCAATGCCGCCGTGGGCAGCATGCTGCAAATGGAACGCATGGACAGGTTTCAGGCCATCATCAGTTACTGGCCCGAGGCGCGTTATCACGCTCAGCAGCAAGGCATTCCTTTGACAGAACTTGAGTTTTTACCGGTCAAGGGCGCGCCCAAGTACCAGTTCGCGCACATAGGCTGTTCAAAGACTGACAAGGGTCGCGCGGCCATGGAGATCATCAACCGGGAAATGCGCGTGCTGCGCAGCACCAAACTCATCGGTTTCTATGCGCAATGGATGGTCAAGAAAGAAGAGTACCTGCGCGATGCCCAGACGTTCTTCGATGAGCCGGAAAAGTGAAACGCAAGACCGCGACCGAGTGGCCGTCGGACATTCAGGCAAAAAGAAACCCCGAGCAGCGGGGAGACTGCTCGGGGTCAACCGTGGTCCTTCTTGGACCCGTACGGCAGGCAACATGAACACCGGAGCACAATGCCTGCGCCTGCCGTAACTGATAGGAGCCTACTGAATCGATAAGGTTCCCCGCCGCTTAGACAAAAGCACGACCTGCGGTGAAATTGTTGACCTGTGTCGCATTTCGCATGGCCGCGATCACACAGGGTTCAATTCGCCCTTCGGCGACCATCAGATCACGGTGAAGCCCGTCGACCACATCCGTCAGTTGGCGCTTGTCACACAACTGGGCAGCGGAATACATGCGTTCGATCACAATCGCACCGGCTGCAGTTCTCAGCGTCACCAGACGCTCGCCATTCACACCCGCAGCGCCCAGGCTTGCCTGATACGGTGCCAGTGCCTCGCTTAGCAGTAAGCTGATATTTTCCATCCGGATCACCACTCAACAGTTTGAATGCAAAGGTGCTTATCAATGACCATCGGCCGAACCGGAAAGTTCTTTTTGCCGTGAGTTGGGTGATTGCTGCAACCTGGTCAATGGAGCATGCCTGCCGGATGTGACAGAAAGAATTCACGCTTCTGACACCCGTGGCAGAGCCTTCAGCTCATCCCAGGACCGTGACGAAGACCGATGACGGCTGATTGACTTCTTCGTTCTGGATATGACGATAACGACCAATGGCCTGACGAACCGAATACGGGGAAGGCGTGATACGCGCCACACAATTGGTGATCAGCGCTGTAGAAGAGACTTGCTCTTCCCGACATATCGGGTGTTCCTTGCACATGCGCATCGATAACTCCTGCAACAAGACGAGTGACCTTGAGTCTCGACCACAATCGTCTACAGGCATTTAGGACGCGTCCGAAAATCAATAAGGCCGGACTCAAAGGAGCCGCCAAGATGCCCACCGACACTCGACCGTTGCGCATTATCCTGGCGGACGATCACCCGATATTCCTGATTGGTCTGAAGGTAGTGATCGAGCAGAACGAGCGCGCCACGGTGATCGCGCAAGCCAGTGCGCCGGACGAACTCCTGGAAAAACTCAGCGAGCACCCCTGCGACCTGCTGGTGACCGATTTCATGATGCCGGTTCAGGATCAAAATGACGGGCTTCGATTGCTCGAGCGTATTCGACGCGAGTACCCGGCGCTGCCGATTATCGTGGTGACCATGCTCAACAATGCAGGGCTGTTTCGTTCAATGCTCGCGTTGAAGATCCAGGGGCTGCTCAGCAAGGCGAGCATGGCCGACGAACTGCCTGCGGCGATCAACAGCGTCAGCCATGGCAAATCCTTCGTTGCCGACTCGGTCCAGCGCAGCCTGCTGGAAGCGGCGGATTACGGCTCCGACACCCTTGTGGCGCTGACGGATCTCTCGCCTCGCGAACTGGAAGTCATCCGTTTGCTCGCCGCCGGAAAATCGGTCGGGGCCATCGCCGCGCAGCTCAACCGCAGCAAACAGACCGTCAGCGCTCAGAAAGTCAGCGCCATGCGCAAGTTGGGGCTCGCCAACGATGCGGCTTTGTTCATTTACGTGCAGGAGCACGGCCTGGTCTGACCGTGTCGAACGGCAGGACCCGCTCAGGAGTGCGCTCAAGCACCTGGAGCCAGTTCAGGAAGTCAGCTTCCGGCATGGGTCTGGCAATGAAATAGCCTTGTATGACGGGATGGCCGAGCATCAACAGCGCGTCGTAGTCGTCGGCGGTTTCAACGCCCTCGACCACCACATCCAGCGCCATCTTCTGCGCCATGAACAAGGCCCCGCCGACGATCGCCGATTTGCGTCGGTCGTCGGCAAGGCCACGCACGAACTCCGCCGGAATCTTCAACTCGCTGAACGGCAACTCAAGCAAACGCTGGATGTTCGACGCGCCCGTTCCAAAATCGTCGATGGAAAGACGGCACCCGGCCATGCGCAGCCTGAGCAGGTTTTCGAACTGAACCACCGCCAGTTGCCGGGCCGATTGCTCAACCACTTCCAGGGTCAACATCTGGGGTCTGACGGGAAAACGCTCTAGGAGCACCAACAAGCGCGGGATGAAATCTGGCTGATCCAGCAACACTGGCGGAACGTTCACCGCGACCGGCAGAGCATGGCCATGGGAAAGCAGTCGCTGATGAGACAGGCTGAGCGCCAGCTCAAGCATGTGCCACGTCAATGCGCCCATCAGACCGGCGCGCTCAATCAACGGGAGAAATCGGCCCGGCATCAGCAATCCATGCTCTGGATGCTCCCAGCGGGCCAACAGCTCAACGCCTGCCAATTCCCCGTCCAGACTCACCTTGGGCTGAAAATGGGCGATCCATTGCGGGGCGTAATTCTGGGTGGGATCGAGCGGGCTCAAGGCGGGCGACGCGGCCGCAGTCAAGGGTGTCACAACCTGCGCCGTACCCGACTGACCGAGCAGCCATTTACTGAGCAAGCCGCCAATGGCGGCAACCGATGCCGGTTTGCGCATGACCCCAAGCACATTGATGCCTTGCTGTCGCGCGAGCTGCGCTGCGCTGTCGAGCACCGTGTCTTCAGCACTGCTCAGAATGATGACCGTGCGCGCCATTCCGCTCGCTGCCAGGTGCCCGATCAGCGACAGACCGTCCTGACCCTCCATTTGCAGGTCACAGATGGCGATGTCGACCGGCCCACGAAGCTCGAGCGAGCGCTGCGCGACTTCGACGCAGTCCGCCGTGAGCACGTCGAACACTTGATTGGCGTTGAGCATCTGGTGCAACGCCATCATCTGGAAAGGATTGTCTTCGAGTATCAGAACCTTGAGCGAATGCACACGCTGGACCCTCTGGCAGTCGAGGCCCATTTCGGCCCCGTTATCTGCACTCTAAAGAGCCCGCTATCTGTACCCCATAGGACAGGTCTTAAAGTGCAGGCACGTCGACCAGATGGTCCTCAAGTGCGTCGAGCAGTGCGTCCATGCAAGCGTTCAGGACCTGCCAGGAGGCCTCGATCCTGGCGCTGCGCTGCTCACGCACTTCGCTGTCCATCTGCGCACACGCCTTGGCAAGCGGCACCGCGTCGATCAGACAGGCGACGCCCTTGAGGCGATGCAGGCTGGTGCTGAGGGCTTTCCAGTCATACGTGGCCACCGCAGGGACGAGCAAATCGTGTTCCTGTCGCAGGTTTTTCCAGAGTTCGGCCAGCATGCGCTGGATCTGCACCTCGTTGGCCTGGGTCATGTGATGCAACACCTGAATGTCGAACGCACGCTGTTCTTTCTCTGCAGGCATCACGACGTCTTCGAGTTTTTGCGCCAGTTGCGCCAGAGAGACCGGCTTGACCAGCAGCGCATCCATGCCTGCCGCTTCACAGCGGTCGCGTTCCTCATGCATGGCGTTGGCAGTGCAACCGATGATCGGGCGCTCACGTCGGCGATCCCGCTGTTCAATGCCTCGAATGGCCCGGGTCAGTTCATAGCCGTCCATGCCTGGCATGTTGCAATCGGTAATCAGCCCATCGAAGTCTCCGTCGCGCCACGCCGCAAACGCAGCCTCACCGCTGTCGACGGCCGTCACCCGATGCCCGAGCAGCTCAAGTTGCCCTTTCAGGACCAGGCGGTTGGCGGAAAGGTCATCGGCAACCAGAATATTCAAACTTGTTTCGGAGACTGCCGGACGAAGGGGCTCTTTCTCAGGCAGGGCCGGTACATCCGCCGGTTTTACCGGAAGATCCAGATGGACCCGCGTCCCCTCTCCTGGCGCGCTGATGACCGTGATGCGGCCGCCCATCAAGTCGACCAGTTGCTTGCAGATACTCAGCCCCAGACCACTGCCGCCCAATAGGCCGTCGGCCTGCTCATCGCCCTGACTGAACGGCTGGAACAGCCGCCCTTGCTGCTCCGGGCTCATTCCTGAACCGGTGTCGGTAATTTCGATGTGCAACCCGGTCTGATCAGGCTCGGAACGCCGCGTCACCGTCATCGAGACAGACCCTTCGGCAGTGAACTTCAGCGCATTGCCAATCAGGTTGTGCAGGATCTGTCGCACGCGCAGCGGGTCGATGAAATAGGCGTGTTCGACATCAGGCGCAATCTCGAGGGTAAACGACAGGTCATTGCCCTGCGCGCGAACCCTGAACAGCTGGTAGACGTCCTCCATGAATGGCCTCAGTAACGTCGCCACCGTCCTCAGTTGCAGTTGACCTGATTCAATCTTTGCCAGATCAAGGCTTTCACCGATCAGCTCAACCAGCTCACAGGCTGCACGGTGCGCGACATCCAGTCCCTCGGAGGGTGTTTCACCGCGCAGCTTGCAGTGCTCACGCTCCAACTCCAGCAGGCCGATGATGGCGCCCATCGGCGTGCGAATGTCATGGCTCATCGTCGCCAGAAACGCACTCTTTGCCCGGTTCGCCTGCTCGGCCTGTTGCTGCGCCAGGGTCAACTCGCGCTCCAGTCGCTTGCGTTCGGTGATGTCGATCCAGCCGCCGAGCAGCCCCTGAAGCTGACCATCGGCGCTGTAAAACGGCACCGTCCATTGCCACGCCTCGATGTGCTTGCCAGCCAGCAGCATGCTGCGATCAGCGAACACCGGTTTCTGGGTTTGCAGCAGCGTCATGTAGTCGGCGTGCATGCGCTCGGCGCTGTCGTGGGGGATCAGGTCCACATCAATCAAACGACGGCCATTCATCTGCTCGTAGCTGATACCGAAGCTTTCCTCATAGCTGCGGTTGCAGGAGATCAGCCGCCCCGTGAGGTCCCGGACGTAAATGGGGTTGGGAATGCCGTCGAGCAACGCCCGCTTGAAGGCCAACTGGTCGCTGAGCTGCTCTTCTGCGCGCACCCGCTGGCGAATCTGAAACTTGAGACGACTGCTCCAGGCCAGCGACACCAGCCCCAGCAACAGTGCAATGGCCAGCGTCCAGTACACCCATCCCGGAATACGTTGCCACAGCGAGGGTTGAGAGATGACCGCGCCCAGCCATTTCAGCCGGATGGCGCGCATTTCCGCGACCGGAAACTCATCGAGCGCCTTGTTCAGGATGCTCAGCAACTCCGGTTGGGTCTTGATGACCGAAAAGCGATCCGGGGACCACTTGCCCTCGACACTGCGCCCGACCTTCAAACGGCCCGGCGGGTAAAGCCAGGCCCCCGCTTCATTCTGGATGGTCGCATCGGCCTGACCGTTTTCCACCAGCCTGCGGGCATCGTCGTACGTCGGGACCAGGCGCAATTGAATATCGGGGTAGTGGGATTGAATGAACTCCAGCAACGCGTGACGCGCCGGCAACGCCAGGACCTTGCCGGCCATCTGCGACAGGTTGATCTCTGACGAGCGATCCGAGCGGACCACGTAGACCCAGTTGTTGCCGCCGAACGCGTAAGTGAAGTCGAGGAAGGCCCTGCGGCTGGGGCTTTCGGCCAGCGTGGTGTTCATGTCCGCCTTGCCTGCACTCAAGGCCTCCAGCGCGGCCTTTGTCGACGGCATGGCCTGATGGACGAACTTGAGTCCGGTCATGCGCGCGATGCGATTGAGCACGTCGATATTCAAGCCGACCCAATTGCCGCGGCTGTCGGTGTAGATGTAGGGCGGGTGTTGCGTGGAGGCAATGGTGACCTGCGGGTGATTGCGCACCCACAATTGCTCGGCGGTACTGAGATGAATCCGTTGCTGGGCAACGTCGGCACCCAGCCCTGTCGTCCATCGACCTTGAATCTCTCGGTCGACCGACTCTCCCAACTCGGCAAGGGAGCGATTGAACAGGGCGAGCAACCTCGACTCGTCCTGGCGCATGGCGAATGCGAAGCCGGTGGGCGGCAGCAGGCTCTCGAACTTGATCTGCAGCCCTTGGTAAGGTCGCTGCGCGTTGTAGGCGCGAACGATCACTTCATTGCCAATGAACGCGTCAACGTCGCCATGTGACAACGCCTCCATCGCGCTGTACAGCGTGGGGGCCAGCACGATGTCGCTGTCCGGGTACACACGGTGCAACACCTGCGCATCGGCGTATCCATCCAGCAAGGCCAGGCGTTTTCCCTTCAACGAGCCCGTCAGGCTGGCGTCGTTACCGCGCCCTACCACCACTGCCCGGTCCGGCAGGTAGTCGTGGGTGAATGCCAGCCCCTCGACCCCGCGCTCGTACCCGTTGCCGCTGGTCAGCAGATCAATGTCACCCGCCAGCAAGGCAGCCACCGCCTGTTCGCGCTTGGCGAATCCTGACACCCGGACGGGTATCCCGAGCTTGGCGCTGATCAGGCTCAGATAATCGGCGCTCACCCCTTGATAACGATTGCGATCACTCGTGATGTCGATGGGTTCGTAATCGGCCATCGCAATGCCGACTCTCAATACCTTGTGCTCGTCCAGCCATTGCCGGTCAGCAGGATCGAGTGCCAGCGCCGGCTGGCTCAAAAATGGGGAGCCGAGCGCAAACGGCAGGTTCTGTGCCGCCTGCCCCTTCACGCTCCAGACACACGCGAGCAACAACAAAATGCGCAGCGCGTATCGAAGGAATCGGGTCGTGATGAGCACCATTGAAGCGCTCATGTTCATGGGTTCTGCCGCCACTGGATTTGTCCGCGAAATTCAAAAATACCTTGCAAGTGTGGCACGCAGAAATGAGAAGGCCCGCTGGAGAGCGGGCCTGAAGTTGTTACACGGAGAAACCGTTAGAGTGGTTTACCCCGGTTTCCGTGCTGGCTGACGAACGCCTGCATGGCTTTGAGGTCATTCGGCAGCACCGTGCAACGCTCATCGCGCTCGAACAAATCAGACAAATGTGCAGGCAACTCTAGCGCTTTTCCTACGCCCGCTTTCTGCACGGCTTCCGGGAATTTGACCGGGTGAGCCGTCCCCAGAATGACCATCGGCGTGTCCAGGCTGCGACGGCAATCGCGCGCGGCTTTCACACCGATGGCCGTGTGCGGATCCAGCAGCTCGCCGGTGCTGGCAAACACTTCGGCGATGGTTTCGCAGGTTTGTTCGTCGCTGACAGCCAGCGAATCGAACAGCTTGCGGGTTTCGGTCCAGCGGTCTTCTTCGACGCTGAAACCGCCACCTTGCTTGAAGCTGTCCATCAGCGCGGCAATCGCCGAACCGTTGCGGCCGTGCATGTCGAACAGCAGACGCTCGAAGTTCGACGACACCATGATGTCCATCGACGGCGACAGTGTGGCGTGCAGGGTTTCCTTGACGTACTGATTGCCGCTCATGAAGCGGTGCAGGATGTCATTGCGGTTGGTGGCGACGATCAACTGGCTGATCGGCAGACCCATGTTGCGCGCCAGGTAGCCCGCGAAGATGTCACCGAAGTTGCCGGTCGGCACCGAGAACGCCACCGAACGCGCCGGGCCGCCCAGCTGCAGGGATGCGTGGAAGTAGTAGACGATCTGGGCCATGATCCGCGCCCAGTTGATCGAGTTCACCGCGACCAGACGCGTGCCTTTGAGGAAGCTCTGGTCAGCGAAGCTGTTCTTGACCATTTCCTGGCAGTCGTCGAAGTTGCCTTCGATGGCGATGTTGTGGATGTTCTCACCGAAGATAGTCGTCATCTGACGGCGCTGAACGTCCGACACGCGATTGTTCGGGTGCAGGATGAAGATGTCGACGTTGTCGCAGCGACGGCAACCTTCGATGGCGGCCGACCCGGTATCGCCAGACGTCGCGCCGATGATCACCACGCGCTCACCGCGTTTTTCCAGCACATAGTCCAGCAGACGACCCAGCAGTTGCAGGGCGAAGTCCTTGAACGCCAGCGTCGGGCCGTGGAACAGCTCCATCACCCACTCATTGCCGTTCAACTGACGCAGTGGCGCGACGGCGCTGTGCGCGAACACACCATAGGTCTCTTCGAGGATTTTCTTGAAGTCGGCATCCGGAATGCTGCCGGTGACGAACGGGCGCATCACGCGGAATGCGAGCTCGTGGTAAGGCAGGCCCGCCCAGGAGGCGATTTCTTCCTGAGTGAAACGAGGCAGGTTTTCCGGAACATACAGACCGCCATCGCTGGCGAGGCCGGCGAGCAGCACGTCTTCGAAATTCAGGGCCGGTGCCTGGCCACGGGTACTGATGTAGCGCATAAGTCAAACCTTCGGTTTGGGCCGCAAGCTTCAAGCGCCAAGCGGCAAGTCAAAGCGGTTCGCCTGTTGACCTGCAGCTCGCGGCTCGAAGCTCACTGCGATGTGATTTTGCTCTTACTTGCAGCTTGCCGCTTGAGCGCTGCTTAATTGAGATGCTCGACGCGAATACGCACAACCGGGCCAGCCACGTCCTGCAAGGCTTCCAGCGCCTGGATCGCATCGTTCATGCGCTGTTCGACCACACGGTGGGTCAACAGAATCATCGGCACCAGGCCGTCATGCTCTTCGACTTCCTTCTGCATGATCGATTCGATGTTGATGCCACGCTCGGACAGAATGCTTGCGACCTGAGCCAGAACACCTGGGTGGTCCTTGGCCTGAATGCGCAGGTAGTAGGCACTCTCGCACGCCTCGATCGGCAGGATCGGATGGGCCGAGAGCGAATCTGGCTGGAAGGCCAGGTGCGGAACGCGGTTTTCCGGGTCAGTGGTCAAGGCACGAACGACGTCGACCAGATCGGCGACCACGGACGATGCAGTCGGCTCCATGCCGGCGCCAGCGCCGTAGAACAGTGTCGAACCGGCGGCGTCGCCATTGACCATCACAGCGTTCATCACGCCATTGACGTTGGCGATCAGGCGGTCAGCCGGGATCAGGGTCGGGTGCACGCGCAGTTCGATGCCGGCGGCGGTGCTGCGGGCAACGCCCAAGTGCTTGATGCGATAGCCCAGCGCCTCGGCATAGTTGACGTCAGCGGTGGTCAGCTTGGTGATGCCTTCGGTGTAAGCCTTGTCGAACTGCAACGGGATACCGAAGGCGATCGACGCCAGGATGGTCAGTTTGTGCGCCGCATCGATGCCTTCGACGTCGAACGTCGGATCGGCTTCGGCGTAACCCAGCGCCTGGGCTTCGGCCAAGACGTCCGGAAAGGTGCGCCCCTTCTCACGCATCTCGGTCAGGATGAAGTTACCGGTGCCGTTGATGATGCCCGCAACCCAGTTGATGCGGTTGGCCGACAGGCCTTCGCGAATCGCCTTGATCACCGGGATGCCGCCAGCCACTGCCGCTTCGAACGCAACGATGACGCCCTTCTCGCGGGCCTTGGCGAAGATTTCGTTACCGTGAACGGCGATCAGCGCCTTGTTGGCGGTGACCACGTGCTTGCCGTTTTCGATGGCTTTGAGCACCAGTTCGCGGGCGACGGTATAGCCACCGATCAGCTCAATGACGATGTCGATTTCTGGGTTGCTGGCCACGTCGAAAACGTCGGTCGTGGTCGGGGTACCGGTAATCTGGCAATTGGGGTTGGGTGTACGCACAGCGATCTGCGCCACTTCGATTCCACGCCCGGCACGGCGGGCAATCTCCTCGGCGTTACGCTTTAGCACATTGAAGGTACCGCCACCGACAGTACCCAGCCCACAGATGCCTACTTTGACCGGTTTCACTATGAACTCCCCATAAAACGGCCGACGCGAGGCCGGCCGTGAAAACAGCCGCAGTGAATTGCGGCTCGCTATTGATGAAGCACCGGCAGATCCGCTGCTTCAATGTTCGTCGCAGGCAGCCCGCGACGAACAGGATTACTTGGCGCTGAGTGCCAGTTTGGCGACTTGCGGCGCTGGCTGGTAGCCCGGAATCACCTGACCGTCAGCCAGGACGATGGCTGGCGTACCGTTCACGCCAATCGACTGACCGATCTCGAATTGCTTGGTCACCGGGTTCGCGCACTTCGGCGCCTCAATGTTCTTGCCATCGACCATGCGGTCCATGGCGGCGCGACGATCCTTGGAACACCACACCGCCTGCAGTTGTTCGTCACCCGGCGAGCCCAGGCCCTGACGCGGGAACGCGACGTAACGCACTTCGATGCCACGCTTGTTCAGCTCCGGCACTTCGCCATGCAGTTTGTGGCAGTACGGGCAGGTCGTGTCGGTGAACACGGTGATGTGCGACTTGGTCTCGCCAACGGCCGGGTACACGACCATTTCTGCGGCCGGAATGCCATTGATCGTCTTGGAAATCGCTTGGCGTTCGACTTTTTCGGTCAGGTTGACCGGCTTGCCGCCCTGAATCAGGTACAGGTTGCCCTGCATCACGAACTGACCGTCAGCGCTGGCGTAGAGCACGCGGCCGCCCTTGAGGTTGACTTCGTACAAACCATTGAGCGGGCTGCTGGAAATGCTTTCGACCGGAATCTCCAGGTTCAGGGTTTCCAGGGTCTTGCGAATCGCCTTGTCAGACGCCTCATCGGCGTGGGCAAACAGGCTGAAAGTGCTGGCCAGCGCTACAACGGCAGCACCGATAATACGAGTCACGCGCATGAAAACTCCTCGGGCGGTGGGCAGACGGGCGGGAATGAAAACGGCGGACGCGGACGCACCGGCAAGTTTTCGGAGCTCCAATCTGCGAAACCGGCAAAGCCTATCACATAAGGCCCGCAACACCGACGCCGACTGATGTAAGACACGTCGTAAATTACGATCGCCCTTACCCTCTCGGGTGGTGTTTAGCGTGCAAGTCCTGCAGCCTCGCGCGTGCCACATGGGTGTAGATCTGCGTGGTCGAAAGATCGCTGTGCCCGAGGAGCATCTGGACCACGCGAAGGTCGGCGCCATGGTTAAGCAGATGGGTAGCAAACGCATGACGCAACGTGTGCGGCGACAACGATTTGCCGATGCCCGCCACCTTCGCCTGGAGCTTGATTCGATGCCAGAACGTCTGTCGGGTCATCTGTTCGCCACGCAAGCTGGGAAACAGCACGTCGCTGGGGCGCCCGCCCAGGATTTCCTGCCGAGCGTCCCGCATATAACGCTCGACCCAGACGATGGCTTCCTCGCCCATCGGCACCAATCGCTCCTTGCTGCCCTTGCCCATGACCCGTAACACGCCTTGACGCAGGTTGACCTGTTCCAGCGTGAGGCTGACCAGCTCGGTCACCCGCAGACCGCAGGCGTAGAGCACTTCCAGCATGGCCCGGTCCCGCTGACCAATGGCCTCGCTCAGGTCCGGCGCAGCGAGCAGCGCCTCGACGTCGGCCTCAGACAGCGATTTGGGCAACGGCTTGCCCAGTTGCGGCATGTCCACCTGCAACGTGGGGTCGACCGAAATCAGTTTTTCCCGCAGCAGGTAACGATAGAAACCTCGCACACCCGACAGGAATCGCGCACTCGAACGCGCTTTGTAGCCGTTATCGACGCGCCACGCCAGGTGATCGAAAATCGCCCCACGTCCGACCGCCATCAGGTCGATCCCCCTTTCCTCCAGCCAGCCGTTGAACAGCGTCAGATCGCTGCGGTATGCATCACGGGTGTTGTCCGAAAGTCCTTTCTCCAGCCACAGGGCGTCGAGGAAGCGGTCGATCATGGGATGGTCTAGGGCGGGCATGGTTTCGGCTTGAGCGGAGGAAAACGAAGGGCAGTCTTTCATATAAGCAAGAGCGGTACAAAATCATCCGGCATGCACAGCACCTGTGGGAGCGGATTTATTCGCGATGCAATGGTGCCTGCGAAGAAGATCCTTCGTTTATAACGGCCTCTCGCGAATAAATTCGCTCCCACCGTTTTTGGGAGAACCCGGATTGGCTTTTTTTCAGGCAACAAAAAAGCAGCCCGTAGGCTGCTTTTTTCTGCATCGGAGACTGGGATTAAACCAGTTTTTCCTTGATGCGAGCTGCTTTACCGGACAGGTCACGCAGGTAGTACAGTTTGGCCTTGCGAACGTCACCGCGACGTTTCACAGCCATGCTGTCGATTTGCGGGCTGTAGGTCTGGAAAGTACGCTCAACGCCAACACCGTTGGAGATTTTACGAACAGTGAAAGCACTGTTCACACCACGGTTACGCTTGGCGATAACAACGCCTTCGAACGCTTGCAGACGCGAACGGTCGCCTTCCTTCACTTTCACCTGAACGACAATGGTGTCGCCCGGGGCAAAGGGAGGGATTTCTTTGGTCATCTGCTCTGCTTCGAGTGCAAGAATGATTTTGTTAGTCATGCTGTGCTCCTAAGGTAAATCAGTCGGATTTACCATCGATACGTTAACTATCGTCCCGCTCGCGGAGGTATTCCGCCAGCAGCTTCTTCTCTTCTCCAGAAAGCGAGCGGCTTTCCAGAAGATCGGCGCGTCGTTCATAGGTCCGCCCAAGGGACTGCTGTAAACGCCAACGCCGGATGTGTGCGTGATTGCCACTTAGCAATACGTCGGGAACACGCTGATCCGCATACACCTCCGGTCGGGTGTAATGCGGGCAATCCAGCAGACCATCCGTGAAGGAATCTTCCTCCGCGGAATCCACATGCCCTAAAGCTCCAGGCAGCAGTCGCGTAACCGCATCTATCAGGACCATGGCCGGCAGCTCACCGCCAGACAACACATAGTCTCCAATCGACCACTCTTCATCGACATGAGCATCAATAAAACGCTCGTCAATGCCTTCATAACGACCGGCAATCAGGATAAGTGCTTCTTCCTGCGCCAACCCGCGTACCGCAGACTGATCCAGCTTGCGGCCTTGTGGCGACAGGTAAATAACCTTCGCCGCGTCCCCGGCAGCCTGCCTGGCCTGAACCAGTGCATCTTCCAGAGGCTTGATCTTCATCACCATGCCAGGGCCACCGCCAAACGGGCGATCGTCCACAGTGTGATGCCGATCCGTGGTGTAGTCCCGCGGATTCCAACAAGTGAGCTGCAACAGCCCTTGTTTCACCGCACGGCTGGTAATGCCGTATTCGCTGATGGCGGAAAACATCTCGGGAAACAAACTGATGACTTCTATGCGCAGGCTAGCCATTGCTTAGAAATCCGCGTCCCAATCCACCTTCATCTCGCCTGCAACCAGATCGACGGCCAACACGCATTGCTCTGTGTAGGGCAACAAGCGTTCGCGATCATCCAGACTGCCTGCGCAGGGCTTGACCACCATTACATCGTTCGAGCCGGTTTCCAGAAGATGATCGATCTTCCCGAGCAGTTGCCCAAGGTGGTCGATGACCTTCAAACCTACAAGCTGGTACCAGTAGTACTCGCCGTCGGTCAGTTCAGGGAACAGGTTGCGCGGCACGCAGATCTCATAACCCGCCAGAAGACGAGCTTCTTCACGATCATCAAGACCTTTGAGCTTCGCGACCAGGAACTTATCGCTCCCGCGTCCACTGACCAGCTCAACCTGCTTCACATTGCCTTCGCGCTTGAGCGTCCAGGTTTTGTACTGCAACAGGTTTTCAGTCGGATCAGTAAAGGAATACACCTTCACTTCGCCGCGAACGCCATGAACAGAATAAATTTTGCCAACAACGATCAGGTCATCAGCAACAACTGGCGTCGCGTTCATATTGCTCAGGCCGCAGCCTTGGCAGATTCCTTCAACAACTGAGCAACGCGCTCAGAAGGTTGTGCACCAACGCTCAGCCAGTAGGCAACGCGCTCTTGGTTCACGGACAGACGGATTTCCTGACCACGGGCAACCGGGTTGAAGAAACCTACTTGTTCCTTGTGCGAACCGTCGCGTGGGTTACGGCTGTCGGTCACAGTCAGGTGGTAAAACGGGCGCTTTTTGGAGCCGCCAAGGGCAAGACGGATTGTTAGCATTGAACAAAGTTCCTGTAGTCGGTGCTGCAAATCTAAGATGCACAGCGGGCATAGGTGCCCGAAAGGCCGCATATTCTAAGGAATATCCGGACTTTTGCAAATGACTTTTTCCGGCGCACGCCGTCAGGCCATCAAGATTTGCCATGGAGCCGTCATCAACAACGGCCATTAAGCGCCTGCGCAAGCAGGCCAGTGGGACGGTTGCCCCAAAGAAGGACGCGCGGAAGAGCCTCCCGCGCGGTGCAAATCACATCTTGGGCATGCCACCGCCGGGCAGCATTCCGCCCATGCCGCGCATCATTTTGGCCATGCCACCTTTGGTGGAAAACTTTTTCATCATCTTCTGCATCTGCTTGTGCTGCTTGATCAGACGCCCGATGTCCTGCACCTGAGTGCCGGAGCCCATGGCTATACGGCGTTTGCGCGAACCGCTGATCAGCTCAGGGTCGCGGCGCTCGGCCGGGGTCATGGAGTTGATGATGGCTTCCATCTGCTTGAACTGTTTCTCTGCCGCGCTCTGGGCGTTGCCCATCTGCGCCAGGTTGACGCCGCCCATGGTCGGCAGCTTGTCCATGAGGCCACCGAGGCCGCCCATGTTTTTCATCTGTTGCAGCTGATCGCGGAAGTCTTCGAGATCGAAGCCTTTGCCTTTCTTCAGCTTTTTGGCCAGTTTGTCGGCCTTTTCCTTGTCGAGGGTCTGCTCGGCCTGTTCGATCAGGCTGAGCACGTCACCCATGCCAAGGATGCGCGAGGCAATACGGTCAGGGTGGAAAGGCTCCAGCGCATCGCTCTTCTCGCCCATACCGATGAACTTGATCGGCTTGCCGGTGATGGCGCGAACCGACAGCGCAGCACCGCCTCGTGCGTCACCATCGACCTTGGTCAGGATCACACCGGTCAGCGGCAGCGCGTCGCCGAATGCCTTGGCGGTGTTGGCGGCGTCCTGGCCGGTCATGGCGTCAACCACGAACAGCGTTTCAGCCGGCTTGACCGCCGCGTGCAGCGCCTGGATCTCGCCCATCATCTCGGCGTCGATGTGCAGACGGCCGGCGGTGTCGAGGATCACGACATCGATGAACTTGAGTTTGGCTTCTTTAATGGCGGCTTCGGCGATCGCCACCGGCTTCTGGCTGATGTCGGACGGGAAGAATGTCACGCCGATGTCGTTGGCCAGGGTTTCCAGCTGCTTGATGGCCGCAGGACGATACACGTCCGCCGACACCACCATCACGGTTTTCTTTTTGCGCTCTTTGAGGAATTTCGCCAGCTTGCCCGCAGTGGTGGTCTTACCCGCACCCTGCAAACCCGCCATCAGGATGACCGCTGGCGGCGTGACGTTGAGGGTCAGCTCTTCGTTGGCGGCCCCCATCATCTCTTCCAGTTCGGCCTGGACGATCTTCACGAAGGCCTGGCCCGGGGTCAGGCTGCGCGACACCTCGGTGCCGACGGCGCGTTCCTTGATGCGGTTGACGAAGTCTTTGACCACCGGCAAGGCGACGTCGGCTTCGAGCAGCGCCATACGCACTTCACGCAGAGTGTCCTTGATGTTGTCCTCGGTCAGCTTGGCCTTGCCGGTGACCTGGCGCAGCGTCTGCGAGAGACGATCTGTCAGATTTTCAAACATGCGTGATCCTTTGAGTTCGTCATGAACCCCAGTTGATGCGGCCCTGCTCCCCGGTGCAGCGCCAAAAAGTGGTGCACATATATAGAGGGAACAGCGCTCGACGAGCCTGTGGCTTGAGCAGGTCGCGGATTATAGCGAAGAGTCTGGCGCACGGACACCACGACGTCTGCTTCTGTGGTCTTTCGTGGACTGTCGGTTCTATGCCAAACTCAGCGGCTTTCGGGCACGCCCATCAGGATCTATGTTCCCCTTGTCACCGAGTTTGCTATTCAGCCTCGCCGCCGCCGTTCTCTACGCCGCTGCGACCCTCTATCAAGGTACTCGCCTGCGTCAGGGCAAAAAGGCCGATAAATGGCTGCTGTGCCTGATCGGCACCCTGGCTGTCGCCTGTCAGGCCAGTGCGCTTTTCGGCCAGTTGGTGCGCCCGATCGGCCTGGGTCTGGACTTCTTCAGCGCCGCCAGCCTGATTGCGGTCGCGGTGATCATCGTGACCATGCTGGCGTGCATTCGCATTCCGGTGGAAATCCTGCTGATCCTGTTGTTCCCGCTGGGTATCCTGACCACGCTGATGGCGCAGTTCGCAC